>JBBASN010000137.1:0-5543 GCA_040399225.1 Prochlorococcaceae cyanobacterium | reverse complement strand
GCTTGACGCCGAAGAATCCCGGCTTCCACAGCACCAGATCGGCCAGCTTGCCCACTTCCACCGAGCCGATCTGGGAGTCGAGCCCGTGGGCGATCGCCGGGTTGATCGTGGTCTTGGCGATGTAGCGCTTGAGGCGGGTGTTGTCGTTGCGCCCTCCACCTGAAGCGGCATCTTCCGGTAGGGGGCCGCGCTGCACCTTCATCTTGTGGGCGGTCTGGAAGGTGCGGGTGATCACCTCGCCCACCCGGCCCATGGCCTGGGAGTCGCTGGCGATGATCGAGAAGGCGCCCAGGTCGTGGAGGATGTCCTCGGCCGCGATCGTCTCGCGGCGGATGCGCGATTCGGCGAAGGCCACGTCCTCGGGGATCTTCGGATCGAGGTGGTGGCACACCATCAGCATGTCGAGGTGCTCCTCGAGGGTGTTCACCGTGTAGGGGCGGGTGGGGTTGGTGCTGCTGGGCAGCACGTTGGCCTCACCGCAGATCCGGATGATGTCCGGCGCGTGGCCGCCGCCGGCCCCCTCGGTGTGGAAGGTATGGATCGTGCGGCCGCCGATGGCGCGGATCGTGTCCTCAACGAAGCCCGCTTCGTTGAGGGTGTCGCTGTGGATGCACACCTGCACATCGAGCTGGTCGGCCACCGTGAGGCAGCAGTCGATCGCCGCGGGGGTGGTGCCCCAGTCTTCGTGCAGCTTGAGGCCGCAGGCACCGGCGCGCACCTGCTCCTCGATCGCCTCGGGGGTGCTGGCGTTGCCCTTGCCGTAGAAGCCCAGGTTCACCGGCAGCCCCTCGGCCGCCTGGAGCATGCGGGCCAGGTGGAAGGCGCCGGGGGTGCAGGTGGTGGCGTTGGTGCCGGTGGCCGGGCCGGTGCCGCCGCCGAGCAGGGTGGTGACGCCACTGGCCAGGGCGGTTTCGATCTGCTGGGGGCAGATGAAGTGCACGTGGGTGTCGATCGAGCCGGCGGTGACGATGTGGCCCTCGCCGGCGATCGCCTCGGTGCCGGGGCCCACCACGATCGTCACGCCCGCCTGGGTGTCGGGGTTGCCCGCCTTGCCGATCGCGCAGATGCGGCCGTCGCGCAGGCCGATGTCAGCCTTCACGATCCCCCACCAATCGAGGATCAGGGCGTTGGTGATCACCGTGTCCACGGCGCCGTCAGCGCGGCTGGTCTGGGCCTGGCCCATGCCGTCGCGGATCACCTTGCCGCCGCCGAACTTCACCTCGTCGCCATAGACGGTGAAGTCGCGCTCCACCTCCAGGATCAGCTCGGTGTCGGCCAGCCGCAGCCGGTCGCCGGTGGTGGGGCCGTAGGTCTCGGCGTAGGCGCGGCGGGAGATGCGGTAGGGCATGGGAGGGGGTGGTGTCGCAGTGAGCTGGGGCCTTAATCGAGGGGGCCGTTCACCAGGCCGTTGAAACCGAACACGCGGCGCTCGCCGGCGAAGGGCACCAGCTGCACGTCGCGGCTGTCGCCGGGCTCGAAGCGGATCGCCGTGCCGGCGGGGATGTCGAGTCGCTGGCCGCGGGCGGCGTCGCGATCGAACCGGAGGGCGCTGTTGGCCTCATGGAAGTGGAAGTGGGAGCCCACCTGCACGGGCCGATCGCCCGTGTTGGCCACGGTGATGGTGGTGACGGGCCGGCCGGCATTGAGCTCGAGTTCGCCGGGCTCGGGCAGCAGTTCGCCGGGAATCAGGGGGGGCATGGCGAGAAGCTCTCGGTGGATGAGGAGCGGGGGGCTGGGCAGGCTCAGCGGATCGGGTCGTGCAGGGTCACGAGCTTGGTGCCGTCGGGGAACACCGCCTCGATCTGCACCTCTGGGATCAGCTCGGGCACTCCCTCCATCACCTGGTCGCGGCTGAGCCAGGTGCTGCCCTCAGCCATCAGCGCCGCCACGCTCTTGCCGTCGCGGGCGCCCTCAAGCACCTGGAAGCTCAGCCAGGCCACGGCTTCGGGATGGTTGAGCCTGAGGCCGCGGCTCAGTCGCCGCTCCGCCAGCAGGGCGGCGGTGACGATCAGCAGCTTGTCCTTTTCCTGGGGAGAGAGATGCATGAATCGCGAGGCATGCAGGAACTGTGGCAGGGATGGGGGCGCCCGGCTTGTTCAGGTCGAACTCCTCAGCGGTTGTTCCTGGAACGGCCAGACCCGGGGGATCTGGGGGGTGGGATGCCCGCCGGCCTGACGCACGGCGGCCCAGATCCGGGTGAACCAGAAGCGGGCAGCCTGGCTCGAGGGTCCCCGGTAGCGAGCGATCAGGCCTGACTCCAGCAGGCCGCAGGCCATGGTTCCTTCCAAGTCTGCCCGGCCGCGGCGCGCCTGGTCCAGCACGGCTGCTCGAACCGGGGCCTCCAGCTGGCGCGGCGCAATCCACACCAGGCTGCCGAACACCGGCAGGCCGGCCATGCCGTGCTCCCCATCCATGGTCTCCCTGCCCAGGCTTACCGCATCGGCCAGTTCCCAGCGCCTGCCGCTGCCGATCCGGCGGCAGATCTCCAGCCGCGAGCGCCAGCAGCCCTCGCCCAGATCTTCGCCGGCGGCGCTGCGGCCCAGGCGCACCACATCGCTGGCCAGAAAGCCGGCGCCCTCGGCCAGGTGCACCGTGATCCGCTGCTCCAGCAGGGCACCGGCGTACAGCACCAGCTCCTGGGGCATCCACTCCAGCCAGCTGTCCCCCTCCAGGTCAAAGTGCAGCTGCTGGCGCGCCCAGCGCCCGCCGGGCTGGCTGCGGAAGCGCCCCACCGATCCATACACCTTCTGGGCGGCCACGCTGGTGAGCAGGGCCCGGGCCTGGTGGCGGCTGCGCACCGCCAGCTCCAGCCGGTCGCCCCCCACCAGGCCGCCGGCGGTGTGCAGCAACGGCAGCTCCAGGAAGCCGTCGCCGTGGTGGCTGGCCCGCTGCCACTTCAGCGGGGCGCTCGCCCCCCCCTGGTGTTGCACGCGCCGGTCGGGACCGGTGCGGTCGAGCTCCAGCCAGGCCCGGGCCGCCCAGCCCGATCCTGCTTCCGTCTGCGACGCCACCATCGGTCCGATCCCGCACCCTTCCTAGGGTGACGCCTGCGTGGGGCCGTCACCATGGGCCGAGGGGGTTGCTGCAGGTCAAGGCCGCTGGCCCTGGCTCTCACCCTGGCCAGCTTCGTGCTGGCGGCACTGCCGTCGCTGGCCGCCCAGCGGGTCACGGCCCGGCTGGGGGAACTGGAACGCTCGGTGTCCGTGGCGGCGCTGGCGCGCTTTGCTCGCGATGGCCAGGTCGATTCCGAGCTGCGGCCGGTGGTCGCTCGTCTGCAGCCCGAGCAGCTGGCCAGCCTGCGCACGGCCCTCAAGCTGCGGGCACCCGTCACGGCGGTGATGGTCGCCAACTTCCTCTCCACCGCCCTGGGGCAACGCATCCTTCAGCAGCTGGTGAAGGTGCTCGACCGGCCGCCGGCAGTGGCCAGGCCTGCGCTGTCTTCCGCCCTGATCCTGGCGGCGGCACGGGCCGGCGACGCTGGAGTGGGATTGATCGACGTGCTGGAGGCCTATCCCCTGCCGAGCTTCGCGGTGAACCTCGGCGCGGTGCTCTCGCTGGCCAGGCAGCTGAGCCACGACTTCAATCTCGACAATCAGCTCTTCCCGGCCCTGGAGGCCCTCGGCGCCGGCCAGGCTGCCCCTGGGTTCAGCCTGGCCGGTCTGGCGGCGCCGGGCCCGGGCCGCTTCAACGCCGAACCCTTCACCTTTGTCAGCCGCGCCGGCGCCACGATCGAGGCCCTGGCCCTGCTGCCTGACGGTCAGGGCCCCTTCCCCCTGGTGGTGCTGGCCCCCGGCCTGAACACCGAGTTCAACTCCCTGCTCTACGTGGGCGAGCACCTGGCCTCCCATGGCTATGCGGTGGCGGCCCTCGACTTTCCCTACACCAGCGGTGCCGCGATCAAGGCGGCGATCCAGGGCACCGGGGCGATTCCCGATCCCAACGCCTGGACCGGCCAGCCCGAGACCGTCAGCGAACTCATCGACCAGGTGAAGCGCCGCTGGGGCGAGCGGGTGGACACCGATGCCGTGGGGGTGTTGGGCCAGTCGCTCGGGGGCTACACCGTGGTGGCCCTGGCCGGCGCCCCCCTGGATTGGACCCACCTGCGCCAGCAGTGCACCGCCCTTGCCGACCCCCAACGGGTGGTGCTCAATCCAGCGGTGATCTGGCAGTGTCAGGCCCCGGGCCAGGTGCTGGAACGGCGGGACTTCCGCGATCCCCGGGTGCGGGTGGCGCTGGCCGTGAACCCGGTGACCACGCCGATCTTCAGCTCCAGCTCGCTGGCCGCGGTGGCCGTGCCCCTGCTGGTGATCGCCGGCAGCCACGACCTGTTCGCCCCGCCCGTCTCCCAGCAGCTGGAGCCCTACACGGCGATCCGGCAGCCGGAGTCCCTGCTGGTGCTGCAGCGGAACGGCACCCACCTGTCATTCCTCAATGGGGATGCCCCTTTGCCGGGGTTTCTGATCGGTCCCGATCGGCCCTTGGCCCAGCGGGACCTGCGGGCCCTGAGCCTGGCCTTCCTCGATCGCCACCTGCGCCAGCCCCGGCCCACAGCGCCGCCCCTCCTTCATCCTGCCCAGGCGGACGGCGGGGTGAGGATGGGCAGCGATCCCCTGCCCCTGCTGCTCCGCCCCCAGCTGGGCCGGCCCCAGCTTCAGGAGCTGTTGTCAGGCCAGACCACCTCCCCCTGATCAGACCCTGCCGCCGTGGTGCACGATTGTTCTGAAGCGCTGCCGCTCACACTCCGCCAGCCGGGCAGACCGGAGGGGTTGGCCGAACACTGGCGCCTGCCCCTGCAGGCCCATGAGCGCAGCCAGTTGCGGGGGCGCCGGGTCTGCCAGGACGGCCAGGTGGTGCTGCTGCAACTCCCCCGCCAGGAGCCCCTGCGGCCCGGCGAGTGGCTGCTGCCCGCGCCGGGTGGGTGCCAGCCCGTGGCGGTGGAGGTGGTGGCGGCCCAGGAGGAGCTGCTGGAGATCCGCGCCGCCACCAGCCTGGCCCTGCTGCAGGCGGCCTATCACCTGGGCAACCGCCACGTGGCGATGGAGGTTCACGCCGATCGGCTGCTGCTGCTCAATGACAGCGTGCTGGCCGACCTGCTCGCCCGCCGCGGCCTGGCGCTGCGGCGGTTGCGGGCACCCTTCCGGCCGGAACCCGGGGCCTATGAGCAGGGCCACGCCCATTCCCACGCCCATGGGCACCACGATGGCCCCTGAGTCGCGGCTGCGCTTGCTGCAGCTGGCGAGTCCGGCGCTGCCGGTGGGGGCCTTCAGCTACTCCGAGGGGCTGGAGGTGCTGGTGCAGGAGGGTCGCCTTTGCGATGGGGCTGCCCTGGGCCAGTGGCTTCGGGCCGAACTGGAGCGGGGTACCCTCACCCTGGAGGCCGCTGCACTCGCTGAGCTGCGCCAGGCGCTCAACGGCTGGCGCCAGGGCAATGGCCAGGATCCGCACCTGGCCGTGCTGGAGCTCGATGGCTGGCTGCTGGCCCTGCGCGAGGCGCCGGAGGTGCGGGCCCAGCAGCGCCAGATGGGCGCCTCGCTGCTGCAGCT
>JBBASN010000136.1:0-5717 GCA_040399225.1 Prochlorococcaceae cyanobacterium | reverse complement strand
TCACCCTGCCCTTCCGCACTCCCTCCCTCGACGACGGCCTGATCCCGGCGGTGGAAAAGGGCCTGACGGCCACCCAGCGCCTGGGGCTGCTGGGGGCGTCAGTCACCCAGCACCCCCAGTTCGCCGACCTGCTCACCTGGCTGGATCAAGACCGCTTCGACGGCACCCGGGTGAGCGTGAGCTCGGTGCGGGCCGCCACGGTGACAGCGGAACTGGGCCGGATCCTGGCCAAGCGGGGCAGCAAATCGCTCACGATCGCCATCGAGAGCGGCAGCGAGCGCATGCGCCAGGTGGTGAACAAGAAGCTCGCCACCGAGGAGATCTACACCGCCGCCCGCTACGCCAAGGAGGGTGGCCTCACGGGGCTGAAGCTCTACGGGATGGTGGGCCTGCCCACAGAAGACGAGGCCGATGTGGAGGCCACGGCGGAGCTGCTGCTCGCGCTGAAGAAAGCCACGCCGGGGCTGCGCCTTAGCCTGGGGGTGAGCACCTTCGTGCCCAAGGCCCACACACCGTTCCAATGGCAGGGGGTCAGGCCCGAGGCCGAGAAGCGCCTCAAGCTGCTGGCCAAACGCCTCAAGCCCAAGGGGATCGAGCTAAGGCCCGAGAGCTACGGCTGGAGCGTGATCCAGGCCTTGCTCTCCCGCAGCGACCGCCGCCTGGCACCAGTGATCATCGCTGCCCGCGGCCGCCACGAGAGCCTGGGCGGCTGGAAGCAGGCCTACCGCAAGGTGGTGGAAGACCTCGGCTCCACCCCGCACACACCGCCCCCGTGGGAGGAGGTGATCCACGAAAACTGGAGCCCGGAGCGCGTTCTGCCGTGGCAGCACCTGGAGGGGCCCCTGCCGATAAGAACCCTGGCGAAACACCAGCACGAGGCCCTGGGCCAGGGTTGATGAAGGGGCCACCGCGGCGGCCTCACTCGAACACCGCCGTCCGCCCGCGATACACCATCACCTGACGCTTCAGATGCAGGCGCAGGGCCCGGGCCAGGGCCAGCCGCTCACAGTCGCGGCCCTTGCGGATCAGATCCTCCACCTCATCGCGATGGCCCACATAAACGGTGGACTGCTCGATAATCGGGCCGCCGTCCAGCTCCTCGGTCACGTAGTGGGCGGTGGCGCCGATCAGCTTCACCCCCCGCTCCCAGGCGCGGTGATAGGGCTGGGCGCCCTTGAAGGCCGGCAGAAAGGAGTGGTGGATGTTGATCACCTGATGCCCCTGCATGCCCGGACCACGGAATTGCGCCAGGAAAGCGGGGCTCAGCACCTGCATGTACTTGGCGAGCACCACCAGCTCGATCCGGTGGTCGGCCAGCAGCTGCAGCTGCTCCTGCTCCGCAGTCTCCTTGTCCGCAGCCGTCACCGGCACATGGGCATAGGCGGCACCAAAGCCCGCAGCCAGCTCAGCCAGATCCGGGTGGTTGGACACCACCAGCGGCACGCTCATCGGCAGTTCGCCAGCGCGGGTGCGCCAGAGCAAGTCCACCAGGCAGTGATCCTGCTTGCTAACGAAGATCGCCACCCGCGGCAGTTCATCGGTGAAGTGCACCTGGCCCTCGCCCCCCAGGCGCTCGGCCAGGGCCGCCACTGCCGGCGCGATCGCACTGCGGGGCAGACCGAAACCCTCGAGGGCCCACTCGATGCGGCTGAGGAACAGGCCCGCACCGAGGTCGGTGTGGTGATCGGCATGGCGGATGTTGCCGCCATTGGCCGCCACCCAGCCGGAGAGCTCGCTCACCAGAGCGGGGCGGTCCGGGCAGATCACCTGCAGGATGGCGGTGGCTGTGCCGGGAGCGGCGCATGAGCCGGGAGGGGCGGTGCTCGATGGGGATGGGGATGGGGACATCAAAGGGGGTACCCGACGCGTCTGAACAGCATTTTGCACAACACATACCGAAGACGAAAACTCGATTGGTGAGCGGTTTAATCACTACATGCATCTTTGGCGAGCGCGATTAGCTCACATCTTATTGATCGCGCGCCAGCCACTCCTCGACATTGACAGGCGAGCAATCCTTGCGTTGACCACTCGATTACAAGGGTAGCGCACCTGGTTAGCGCTCTAAAGACGAAAGGCAAAGAAGTGATAGCAGCTCATGCAGCGAAACAGCAGAATACAGAGGGCCTCATGCGGGTTGCACCGCCGGCGAAGCCAGGTTTGCATAGACAAATGGAGCACAGATTGCAAACGCAGAACCAGCAGCGAGAATGCCACTGAAGGTCAGCCCGATGCAGCCTGCAGCACATTGATCTAGGGCAGAAACCCGATCAGGCGATGGCGCAGACTCTATCGCTGTTGCAAGAAGCCCTCAGGCGAGGACAAGAATCTCCAGCAGAATCACAAGCACAACTTAGAATCGGAAGCTGCGTTCAGATTAGGCATACCTTTTTACAACAGCACAACAGACTTCGAACCCATTTCTATAACGACGGAAGCCCCTGAGATCAGCTCATTGCTGATTGCAGGCACTCCTTCACTCAACCAGCTTCAGACTCCTAGCGAGTTTAACTCCATACAAACCAAGCACAAAACAATAAAAGTGGTCACGAAGAGATACGATCGCGAAACAGAGCTTTGGCATTATTGTGGAACGACGATTTTACTTCACCTTCCAAAGGAGCGCATTATTACCCATAGAACTACAGAAATCAGTCGCCTGATGACAGCTAACGTCACCGAAGCTAAGTGATTTGGAGTGGCCGGATAAAGCTACAACAATACTCCAGTCAGATCAGAAATCAGAAATCAAATCACGGATAGCGACGCCTTGTATTTGATAACTAAAGCAATTTCTCCTGATCAAGGAAAATCAAAAAATCGGCACTTTGTCAACGACACCCACAACAATAGGTAGGTTAGAGATCCACGCCAAGTGGATTCGAGAAAATGGTGGGTCCTCTGTAAATCCCCGTCAAATCTTGACCGGGCCTGGATGTTCCGATACCGTTTCTGAGGGCCCACTCGTACCATTCCCGACTTCCTTGACTTGGCTCTGTTTGAATAGACTGTGGAGGAATGGGTGCTGGCAGTGTTTGAACAGGCTGCCGAGTTGGGGGTGCTGGCAGTGGTTGTGGAACTTGTGAGGGGGGCCGAACCGAACCAGGTGACGGAGTGACCGCTGTAGACGCACGACTAACCGACAGGATGTACTCTCCTGTCGTTGACCCATAACTGCCTACGTCTAGATAATAGATGCCGGCACGTCTAGGCCTAAAATTGATCAGGGAATCGCGAGTTGAGGTTGATTGATCATCATTAAATGCGAGCGACCGTCCTCTTCTGTTCCTCACATTGATAATTGGATCAAGACTACCGCTACTTGCTACCCGAAATGAGTAAGAGAACTTAGGGTTAAGTGAGATGCGAAACCAATCCCGATCTGTGCTAGTAGAAATGAATGCCCTGCTGGATCTACCCACACTGGCAGCAAAAGTAGTAGAAGAAGAAGAGGGAGCATCTGACATGTCTTATACTTAGATTTATATTTTCTATTTTTAGTCAAAATGCGCGACCTACAATGTAGCCCTTAACACTTTTAAACGTTCCAATTGGTAGAAGGTGTTGTCGCCTCCGGGGCTCCATGGCCCGAGCCGGCCCTGCTCACGGCGAGCCCCTGACCTGGAGCCAAAGCCGACCACCACCTGCTGAACCTGGATCAGCTCAGTCAGCGGCATTGCGTCGGCACTGATCCCGTGCGTGATCGCTGAGGCCGTATCAACGCCAGAGAGCCCGGTGGTCGTCGGGGAGGGGACCATCGGAGGCCGTACGTCGCGACTGGGAGCAAGAGGCGGTGCGGCCCTCAGCGGCAATCGGCCCCATCAGCCCAGCCACCTTGGCCTCACCGAGGACCCGCTGCAGGGGGAGGCAGATCGCGGCCGGGGGAGCACAGCTTCTCGCACTGGATTGCAAGCGGCGACAAGCCCGCGGCCTGCAGCCTGCAGCGTCGATAAAGTCAGCGCCAGAACCCGCCGCCGCCGATCCCGATGGCCACGCTCCTGCCGGCATCCAACCGCCCCACCAGCCTGATTCAGCCCCTGCGCCGGCTACTGATGCTGGCCCTGGCCGCCGTGCTCTGCTTCGGCCTCACCGCCTGCAGCGGCGCCCAGGCCAAGCCCCCCAGCCTCAGCGCCGATGACATCGCCGTGATCGAGCGCCAGGCCGAGGGCTTCCTGGCGGCCCGTAACCGCCTGCCCGAACTGGCCACCCTGGTGAACCAGCGCGACTGGACCTTCACCCGCAACCTGATCCATGGTCCGATGCAGGAGGTGAGCCGCCAGATGCTCTACATCAACCAGCGTCTGCTCCCGGCCGACCAGCCCGAGGCCACCAAGCTCGCCAGCCAACTGAAGACAGCCCTGGCCGACCTGGATGAGGCAGCCCGCCTGCAGGACGGAGAGAAGCTGCGCAAGGCCTACATCGCCGTGGCCAGCGGCTTCGGCAAGTACGCCCAGATCCTGCCCCAGCAGGTGCAGGAAGATCTCAAGCAGATCTGATCCGGCCCCGGGCTCCAGGCCAAACCCTGCCGCCCAGCCCGTGCTGGTCGTGGGCGGAGGCCTGGTGGGCCTGGCCGTGGCCTGGGAGCTGCTCAACCGGGGCCTGGCCGTTGAGCTGATCGATCCCGACCTGGACCAGGCCAGCGCCAGGGCCTGCGACCGATCCAACGGCAGCCTGGCCGCCCTGGGCGTGCTGATGGCCCAGGTGTTTCACCGCTCCAGCGGCCGCGGCTGGCGCCTGCGTCATCAGAGCCATCAGCTCTGGCAGCAGTGGCTGATCCGCCTGCAGGAGCGCGGCCACCGGCTGAACCGCCGCGATGGGCTGTTGCTGCTGGCCGCCACCCCTGAGGAGCTGGAGCACCAGCAACGCCTGGTGGCCCAGCGGCAGCGGCAGGGCATCAGCCTGCACAGCCGTGAGCTGCCCTGGCTGCGCGGGCTGCGTCCCTCCCTGCCCGCCGCCGCCCTCGGGGGTCTGCAGTCACCCGGCGATGGCCAGCTGGATCCCAGGGCCGTGTTGGGAGCCCTCTGGTGCGAAGCCCGGGCCGTAGGCCTGCGCACCTGCCGGGACACGGTCAGGGCCCTGGAGCGCCGGGGCAGCGACTGGCAGGTGCACTGCCAGAGCGGCAGCAACCGGCAGGCCAGCTGGCTGGTGCTGAGCGCGGGGGTGGCCAGCGCAGGCCTGCTGGCCGGCCTGGGCCACCAGGTGCCGATGGAGCCGGTGCTCGGCCAGGCGCTGGAACTGGAGCTGGCCGAAACCCCGCCGTGGGAGCAAGGGGACCACCCCTGGCCAGGAGCGGTGGTGTGGCGCGGCATCAACCTGGTGCCGCGGCCTGACCTGCCCGGGGGACGTCGCTTCTGGCTGGGAGCCACCCTGGAGCCTGGGGATCAGCCCAGCGCCACCGCCCTGGCCCACCTGCGCAGCTGGGGAGCAGCAGAGCTCCCCTGGCTGGAGCGGGCCCAGGTGGTGCGCCAGTGGCAGGGCCTGCGCTGCCGACCCGTGGGCCGGCCAGCGCCCCTGCTGGAGCAGCTGGAACCGGGGCTGCTGCTGGTGAGCGGTCACTACCGCAACGGCGTGCTGCTGGCACCGGCCAGCGCCGCCTGGGCCTGCGACCAGATCCAGGCTGGCCGCTGAACCCAGAGCCTGCACAGCCAGCAGATCGCAGCCGCTAGGAGTTTGTTGCCCGTAAGGCTCCCGCGCAGCCATCACAGCGGCATTCGGGT
>JBBASN010000135.1:0-5765 GCA_040399225.1 Prochlorococcaceae cyanobacterium | reverse complement strand
GGGCCCAGACCATGGATGTGCTCTCCTCCCAGGCCAACATCGCCGGCTACAAGGCGGTGCTGCTGGCCGCGGCGGCCCTCAACCGCTACGTGCCCATGCTGATGACCGCGGCCGGCACGATCCAGCCGGCCCGGGCCCTGATCCTGGGTGCCGGCGTGGCCGGGCTGCAGGCGGTGGCCACGGCCCGGCGCCTGGGGGCGGTGGTGACGGTGAGCGATGTGCGCCCGGCGGCCCGCGAGCAGGTGGAATCCCTGGGGGGTCGCTTCCTGGCGCCTCCGGAGCAGGTGCCCGCCCCGGCCGAGCAGGGCGGCTATGCCCAGGCGGCCAGCGAGGCCTTCCTGGAGGCCCAGCGCCAGCAGCTCTGCGAACAGCTGGCCCTCGCCGACATGGTGATCTGCACGGCCCAGGTGCCCGGCCGGCCGGCGCCGCGCCTGATCAGCGAGGCGATGCTCGACCACCTGCGTCCTGGCTCGGTGGTGGTGGATCTGGCGGTGGCCCAGGGGGGCAACTGCGCCGGCACCCTGCCCGGCCAGACGGTGGAGCGCCAGGGGGTGATCCTGATCGGCGCCGATGCCTTGCCCTGCAGCGTGGCCCAGCACGCCAGTGCGCTCTATTCCCGCAATCTGGCTGCCTTGCTGGAGCACCTGCTGGATACCCCTCCGGCCACGGAGGAGGGAATCGGACTGAACCAGGAGGATCCAATCGTGCAGGGGTGCCTGTTCACCCATGCCGGCGACTGTCTGCGCACCGACGTGCTGGGTGAGGCGGCGGCCAAGGTGCTGGAGGTGGCGGCATGAACGATCTCAATCAGGCTCTCTGGGTGCTGCTGCTGGGCAGCCTGCTTGGGCTGGAACTGATCGGCAAGGTTCCTCCCACCCTGCACACGCCGCTGATGAGCGGCGCCAATGCCATCAGTGGCATCACCGTGCTGGCCTCGCTCACCCTCATCCTTCAGGCCGATGGCAACACCGCCCTGCTGGTGCTCGGCTCGACGTCGCTCGCTTTTGCTCTCTTCAACGTGGTGGGAGGTTTTCTGGTCACCGACCGGATGCTGGCGATGTTCTCCCGCAAGCCCGCCAAATCCCCATCCCCATCCCGGAACGACTCCTGATGACTGTTGACGTGGCCCTTGGCTGGGCGATTGATCTTCTGGCAGTGCTGCTGCTGGCGCTGGGGCTCAAGGGACTCTCCAAGGTGCGCTCAGCCCGCTCGGCCAATGGCCTAGCTGCCCTGGCCATGGGCCTGGCCGTGCTCGGCCTGCTGATTCAGTCGCCGCTTACCGCTGCAGCCTGGCTGTGGATTGCCATCGGCACCGCCCTCGGTGGCCTGGCTGGCCTGCTCACCGCCCAGCGCGTGCCGATGACGGCGATGCCGGAGACGGTGGCCCTGTTCAACGGTTGTGGAGGCATGGCGTCCCTGCTCGTGGCCCTGGGGGTGGCCCTGTTCCAGGAGCCCGGTGGTCTGGTGGAGGCGATCTCGATCGTGGTGTCGGTGTTCGTGGGCGCGATCACGTTCAGTGGTTCCGTTGTGGCAATGGGCAAGCTGCAGGGGTGGATCGGCACCCCTGGCTGGACCCAGGGCCAGGTGCGCCATGGCCTCAACATCGCCCTGGCGGTGGCGGCGCTGGTGGCAGCGATCGCGCTGCCCGGGAATCCGGCAGGAGAGGCCCTCTGGATCCTGGTTGGCGCGTCCACCCTGCTTGGCATCGGCGTCACCCTCTCGATCGGAGGGGCCGACATGCCCGTGGTGATCTCCCTGCTGAACAGCTACTCGGGGGTGGCCGCCGCCGCGGCCGGCTTTGTGGTGGGCAGTCCGCTGCTGATCGTCGCGGGCGCCATGGTGGGCGCCGCCGGCCTGATCCTCACCCAGGTGATGTGTACGGCGATGAACCGCTCGCTGCTGAATGTGCTCTTCGGCGGCGCCCTGGGTGGCACTCCTGCAGGACACGTGGGCGGTGGCGGCGATGAGGCCGGCTACACCCGCATCACCAGCTGCAGCGCCGAGGAATGCGCCCTGGCGCTGGAGGGAGCCGAGCGCGTGGTGTTTGTGCCTGGCTACGGCCTGGCCGTGGCCCAGGCCCAGCACGCCCTGCGCGAGCTGGCCAAGCTCCTGGAGGCCAAGGGGGCGGAGGTGAGCTACGCCATCCACCCCGTGGCCGGCCGCATGCCGGGCCACATGAACGTGCTGCTGGCCGAGGCCGATGTGCCCTACGAGCAGCTGGCCGAGATGGACACCATCAACCCTGAGTTTCCGCGCACCGACGTGGTGATCGTGCTGGGGGCCAATGATGTGGTGAATCCGGACGCCAAGAACGACCCAGCCAGCCCTCTGTACGGCATGCCCGTGCTTGAGGTGGACCGCTCCCGCCAGGTTTTCGTGGTGAAGCGCTCCCTGGGCGCCGGTTACGCGGGCATCCGCAACGCCCTGTTCGAGCTGCCCCAGACGGCCATGGTGTTCGGTGATGCCAAGGCGGTGCTGCAGTCGCTGGTGTCCGAACTGCGCAGCGCCGCTTGATGGCCCGCTGAAAGCCGGCATGCCACCCTGCCTCGAATGGCCTCCTCCGCCTTTTCGGCAGCGCTGGCCCTGGATTGGGCCGGACCTGCAGACCATCCGTGACACCGTGCATCCCGACCGGCTGCCCGCCGATCGGGGCAGGCCCTGGACTGTTTCTCTCCCCACCGGTGGCAGTCTGCTGCTTCTGGAAGACCGGCCTGTGAAATCTCAGCCCCGGGCCTGGGTGCTGTTGGTGCATGGGTTGGGGGGTAGCAGCGGCAGGCCGGGGGTGCGGCGTCTGGCCTGGACCCTGCAGGAGCAGGGCTTTGGGGTGTGGCGCCTCAACCTGCGCGGTGCCGGTGAAGGTCGGGGACTGGCCACGGGCACCTACGCGGCGGCCTGTAACCGTGACCTGCTGCCGGTGCTGGCGGCGGCGCGCTTGCGGGCCGCCGGATTGCCCCTGCTGGGTGCAGGACTCTCCCTGGGCGGAACGGTGCTGCTCAACGCTTTGCTGGAGCAGCCTGATGGCCTCGACGCCCTGGCCTGCGTCAGCAGCCCCCTGGATCTGGGCGCTTGCGCCCAGCAGATCGACGCGCCACGGAACCGCCTGTACCAGAGAGTGCTGCTGCGGGGGTTGATCCGCCAGACCCTCGCTGACCGCCAGGCCCAGACCTTCACTGTGCCGTTGCACACGCTGCGGTCGATACGCCAGTTTGATGCGGCTGTGACCGCACCGCGCTGGGGCCATCCCACGGTGGACCACTACTACCTCCAGGCTTCCCCGCTGATGGCGCTGCTCAACGGCGCTTGCCTCCCGCCCACCTTGCTGGTCCACGCCCTGGATGATCCGTGGGTGCCCGCTTCCTCCGTTCTGACTCTGCAGACGCTGGCTCCGCCATGGCTGGATCTCTGCCTGCCGAGCCAAGGTGGCCACAACGGATTTCACGCCGTCGATCGGGGGGTACGGAGGGGAAAGACCAGCTGGGCCGACCGCTGGGTGGCGGGTTGGTTCAAGGCACGCTCAACAGCTGCCCATGAGCATTGCTGATCTGAGCTTGCCCATGACAGTTAGGCCAGCGAGGCCGCCAATTCACGAATGGATTTCACAATTCGGGGCACATCGATGGAATTGGCCCGGGTGAAGCCAGAGGTGTTGGGGTCGGGGTCGTGCTCGGGTTGGCCGTGGCAGTCGAGGTAGAAATCGCCGAAGTGACAGACTTTCTCCACATTGAGCCACGTACTGGGCAGGCATTTGGGGCCTGCTACAAGGAAAACCATGCGTGCGATCTGTCCTGGATCTTCATGGGGAACAAAAGGCTTGAGCATCAGGCATCACTGGGGAAATCCGACGATGTAAGCATGGCTATGCCACAGGGACAGCTTCTCTTCGAAATTCAGTTCTTCAGGGCAGATGATGTCAACTCTTGAGATTGTACGGAGCTGTTCAACCAGTTCACCTTCCTGAATAAACTTGCTGGTTCCGTTTGCCAGTTTATGCCTCGATAGGTAGGCGATTCGCTTGCCCTCGGGGGCGAGCGCTGCCAGTTGGCGACGCAATTTTGGGTGCAGTGCAGCTCTCGCTGCAGGCGCATAGTCCTCGCTGATGAATTTCAGGTCACGGTAGATCTGAGGACATGACACCAGTCGTTTGGCTCGCATGGGCCGGCGGATCAGCTGAAAGCGCTCGGCGAGGCCCTGGCATTTCAGCCACTCTTCAGTGGTGGCGGCGCGGAGACTGCGGGCTGATCGTGGTGCTCCGTAATGAAACTAAATTGGTTCCTTGCTGTGGCGAAAAAGACGCAGCAGTTGATAGGCACGGCATGTCTCAACAAGCATGTCGCCAAAATGTTCGTAGAGGGTGCCTCCATAGAGCATGATTTTGTGTCCTTTCACATTGGCTGGTTCGTAGCCAACAGCATCTTCAAGACGCGGAGCTGGGCAGAAGAGCTTGCGGTTGCCCTGCATGTCGCTCAAGGACCCAATATGATCGCCATTGGCATTAAATACTCCCTGGGTGAAGCGGATGGCTCAGTCCTTGTTCTCGCGAATATTGAAGTGGCATGGGATGACGCTTGCTTCCTCCTCAATAATGTGCAGCTGAGGTGGAATCATCTCCGATTCGCCGAACAGAGATTGATGTTTGGCAGGGATCTCCAGCAGCGAACGCAGCATCACCATCTATCGATTCCGTTGGGCCCTCCAGGGATCCTGCCATGGGGCCCATCATGTGCCGAGCGTCGCTCCGAGCTTTCAAGGAGGCTGTAATCACGCACGATCCAGCCAGGAATGGGGCACCCTCCCAACAGATGCTCGCGCAGGATTCGCTCGATCCGCTCAGGTGTCACGCCGCCGTACACCACCCCAGCGGGCCAGATCAGCAGCACGGGGCCGTCCGTGCAGATGCGCAGGCAATCGGCCTTGCTGCGCAGCACGATGCCGCCGGGACGGGCGGGGTCTTCCAGCCCCAGTTCACGCACCAGACGCTTGAGCGCGTCCCAGCTGGCGGCGCCGACGGCGGGATCGGGGCAGCAGAGGGCCTTGCTGGGGGTGGCGCAGAGGAGCAGGTGATGGCTCACCGGGATCGGGCCCGCGGCGTTGGCCTGAGGGGATGGCAGGGGGAAAGGTGGCGAATCCATTGGCAACTGGTTCAGGCCGGCAGCGCCGCCGGGGCCTGGGCGTGAACCGTGGCGTTCAGGCGGGCTGCAGCCTCGCGCACAGCTTCACGGCTCCAGGCGTCCACGGCCAGCACGTCGTCCAGGGAGGGAGCAGCGGTGAAGTCGCCCTTGTGGCGGTCGCACACGCCGTCGATCAGGCGGGGAATATCGAGGAAATGCACCTGCTCCTCGAGGAAGAGGGCCACGGCCTGCTCGTTGGCGGCGTTCATGACGGCGGGCATGGTGCCGCCGGCGCGGCCGGCGGCGTAGGCCAGCTCCATGCAGGGGTAGCGGGCCGGGTCCGGGGCGCGGAAGGTGAGGGAGCCCACTTCGGTGAGATCGAGGCGGCGCCAGGGGGTGGTGAGCCGCTCGGGCCAGCTGAGGCAGTAGAGGATCGGCAGCTTCATGTCGGGCCAGCCGAGCTGGGCCAGCACGGAGGAATCGGCCAGCTCCACCATCGAGTGGATGATCGATTGGGGGTGGATCACGATCTCGATGTGGTCGTAATCGAGGCCGAACAGGTAGTGGGCCTCGATCACCTCCAGGCCCTTGTTCATGAGCGAGGCGGAATCCACCGTGATCTTGCGGCCCATGCTCCAGTTGGGGTGGCTGGTGGCA
>JBBASN010000134.1:4491-5875 GCA_040399225.1 Prochlorococcaceae cyanobacterium | reverse complement strand
CCGGCGAGCGGGGCCTGGTGCTCAGCCTGATCACCGCCCGCAGCTACGGCCAGCACAACACGGTGGTGTACAAACCGGGCGACAGCTACCGGGGCATGCCCCACCGCCACACCCTGCTGATCAACCCCGAGGATCTGGCAGCCAGTGGCCTGGTGGCCCACCAGCGGGTGCGCGTGCAGGGCGAAGCGGGCCAACTGGAGGAGATCGAGCTGATCCCCGGTTCGATCCGCCGCGGCGCGGCGCTGATGTTCTATCCCGAGGCCAACGTGCTGATGGGCGGGCAGAAGGATCCCGAGAGCGGCACGCCGGCCTTCAAGCGGGTGCCGGTGCTCGTTGCCGCCGGTGTCGGCGCGGAGGCTCAGGGCGCAGCGGCCGGTTGATCGGCCTCCGGCCGGTTCACGTTGCGGATGGCGCGGGGATCCAGCGGCACCGCCCGGGCGGGCAGGGTCGCCAGCCAGCTCTGCAGGCGCCGTTCGCCGCGCTCAACCGTCCCGGCCAGGTGGGCGCGGATTGCCGCGCTGCTCGGATACAGGCCCAGCAGCGGTTGCAGCCGCTCGCCGTCGTGGGCCAGGTGCAGCCGGGTCGGGCTTGCCGCTGCCGCAGCCAGCAGCGTCTGCAGCGCGTCCAGACTCAGATCCGGCATGTCCACCGGGCAGAGCAGCAGCTGCTCCCCGGGGTGGCACTGCATTAGCCGGTGCAGGGCCAGCAGGGGCCCCTCCCATGGGGGCGGTTCGGCCAGGGCGCTGATCGGAGCTGGGGCCAGGGCCAGGTGGGCCGGGTGGCGACTGAGCAGGGTGATCGGTGCTTCGAGTTGGCCCAGCAGCAGCAGGGTGCGCTCCAGCCAGGTGCTGCCTTCGGGGTGGGGCAGCAGGGCCTTGTCGCGGCCCATGCGCCGGCTGGCGCCACCGCTCAGCAGGCAGGCGCGCAGCGGCAGGGCAAGGGCTGGCGTCGGCCGCTGTAGCAACGGCTGCCCGGCTGGTCGCCGCTGCCCCATAGGGTCCGGCCGCAGCTCCGATGGCTCCATGGCCCTGTCTCCCCACAGCGCAACCCTGCTCGACGCCAAGCGCCGCAGCGACCTCAGCTTCGCCGATCTCGGTGCCCGCCTGGGCCAGGACGAGGTGTGGACCGCCAGCCTGCTGTACGGCCAGGCCACGGCTTCAGCTGATCAGGCCCAGGCCCTGCTGGAGGCCCTGCAGATCCCGGAGCAGGATCGCGCCGCCCTGGCCGCCGCCCTCACCACCTATCCCGTGAAGGGAGCCCTCGATCCGGTGATTCCCACCGACCCGCTGCTCTACCGCTTCTACGAGATCCTCCAGGTTTATGGCCTGCCGCTCAAGGACGTGATCCAGGAGCAGTTCGGCGACGGCATCATGTCGGCGATCGA
>JBBASN010000134.1:0-4391 GCA_040399225.1 Prochlorococcaceae cyanobacterium | reverse complement strand
TCCAGCCGTCGCTGCGCAGCTCCAGGCCCAGCTGGGCGCAGGAGGCGGCCAGCACCTCGGGGAGCTGGCCGGTCTGCTGCCAGGGTTCGTGGCCGCCGGGCCGGGGCAGCTCCTTGGCCTGGCCGGCGCTGAGGGAGGCGGTGCGCGCCAGCAGGTGCTCGCGCAGGGCCTCGATGGCGGCGCCGTCGTCGGCCCAGGCCAGCAGCTCGCCCCGCTCGGCCTCGGCCAGCTCGCTCCAGTGCTGCAGCTTGAGCTTCACGCCGGCCAGGTCGAGCTTGCGCCGCACCGCCATCGGGATGCAGCGCAGGTCGCCGGTGAAGTCGGCCTCGAAGCCGAAGCAGGTGCTGGCGAGGGGGGTGGTCAGGGGGACGTGGCGTCGCTCACACCCATTTCAGCGCTGTTTCGGCCCAGGCCTGGCCGCAACCGGTCTGCTGGTAGCAACCGCCACCGTTGGGCTGCCACCCGGCTTGGTCGAATGGCGCCATGGTCAGCGCTTCCGCCTCCAGCCAGGCCGCCCGGGCCCAGTGCCCCTACTGCGGCGTGGGCTGCGGCCTGGAGCTCAAAGCTCCCCCCGAGTCGGCTGCCGCAGACCCCGAGGGCCAGTGGACCGCCCGCGGCGACCGCCACCACCCCTCCTCCCACGGCCAGGTGTGCGTGAAGGGCGCCACCGTGGGCGAAACCCTGGATCGCAACAGGCTCACCAGGCCCCTGTGGCGGGCGCGCACCGACCAGCCCTTCGCGGCGATCAGCTGGGAGCGGGCCTTCACCCTCCTGGTGGAGCGCATCCAGGCCACCCTGGCCACCAAGGGGCCCCAGGCGCTGGCGATCTACGGCTCCGGCCAGTTCCTCTGTGAGGACTACTACGCGGCCAACAAGTTGCTCAAGGGCGCCCTGGGCAGCAACAACTTCGATGCCAACTCGCGGCTGTGCATGAGCTCGGCGGTGGCGGGTTACGCCCGCAGCCTGGGCTCCGACGGCCCGCCCTGTTGCTACGACGACCTCGACCTGGCCGACCTGGTGCTGCTGATCGGCACCAACACCGCCGAGTGTCATCCAGTGCTGTTCCAGCGGCTGCTGAAGCGCCGCCGCAAGGGCCAGGGGCCTCGCCTGGTGGTGGTGGACCCGCGGGCCACCGCCACCAGCGATGCCGCCGATCTGCACCTGGCGATCGCCCCCGGCAGCGACCTGGCCCTGCTCTGCGGCCTCGGTCACCTGTTGCTGGAACGCGGCGGTGTGGATCAGGCGTTCGTGGCAGCCCACACCGAGGGTTTCGCGGAGCTGGAGGTGCTTTGGCGTGCCTGGACGCCGGCGCGGGCGGCGGCGGTGTGCGGCATCGCCGAGGCCGACCTGCGCCAGCTGGCCGCCTGGTGGTGCGAGGCCCCCGCGGTGCTCAGCCTCTGGTCGATGGGAGTGAACCAGAGCCGCGAGGGCAGCGCCACCGTGGCCGGGATCTGCAACCTGCACCTGGTGAGCGGCCAGATCGGGAAACCCGGCGCCGGGCCCTTCTCGCTCACCGGCCAGCCCAACGCCATGGGCGGCCGTGAGGTGGGCGGCCTGGCCCAGCTGCTGCCGGGTTACCGCGCCGTGGCCATCCCGGAGCACCGGGCTGCGGTGGAGCGCCACTGGGGCTTGGCCGCCGGCTCGATCGCGCCGGAGCCCGGCCTGGCGGTGTGGCAGCAGATCGAGGCGATGGAGCGCGGTGAGCTCGACCTCTGGTGGGTGGCCGCCACCAATCCGCTGGTGAGCATGCCCAGCCTCGACCGCGTGAAGGCGGCGGTGGCGAACTGCCCGCTGGTGGTGCTGAGTGAGGCCTACGCCGGCACCGAAACCGAAGCGGTGGCCCACCTGCTGCTGCCGGCGGCCCAGTGGAGCGAGAAGGAGGGGGTGATGGTGAACTCCGAGCGCCGCGTCACCCTCTGCCGCGCCTTCCGCCAGCCCCCGGGCGAGGCCCGGCCCGACTGGGCGATCTTCGCCGAGCTGGGCCGGCGGCTGGGGTTTGCGGAGCAGTTCAGCTACGGCTCGGCGGCCGAGGTGTACGCCGAGTTCGTGGCCCTCACTGCCGGCCGGCTGTGCGACAGCAGCGGCCTCAGCCACCAGCTCCTGGCCGACCACGGCCCCCAGCAGTGGCCCTTCCCCGTCACCACCCAACCGGGTGCCGGCCAGGCGCGGCTCTACACCGACCACCACTTCCCCACCCCCTCCGGCCGGGCCCGCCTCTGGGCCGATCCGCCGCTGGGGCTGGCCGAGCCCCCCGATGCCGCCTACCCCCTGGTGCTCACCGTGGGCCGGGTGCTGGGCCACTGGCACACCATGACCCGCACAGCCCACGTGGCCCGTGTCGCCAAGGCCCACCCCGAACCCCTGCTGCAGGTGCATCCCCACGATGCCGCCCGCGCCGGCCTGGTGGAGGGGGGGCAGGCGCGGGTGCGCTCCCGCCGGGGCGACCTGAGCGTGAAGGTGCAGCTCACCGAGCGCATCCGGCCCGGCACCGTGTTCCTGCCGATGCACTGGGGCGCGTCCCAGAGGGAGCTGGCCTGCGAAGCCAACCGGCTGATGCACGAACTGGCCTGTCCGATCTCAAAGCAGCCGGAATTGAAGGGTGCGGCGGTGGTGGTGGAGCCCGTGCAAGAGGGCGCCGTGCCATGACCCGCCTGGTGGTGCTCCAGCACCTGCAGCGGGAGGGGCCGGGCCTGTTTGCGCTGGAGGCGGCTCACCGCGGCTGGCCGATCCGGATCGTGCGGCTCGACCTGGGCGAGCCCTTGCCCCACCTGGAGCCCGACGACCTGCTGCTGGTGCTGGGCGGGCCGATGGGGGTGGCGGACATAGGAGACCCGGCCTACCCCTGGCTGGCGGCGGAAGTGGAGCTGCTCCGCCAGGCGCTTGCCCAGCAGCAGCCGCTGATCGGCGTGTGCCTGGGGGCCCAGCTGCTGGCCCTGGCGGCCGGGGGTACGGCCATTCCCCTGCAGGTGGGCGAGCCGCCCCGGCCCCTGCGGGAGGTGGGCTACGGCGCCATCAGCTGGTGTGTGCACCCGGATCATGATCCGGCCGTTGCCCTGCTGCTGCACGGGCTGGCCACCAGCCAGCTGGTGCTGCACTGGCACGGCGACCGCTGCGTGCTGCCGCCCGCCGCCCAACTGCTGGCCAGCAGCCTGCACTGCCGCGAGCAGGCCTTCCGCATCGGCGCCCGGGCGGTGGGGTTGCAGTTCCATGTGGAGGTGCGGCCCGATCAGCTGGAGCTGTGGCTGCAGGACGACCGCGACTACGTGCTGGGCGCCCTGGGCCCTGGCGGGGTGGAGCGGATCCGGGCCGATGCCGCGTGCTGGGCTGCTGAGGTGGCTCGCCAGGGAGAGCGCTTGATTGCCAACCTCCTGGATCAGCTCACGGCTGCGGTGGCTTGCCGCTGACCCACCCTCAGGCTGCCGCCTGCCGATGGCCAGGGACCTGGGTGCGGCGCCGGGGGGCACGGCGGCGGGGCTGGCTGCTGAGCAGCAGGCGCTCGCTGGCGGCATCCAGCAGCACGTGCACCGGCCGCTGGTACCGGTCGATGTAGGTGTCGCAGGCGATCCCTTCAGGCAGCAGCGCAAACTCACGCTTGAGGCCATCGCGGAACACAACCAGGGGAGCCATGGCGGGGAGGGCGCTGGCGGGGCTGAACCGCCACACCCCAGCGAAACAACAGCCCATGGTCCCGACCCTGGCGGGGGTGGCAAGGGTGCACTACCTGGCCGGTGTGGCGGCTAAAACGCGAGCGGCGACCTCGGGGTTTGCGCGGCCCGCCGCAGGATGGCGTGCAGCACCAGCAGGCTGAGGGAGCCGGCCGGGCCGATGAACAGGTGCCAGAGCTGGTCGCCGCTGGCGTTGAGCAGGGCGCCGAACAGGGTGGTGAGCCCCACGGTGAACAGGGGATACAGCCACAGCAGTGGATCGTGGAAGCTGCGCCACCACAGCCGCAGCATCACCAGCAACAGCAGGCTCTGGCTGGCGATCGCCGCCCCCTTGCCGAAGACCGCGTAGCCGGCCGCGCCCGCCAGCACCAGGGCGAGCAGCAACGCCCGCAGGCCCCGGTTCGTGCTGACCGCCGCGGCCAGCAGGGCGATGCCCGCCGCCAGGGCCGAGAAGAACAGGCCGTTCCAGCTGCTGGTGTGGTTCACGTACAGCCAGCGGGTGGTGGTGTGGTCGAGGGTTTCCGCCAGCGCCGCCAGCCCGAAGGCGGCGAAGCCCAGCACCAGGCAGCCCCTGCCGCCGGCGGGCCGCTGGCGGGCGGAGGCCAGCGCCAGCCCCCAGGCCACCGCCACCGCCTGCAGGTGGGCGAGCACCAGCAGCACCAGGAAGGGGCCAGCCACGCTGGGATGGACGGTCATCGGCATGGCTGTTGGACTGACCCCTCCAGC
>JBBASN010000133.1:0-5887 GCA_040399225.1 Prochlorococcaceae cyanobacterium | reverse complement strand
CGTGGATCAGCTGGGCCAGGTCCTCGATCGAATAGATGTCGTGGTGGGGCGGCGGCGAGATCAGCGGCACGCCGGCCTTGCTGTTGCGCAGCCAGGCGATGTAGGGGTCCACCTTGGGCCCGGGCAGCTGGCCGCCCTCGCCCGGCTTGGCCCCCTGGGCCACCTTGATCTCCAGCTGGCGGCCGCTGCGCAGGTATTCGGGGGTCACGCCGAAGCGGCCCGACGCGATCTGCTTGATCGCCGAGCAGGCGGTGTCGCCGTTGCGCAGGCCCTTGATCGTGGGCAGGGTGGCCGAGCGCCCCTCGCCGTCCACGTCGCTGAGGGTGTGGAAGCGGGCCGGGTCTTCGCCGCCCTCGCCGCTGTTGCTCTTGCCGCCGATGCGGTTCATCGCCACGGCCAGCACCTCGTGGGCCTCCCGGGAGAGGGCCCCCAGGCTCATGCCGCCGGTGCAGAAGCGGCTGCAGATGCTCTCCACGCTCTCCACCTGATCCAGGGGCAGCGGCGCGGGGGCGGGCTTCAGCTCGAGCAGGTCGCGCAGGGCCGTGACCGGCCGGTTTTCCAGCAGGGTTTTATAGGTGGAGAAGTGGTCGTAGCCCGGGCCGGCCGCCACGGCGGCGTGCAGGGCCTTGGCCATCTCCGGGCTGTTGAGGTGGTACTCCCCACCGGTGCGGTACTGCACGAAGCCCATGAACTCGAGCTTGCTGCGGTTGAGCTCGGGGAAGGCCTTGGTGTGGAAGCTGAGGGTTTCGCTGGCCAGCTCCGCCAGGCTCAGGCCCGCCACCCGGCTGGTGGTGCCCTTGAAGGCGATCTCGATCAGGTCGGCGCCGATGCCGATCGCCTCGAAGATCTGGGCGCCGTGGTAGCTGGCCAGCAGCGAGATGCCGATCTTCGAAAGAATCTTGCGCAGTCCGTCCTCCAGGGCCTTGCGCACGTTGGCCTGCACCTGATCGGGCGTGAGGGCGGGCAGCTTGCCGCGCTCGATGTTGGTCTGCACCTTGGGCTGGGCCAGCCAGTGGCGCGCCGTCTCCCAGGTGAGCCAGGGGCACACGGCGCTGGCGCCATAGCCGATCAGGCAGGCCACATGGTGGGTGCTCCAGCACTGGGCCGTGTCCACCACCAGGGAGGTCTGCAGGCGCAGGCCGAGGTTGAGCAGGTGGTGGTGCACCGCGCCCACCGCCAGCAGGGGCGGCAGCGTGGTGGTGGTGGCGCCGATCCCAGCCTCCGCACCGGCCCGGTCGGAGAGCACCAGGATCTGGCTGCCGGCGCGCACCGCGACCTCGGCCTCACCGCGCAGGCGATCGAGGGCGGCGCTGAAGGCGGCAGGCCCATCGGTGATCGGCACCAGGGTGGAGAGGGTGCTCAGGGGAAGCCCCTGCTCTGCGAGGGCGGCCAGTTCCGCCTCGTTGAGAATCGGACTGTCGAGGTGCAGCACGGCGGCGGCCGAGGCCTCCGGACGCAGGGCCGACCCCCGCTGGCCCAGGTGCATCTCCAGGCTCATCACCAGCTTCTCGCGCAGCGGATCGATCGGCGGGTTGGTGACCTGGGCGAAGCGCTGCTTGAAGTAGTCGTAGAGCAGGTGGGGCTTATCCGAGAGCACCGCCAGGGGGATGTCATCGCCCATGCAGTACGTGGGCTCCTTGCCGGCGCCGGCCATGTCCTCGATCACCAGATCGAAGTCTTCCGCCGTGAAGCCGAAGGCCGTCTGCCGCTGCAGCAGCTCCAGATCGCCCAGCTGGCGCTCCCGGGTCCAGGGCTGGGGGGCCAGCTGGCGGCGGTGCTCCGCCAGCCAGGCGGCGTAGGGATGGCGCGCGGCCACCTCCTGCTTCACCTCCCAGTTGTGCAGCAGGCGACCCTGCTCCAGATCCACCGCCAGCATCTGGCCAGGGCCGAGACGCCCCTTCTCCACGATGCGGCTCTCCTCCAGCTCGGCCACGCCGGTCTCCGAGCCCATCACCACATAGCCGTCGCTGGTGATGCAGTAGCGGGCAGGGCGCAGGCCATTGCGATCCAGGGTGGCGCCGACGCTGCGGCCATCGGCGAACACCAGCAGGGCCGGGCCATCCCAGGGCTCCTGGGTGCAGGCCGAATACTCATAGAACGCCTGAACGTCAGGCTTGTCGGCCAGCTCGGGCTGGTCGCGGAAGGCCTCCGGCACCAGGGTGAGCAGGCTCTCGGTGATCGGCCGGCCGCTGCGCACCAGCAACTCCAGGGTGGCGTCGAGGTTGGCCGAATCGCTGAAGGCCGGATTCACCACCGGCTTGAGGTCGGCAGCTGCGTCGCCCCACACCGCATCCAGGCTGGCCTCCGAGGCCCGCGCCCAGTTCAGGTTGCCCAGCAGGGTGTTGATCTCGCCGTTGTGGCCGAGCAACCGCATCGGCTGGGCCAGGGGCCAGCGCGGCAGGGTGTTGGTGCTGAAGCGGCGGTGGTACACCGCGAAGGTCACGGCGAAGCGCGGGTCGCGCAGGTCGGCGTAGAAGCGCGCCAGCACCTCCGAGCGCACCATGCCCTTGTAAACAACGGTGCGGCCGCTGAGGGAAGCGAAATAGAGGTCGCCGGCGGCAGCGCCCCAGGCCGCCCTGGCCCGGTCGCCGCAGCGGCGGCGCAGGCGGAACAGCAGCCCCTCCAGGGCATCGCCAGCCTCCTCAGCGCCCAGCAGCCACTGCTCGATCACCGGGGCGGTGCCCAGGGCCATCGGGCCCAGCACGGCCGGGTCCACCGGCACCACCCGCCAGCCCAGGCTTCGCAGCCCCAGCCGCTCGGCCTCTTCGGCGCAGAAGGCTCGGGCCTCCTCGCGCCGGGCCCCATCGGCGGGCAGGAACACCATCCCCAGGCCCCGGGCCTGCCCGGCGGCGGCAGCCGCATCCGGCCACACGGAATCCAGGAGCGACCAGGGGATGCCGCAGAGCACGCCGGAGCCGTCGCCGGAATCGCCATCGCCGCCGCAGCCGCCGCGGTGCTCCATGCAGCCCAGACCGCGCAGCGCCTGCTCCAGCACCCAGTGGCTGGCCTCCCCTTTCAGACTCGCCAGAAAACCCACACCGCAGGCGTCTTTCTCGCCGGCCACAGCGGCCGGAGCCGGGCTGTCGCAGTGGGGCCAAACAGGGCGGGAAAACTGGGGCATGTCCAGAGGAGTTCCGGAAGGGGTGCGGGGAGAGTGGTTCTGAGCACCGGCGCCACGGCGGGCCCTGGGGCACGGGCGACAGTGGAACCTCCGATCCTAGTTACAGGAGGCCCGCTCGCCCCGCCTAGCGTCCTGGAACCCACGCCTCATCCGCACCGCCCGCCGCCATGCCCCATGCAAACGCCACCGCAGCTCTGGTCACCCTGATGGTGAGCAGCCTGGCGAGTCCGATGGCGTGGGGCTGGCAGACGGACGACGCCGCTCCGCGCCAACCCCTCTTCGCCAGCCGCGGCACCCCGGCCCCCCGCAGCCAGGAAGGCAGCAGCCTGCTGATCAATGGCCGCAGCCAGCAGGCCCTGTGGCGCTGGATCGGCGCCAGCGGCCAGCCACCCCAGCAGCTCTGGCTGCCCCTGGAGGTGCTCCAGAACCAGCTGGGGGTGAGCAGCCGCTCCCTGCCCGACGGCACCCTCGACCTGGAATGGTTCGGCCAGGGATTGAAGGTGGCGCCGGCAGAACAACAGGCCCTCGCCGATGAAGCGGCCCTCGATGCCCTGCCCCTGCTGCGGGCCCTGGGGGTGGGCGTGGAGGCGGAGGGGAGCCAGCTGCGGCTGAGCCTGGCCCCTGCCCAGCTGCTGCAGGTGCGCAGCTCCAACCAGGGAGCCAGCCGCCGCGTGGTGCTCGATCTCGATGCGCCCGCCCTGGTGCGCCAGGAGGGCAACGAGCTGGTGCTCGACCTCCGCAGCGGCCCGGAGCTGCAGACCCAGCTGCGCCAGCTCGGCCTGGTGGCCCGCCCTGCAGGCCAGGGTCTGGCCCTGCGCAGCAGCATGGGCACGCCCCAGCGGGTGTTCAGCCTGGGTGAACCCAACCGGCTGGTGATCGACCTGCCCGCCGGCAGCACGGCCACCGCTCCCACCAGCCCCACAGTTTCTGCGCCGATCGACCCCCGCCTGCAGGCCCTGCTGGGACGGGGCGTGCGCTGGGAGCAGATCAGCCGCAGCGGCATGCGCATCAACGCCGTGCGGGTGGAGCCGCTCAACGGACCGCTGCGGCTGGCTCCCCTGGCTCCGGCCGGGGGGATGGAGGGGCTGGTCACCCTCCCCCAACTGGCCCAGCAGCGCCAGGCCCTGGTGGCCGTAAACGGGGGCTACTTCAACCGGGTACGGCGCCTGCCCCTCGGTGCCCTGAAAAAGGATGGCCGCTGGCTCTCCGGGCCGATCCTCAACCGGGGGGTGGCCGCCTGGAGTGGCCGGGAGTTGCCCCGTTTCGGCCGGCTCAGCCTGCAGGAATGGGTGAGAGGCGCCGACGGCCAGCGCCAGCCCCTGGTGGTGGTGAACAGCGGCTTCGTGCAGCGGGGCATCAGCCGCTACGACGACGCCTGGGGACCTGCCTACCGCGCCCTCAGCGGTTCAGAGTCGGCCCTGCTGCTGCGCCAGGGGGTGGTGAGCCAGCGCTTCGAGAGCGTCCAACTGGAGCAGGGGGTGCCGCTGCGGCCCGGCGACACGCTCCTGGTGGCCCGCGGAGGGGCCGTGTTGCCCTGGAGCCAGGACGAACGGCTCACGGTCAACAGCCAGCCCAGTTCGCCCCTGGGGAATGCCGACCAGGTGATCGGCGGTGGGCCCCTTTTGCTGCTCAACGGCCAGCTGGTGCTCAACGGCGCCGCCGAGAACTTCGGGGCCGCCTTCATGGGCCAGGGGGCCCCTCGCACCGTGCTGGCCAGCGATGGCCTGGAGGTGTGGCTGATCACCGTGGAAGGGGAGAACAGCCCCGGCCCCACCCTGCAGCAGACCGCCCAGATCCTGCGCCAGATGGGCGTACGCGATGCCCTCAACCTCGATGGCGGCAGCTCCACCGGCCTGGTGATGGGGGGCAGCCTGCGGGTGATGGGCCGCGGGGTGGCAGGCCGGGTGCACAACGGCGTTGGCCTGGTGGCTCCCTGACGGCCCGCGCTGCGGCAACTGGCTGCCAGGATGGATCCCATTCCGCTCCCCCGGCTGAGGCCGGAGCGCGCCATCGCCATGCCCAAGGGCCACAGCCTGCGCCTCACTGCCGCCGCCGCTGCGGAACTGGGCCGGCAGGCCGCGGTGGCGGGCACACCGGGGCTGATGCACCTCGACCTGGTGGAAGGCGGCTGTGAACGCTGGACGATCCGGCTGCGTCCGGGCCATCTGGCGGGGGTGCCCATTGCCCGGGCCGATGGGGTGACCCTCTACGCCCCCGATGACCAGCTGGCGCTGCTGGCGGGCCTCAGCCTCGACTACCGCGGCGATCTCAGCGGTGGTGGATTTCTGGTGCGCAGCAGTGCGGCGCTGAAGAGCTGCGCCTGCGGTGCCGCCTTCAGTCGCCAGGGCTGATCACGGGGGCGGGGGGTCGGGCGACCCAGTAAGGTGGCGGATTGTCGAAAGCGGTCGGACGTCCGACCACTGTTCCCGGCCCCCGAACCTCCGGCCCTCGATGCCCACCATTCAGCAGCTCATCCGCACCGAGCGGCAGACCCTGACTCGCAAGACGAAGTCCCCTGCCCTGCGCGCATGCCCCGAGCGGCGTGGCGTGTGCACCCGCGTGTACACCTCCACTCCCAAGAAGCCCAATTCAGCGCTGCGCAAGGTGGCCCGGGTGCGTCTCACCTCCGGCTTTGAGGTCACCGCCTACATCCCGGGCATCGGCCACAACCTGCAGGAGCACTCCGTGGTGCTGATCCGCGGCGGCCGGGTGAAGGATCTGCCTGGGGTTCGCTACCACATCATCCGCGGCACGCTCGACACCGCC
>JBBASN010000132.1:0-6001 GCA_040399225.1 Prochlorococcaceae cyanobacterium | reverse complement strand
GCAAGGTGGCCCTGGTGCTCGGCTACGGCGATGTGGGCAAGGGTTCGGCCCAGTCGCTGCGAGGCCTCGGCGCCACCGTGATGATTGCCGAGATCGACCCGATCTGCGCCCTGCAGGCGGCGATGGAGGGCTACCGCGTCGTGCGTCTCGACGACGTGCTGGGCGATGTGGACATCTTTGTGACCGCCACTGGCAATTTCCAGGTGATCCGCCATGAGCACCTGATCCAGATGAAGGATCAGGCCATCGTGTGCAATATCGGCCACTTCGACAATGAGATCGATGTGGCCTCCCTGAAGCAGTATCCCTGGGACAACATCAAGCCCCAGGTGGACCACATCACCCTGCCCAGCGGCAACAAGATCCTGCTGCTGGCCGAGGGTCGGCTGGTGAACCTGGGCTGTGCCACCGGCCACCCCAGCTTCGTGATGAGCAATTCCTTCACCAACCAGGTGCTGGCCCAGATCGAACTGTTCACCAAGGGCGATCAGTACGATAAGGAGGTGTACGTGCTGCCCAAGCACCTCGACGAGATGGTGGCTCGCCTCCACCTCGACAAGATCGGCGCCAAGCTCACCGAGCTCACCGCCGAGCAGGCCGCCTATATCAACGTGCCGGTGGAAGGCCCCTACAAGCTCGAGCACTACCGCTACTGAGCTGGTGGGGCCGGAGCCCGCGTCGGGTGGCCAACGGCCTTTGGCCGAATGCCGCCCTCTCACGGGCTCCGGCCCCACCACGGGCTTGGGCGTGGAGGAGGCCTAGTTGCGGTGATCGTTGATCTCTCGCTGGCGGCAGCGTTCAGCCCCCCAGGCGGCTGAGCCCCCCCCAACCACCTGCGCACACCCCGCACCCGTTGCGGAAGGCCGCCCCGGGCAGAGCCCGCCCATCCACCGCGTGGTGGGGCGGGCGACCCCGGCGGCCTTCCGCAACGCGGGGGTCAGAAGGGCACTTCCTCCTCGCTGGGCTCGCCGCCGAAACCACCGCTGTCGCCACCGCCGAAGCCACCGGCTTCCGCGTCCCGCTTGGAGCCCAGCAGCTCCAGGCGATCCACGCGGATCACCGGCTTGGTGCGCTCTTCGCCGCTGCCCTTGTCGGTCCAGCGGTCGAGCTTGAAGCTGCCGATGATGCCGAGCAGGGAACCCTTGCGCACATAGTCGGCGGCCACCTGGGCCTGCTTGCCCCAGATCTCCAGGTTGAACCAGTCGGGTTCGTCGCCTGAGCTGCGGCGATTCACTGCCAGGGTGAGGTTGGCCACCACGCTGCCGGATTCGAAGTAGCGCACTTCAGGGTCGCGGCCGGCCCGGCCGACCAGGGTGATGGAATTGACGCCCATGGTGTGTTTCCTCTGTGTTGGTTGGATCAATGATGCGGCACCCCTCGGGACGCCACCGTTGATTCAGTTCCACCACGGGGCCGGTCTGTCACACACCCCTATGATTCGGCGCTTGCCGGCCAGGGTCTGCCCCGTGTTCTTCCGTCGCTTTCAGTTCTCCCGCGACATCGGCATTGATCTCGGCACGGCCAACACCCTGATGTACGTGTCCGGCAAGGGCATCGTGCTGCAGGAGCCCTCGGTGGTGGCCCTCGACCTGGAGCGCAACTCCTGCCTGGCGGTGGGCGAGGAGGCCAAGCTCATGCTCGGCCGCACCCCCGGCAACATCCGGGCTGTGCGGCCCCTGCGCGACGGCGTGATCGCTGACTTCGACGCTGCCGAGCAGATGATCAAGTCGTTCATCCAGAAGGGCAATGAGGGCCGCGGCATCGTGGCGCCCCGGCTGGTGATCGGCATCCCCAGTGGCGTCACCGGCGTGGAGCGCCGTGCCGTGCGCGAGGCCGGGCTGGCCGGCGCCCGCGAGGTGCACCTGATCGATGAGCCGGTGGCTGCCGCCATCGGTGCCGGGCTGCCGGTCACCGAGCCCGTGGGCACGATGATCGTGGACATCGGTGGTGGCACCACCGAGGTGGCGGTGTTGTCGCTGGGCGGCACTGTGTTGAGTGAATCGGTGCGGGTGGCCGGCGATGAGCTGAGCGATGCCATCGGCGTGTACCTCAAGAAGGTGCACAACCTGGTGGTGGGCGAGCGCACGGCCGAGGACATCAAGATCCGCATCGGCTCGGCCTTCCCGGACGACGAGCACGACGAAATCTCCCTGGATGTGCGCGGCCTCCATCTGCTCTCCGGCCTGCCCCGCACCATCAACGTGCGCGCCGGAGACATCCGCGAGGCGATGGCCGAGCCGCTCAATGTGATCGTGGAGGCGGTGAAGCGCACCCTTGAGCGCACGCCGCCGGAGCTGGCCGCCGACATCGTGGACCGGGGCATCATGCTGGCCGGCGGCGGCGCGCTGGTGCGCGGCATCAGTGACCTGATCAGCCATGAGACCGGAATCCTCACCCACGTGGCCGAGGACCCCCTGCTGTGCGTGGTGCAGGGCTGTGGCATGGTGCTGGAGGACTACAAGACCCTTGAACGGGTGCTCGATACGCCTGACTTCGTGCGGCCGATGGCCTGAGCCCGATGGCGTCGCAGGGTCGCAGGCTGCGCCTCCCGCCACGGCGCCTGGTCGGCCTCGCTTGGCCCTGGCTGGTGGTGATTCTGCTGCTGGTCGGCCTGCGCCTGAGCAAGGGGGCCGGCGTGCTCGATGTCTATGCCCTGCTCAGCCGGCCGTTCTGGCCGGGCACTGCCCAGTCGGAGTGGCTCACGGCGGCCCAGCGCCTCGACCGGCAGTCGCGCCTGCAGCAGCTGGAGGCCGATAACCAGCGGCTGCGCGGGCTGCTGGATCTGGAGCGGGGCAGCCCGGCGCTGGTGGGTGCTCCGGTGATTTCCCGCCAGGCCGAGGGCTGGTGGCAGCAGCTGCTGATCGGCCGCGGCGGCCTGCAGGGCATTGCAGCCGGCGATGCCGTGATGGGTCCCGGTGGGCTGCTGGGGCGGGTGGCCAGCGTCACCCCCACCACGGCCACCGTTCTCCTGCTCACCGACCCCTCCAGCAGGGTCGGCGTGTGGGTGGGGGCCCGCCAGCGGCACGGCCTGCTTGTGGGCGTGGGCACCTCCCGGCCGGTGTTGCGTTTCATCGAGCAGGATGGCGGCGTGCGGCCCGGGGATGTGGTGACCACTTCTCCCGCCAGCACGCTCCTGCCCCCCAATCTCACGGTGGGAGTGGTGCAGAGCGTCAACGAGCGCGCGGTGCCCGCGCCGGAGGCGGTGGTGCAGTTGAGTGCCCCGGTGAATGCGATCGACTGGGTGCAGGTGCAGCGGGCTGGTGACCGCCCATGAGTGTGTTGCTCCGCCAGCGCTGGACGCCCATCACGGCTGGGCTGGTGCCCCTGCTGGTGCTGGCCGCCCCGACGCCGCTGCAGCTGGCGGGCGTGCCGCCCTCCTGGCCGGCTTTGTGGCTGCTGCCCTGGGCGCTGGTGGATGGTCCATTCTCCGGTGCGGCGGCGGGACTGGGGCTGGGGCTGATCCTCGATGGTCTCCATGCCGGACCGATCAGCGAGGTGCCTGCGCTCACGCTGCTGGGCTGGTGGTGGGGGCGCCTCGGCCGCAGGACTGCACCGATCGAGCGCAGTTTCAGCCTGGGGCTGCTGGCCCTGCTGGGTGCCGCCCTGCAGGGCGTGCTGATCTGGTTGCAATTGCTCTGGTGGGGAGAGACCAACGTGGCGGCCCTGCACACCCTGTTGGCTCAGACCGTGCTCACCGGTCTGTTGGCGCCCATGCTCTGTTCCCTGCAGCTGCTGTTCTGGCGCCAGCTTGCGCCCGGTGTGAAGGGCTGAATCCGATCAGCCGAATGCGATGGAGCCCCATGCGATGACCCTGAATCCGATCTCCCCATCGCCGCAGCTGAAGCGAAGGGAGCTGCTGCGCTTGCTGGCCCTGGGCGGTGGCTCGACCGCCCTGGCGGCTTGCGGGCCGCGGCGGCCAGGCGCCGGCGAGGCTGGCCGGGTGCTCACGGTGTGGACGCTCGATCTGGCGCCTCGCTTCAACACCTATCTCCAGGCGGTGATTGCGGCCTGGGAGGGGGAGAACCCGGGGGTGAAGGTGCGCTGGACCGATGTGCCCTGGAGCGCGGTGGAGCGCAAGCTGCTGGCCGCCGTGTTCGCCCGCACCGCCCCCGATCTGGTGAATCTCAATCCCCCGTTCGCGGCCAACCTGGCCAGCAAGGGCGGACTTCTCGATCTGGCGCCGCTGCTGCCAGCCAGTGCCGAGGCCCGGTTTCTGCCCTCCATCTGGCAGGCCGGCAGCCAGGACGGGGCCCAGTTCGGCCTGCCCTGGTACCTCACGGCGCGGATCACGATGGTGAACCGGCAGCTGCTGCAGCAGGCCGGCTACAGCGCCCCGCCCCAGCGCTGGCAGCAGCTGCCCGCCTATGCCGAGGCGGTGCGGCGGCGCACCGGGCGTTATGCCCTGTTCATGACGGTGGTGCCGGATGACTCCGCCGAACTGCTGGAAACCTTCGTGCAGATGGGGGTGCAGCTGCTCGACGACCGGCGCCGGGCGGCGTTCAACTCGCCTGCCGGGCGCCAGGCGTTTGCCTTCTGGACCGACCTCTACCGCCGGGGTCTGCTGCCCCGGGAGGTGGTGAGCCAGGGTTTTCGGCGCGCCATCGAGCTCTACCAGTCCGGCGATCTCGCCCAGGTGGCCACCGGTCCCGACTTCCTGCGCAACCTGCAGACCAACGCGCCGGGCATCGCCAGCCAAACCCGGCCCTATCCGCCGATCACCGGTGAGGACGGGGTGGCCAACGTGGCGATGATGAACCTGGTGGTGCCGCGCCAGAGCGCCATGGCAGCCGAGGCGGTGAGCTTCGGCCTGCACCTCACCAATGCCGCCAACCAGCTGGCCTTCGCCCAGGAGGCCCGGGTGCTGCCCTCGGCCTGGGCCGCCCTGGCCCAGCTGGAGCAGGAGCTGGAGCAGGAACAGGGCGGCGACCAGGCCTCCCGCCTGGTGGAGCAGGCCCGCCTGCTCTCCGCGCGCACCCTGGGGCGGGCGCGGGTGCTGGTGCCGGCCATCCCCGGCGTGAAGCGTCTGCAGGCGATCCTTTACACCCAGTTGCAGCGCGCGATGCTGAGTCAGGCCGACAGCGACCGGGCCCTGCAGGCGGCGGCCGAGGAGTGGGATCGCTACGCCGCCGCGCGCTGGCCAGAGGGAGTACAGGCGGATTCACGATCAGCCAGGTAGCAGCGGCGCCGGCTTTTGTCTGTTTCCGCAGAAATCCTTAAATCTGCCCAGATCGACCGGCTGGGGCGCGTTTGCGGGGATGACCACAGGGCGACCTGAGGGCTAAGGTTGCGAATCTTCACCCTGCCGGCACTGCGCCCATGCCCTCCGCGGACATGTCGACCCCGCCGGCTGATCCCAAGGCCACCCTGCTGGTGGTGGATGACGAGGCAGCGGTGCGTCGGGTTCTGGTGATGCGCCTGCAATTGGCGGGCTACCGGGTGATCTGCGCGGAGGACGGCGAGGAGGCCCTCACCCTCTTCCACCAGGAGCAGCCCGATCTGGTGGTGCTCGACGTGATGCTGCCCAAGCTGGACGGCTTCGCTGTCTGCCGGCGGCTTCGGGCGGAATCCTGCGTGCCGATCATCTTCCTCTCGGCCCTGGATGCCATCGCCGAGCGCGTGTCAGGGCTGGATCTGGGCGCCGACGACTACCTGCCGAAGCCCTTCAGCCCCAAGGAGCTCGAAGCCCGGATCGCCACCATCCTGCGGCGGGTGGGCCGGGGCTCGGCCAGCAACGAGCCGCGCGAGCTGCATAGCGGCAGCGGCGTGCTGCGGGTGGGAGATCTGGTGGTGGACACCAACCGCCGCCAGGTCACCCGCGACAGCGAGCGCATTGCCCTCACCTACACCGAGTTCAGCCTGCTGGAGCTGTTGTTCCGCGAGCCGGGCCGGGTGGTGCCCCGCGCGGAGATCCTTGAGCAGCTCTGGGGCTATCCGCCGCGGCGCGCAGCCGACCTGCGGGTGGTGGATGTGTACGTGGCCCGGCTGCGGGGCAAGCTCGAGC
>JBBASN010000131.1:0-6096 GCA_040399225.1 Prochlorococcaceae cyanobacterium | reverse complement strand
AAGGCGATGGCCCTGCTGATGGCCAAGCTGCTGGTGATCGCCCAGGAGCAACGGGCCGCCGAGATCGCCGACATCCGCGGCGACATCGTGGAGGCGGCCTGGGGCAACCAGATCCGCAACTACGTGTTCCACCCGTACCAGATGGTGAAGGACCTGCGCACCCAGCACGAAACCACCGACGTGCAGGGCGTGATGGACGGCGACCTGGACCCCTTCATCCAGAGCCTGCTGCACGCCGGCGTGGAGGTGGGCGGAGGCGGCAGCGATGACTGACCCCGCCAGCCAGAATCCGTCCCCGGCCCAGCCCCGGGGCGAGAACCCCAGCTTCGTGAAGCTGGCCATGCGCAACATGGTGCGCAAGGGCCGCCAGAGCCTGTTTCACTTCGGCCTCACCGCCGTGGGCTTTCTGGGCTTCATCACCCTGATCGCCTGGTTGGGCCGGCCCCAGATTCCCGGTGGCTGAACCAGGCGTGGCTGACTCCAGGCCCCAGCCCCCGCAGGCGGTCGCCGCGGTGGACCTCGACCTGGCCTTCTCAGCCGATCCGGAGTTGGCGCCCGAGCTGCTGCAGGCCGGCGGCGCCTGGCTCGATCCCCTGGAGGGCGCCGATCCCTGGCACGCGCTCCTGGGCACCTGGTTGAGCCAGCTGGCCGGCGAGCTGCCCAGCGCGCTGCAGGCCCCTGCCTACAGCCTGGGGCTGAGCCTGGTGGGTGACGCGGAGATCGCAGCCCTCAACGCCGACTGGCGCAGCAAGGCAGGCCCCACGGACGTCCTGGCCTTCGCCGCCCAGGACGACGACCTCGACGGGGCCCCGCCGCTGCCACTGCCGCCAGGCCTGATGGACGACGCGGGCAACGCTGAAATCCATGGTGCTGAGCCCCTGGAACTGGGCGACATCGTGATCTCCGTTGACACCGCCGCCCGTCAGGCCCCGGAGCACAGCCACAGCCTGGAGCAGGAGCTGCTGTTCCTGGCCAGCCATGGCCTGTTGCACCTGCTGGGCTGGGACCATCCGGACGAGTCCACCCTGGCGGCGATGCTGGCGCGCCAGCACATGCTGCTGGCAAGCGCTGTGGAGCCGGGAGAACGGCGGTAGGGTGCGGCTGTTGCCAAGTGGATTGTGCTGCCGCTGCCGCGACCTGAAGCCGACTCCGAACCGCTCTCCAGCCTGCCGGCCGTGGCTGCCGGGCGCGGGCGCTCCACGCGGCTGGGGGCCTGGACGGTGGCCGGGGACCTGCCCGCCAGCTTCCGCTATGCCGCCCAGGGACTGGCCTACGGCTTCCGCAGCCAGCGCAACTTCCGCATCCACGTGTTCACCGGCCTGGCGGTGTTCCTGATGGGGCTGGGGCTGGGGCTGCCGCCGGCCCAGCTGGCGGTGCTGGTGCTCACCGTGGCCGCGGTGCTGGTGCTGGAGCTGATCAACACCGCCACCGAGGCGGTGGTGGACCTGGCCATCGGCCGCAAGTTCCATCCCCTGGCCCGGATCGCCAAGGACTGCGCGGCTGCCGCCGTGCTGGTGGCGGCGGCGGCCTCCGTGATGATCGCCCTGCTGCTGCTGGTGCCGCCGCTGCTGGAACGGCTTGGCCTCTGATCGAGGGGGCGCCGCACCGGGCCCTTGAATGGGTCACACCCCATCAACAGCGATGCTGCTCGTTCTCGACAACTACGACAGCTTCACCTTCAACCTGGTGCAGTACCTGGGGGAGCTGGCCGCAGAGCATCCCCTGGCCGCCGAGCTGCGGGTGGAGCGCAATGACGCCCTCAACCTGGAGCAGATCCGCGCCCTCAAGCCGGCGGCGATCCTGATCTCCCCGGGCCCCGGCGACCCCGACCAGTCGGGGGTGTGCCTGGAGGTGCTGCGGGAGCTGAGCCCCACCACCCCCACCCTGGGGGTGTGCCTGGGGCATCAATCGATCGCCCAGGTGTTCGGGGGCAAGGTGGTGCGAGCCCGGGAGCTGATGCACGGCAAGACCTCGCCGGTGTTCCACGGCGGCTCCGGGGTGTTCGCCGGCCTGCCCAGTCCGCTCACCGCCACCCGCTACCACAGCCTGATCGCCGAACGGGAGAGCCTGCCGGACTCCCTGGAGATCACCGCCTGGCTGGAGGACGGCACGATCATGGGCCTGCGCCACCGCGACCACCCCCTGATCGAAGGCGTGCAGTTCCATCCGGAGAGCGTGCTCACCCAGGACGGCCACCGGCTGCTGGCGAACTTCCTGCGCCAGGCCTCCGGCTAGCGTCCTGGTGTCTCCCAGCTCAGCCATGCGCCTCCTGCCCTTGCCTGGCCCGGCCGTGGCCCTGGGCACTGCCCTGAGTACTGCCCTCGGCGCCAGCCTGATCGCCGCCACTCCTGCCCTGGCCGCCGGCGGAGTCACGATCACCAGCTATGGCCACAGCGCCCTGCTGATCCAGGGCGGCGGCCAGAGCGTGCTGCTGAATCCCTTCCGCGCCGTGGGCTGCGCCGCCGGCCTGGCCGAACCGCGGGTGGGCGCCAGCGCGATCCTGGCCAGCAGCCGCCTGCTGGATGAGGGGGCCCCCGGCGTGGCCAGCGGCCGCTTCCTGGTGGATCCAGGCACCTACCAGGTGGGCAGCCTCCGCTTCGAGGGGATCGGCGGACCCCACGACCGGGTGGGCGGCCGCCGCTTCGGCCAGGCCACGATCTGGCGCTGGCGCCAGGGAGGCCTGAACTTCGCCCACCTGGGCGGCACCGCCGCGCCCATCAGCCCGGCCGACAAGGTGCTGCTGGGCCGCCCGGACGTACTGATCATCGGCGTGGGCGGCGGCGCCAAGGTGTACGACGGCCGCGAGGCGGCCGAGCTGGTGCGGGAGCTGCAGCCCCGGGTGGTAATCCCGGTGCAGTACGTGAGTGGCGCCACCCCGGCCAACTGCGACCAGGGCAGCGTGCAGCCGTTCCTGGACGCCATGGCCGGCACACCGGTGCAGCGCGCCGGCAGCCGCATCAACCTGCCCGGCAGCCTCGCCGAGGGCCCGGTGATCAAGGTGATGCGCTGAGGTCCTGCATCAGGCTGCGGCGGAGTTGATCAGCTCGCGATAGGCCTGCCAGAACCGCTCCATCTGCGCGCAGGTGCCGATGCTCACCCGCAGGGAACCCTCGATCAGGGGCTTGCCCGCCATCGGGCGCACCAGGATTCCGGCCTGGCGCAGACCCTGCTCCACAGCGTCAGCGGGCCGGCCGGGCCAGATCAGCAGGTAGTTGCCGCCGCCGGCATGGTGGCGCACGCCAGCCGATTGAAGCTGGTCGAGCAGCCAGGTGCGGGCGCGCCCCACCTCGGCCACGTAGGCATCGGTATAGGCCTGGTCCACCAGGGCGGCGTGGGCGGCGGTGACCGCGAAACTGTTGATGTCGTAGGGCCCGGTGACCCGGCCGATGCGGTCGATCACGGGCCCCGCACCGATGGCGAAGCCCATGCGCAGGCCGGCCAGGCCGGCGGTCTTGGCCAGGGAGCGCAGCACCACCAGGTTGGGGGTGGCGGCGAAGTCAGCCAGGGGCAGCACGCTGTCGCCGCTGAAGGCCTCATAGAGCTCATCCACCACCACCAGGGTGTGGGGCGCCGCCGCCGCCAGCTCCAGGATCGGCTGGGGCGCCAGGCGGGTGCCGGTGGGATTGTTGGGGTTGCAGATCAGCAACAGGCGCGGCGGACGCTGGGCCGTGGTGGTGCCAACGGGCTCCAGGAGGGCGGCGCGGATCTCCTCCAGCGGGAAGGCGAAATCCGGCAACCGGTAGGGAATCGCCTCGATCGCCATGCCCTGCATGCGGGCGCAGGGGCTGTAGTACCCGAAGGTGGGGCTGGTGGTGAGCAGGGTGTCGCCCCGGTCGCCGTAGGCGTGAAAGATGGCGTGGATGGCGGCGTCCACGCCGTTGAACAGGCCGATCTGCTCGGGCTGCAGGGGCCGGGGTTGGGCTGCCGGGGGCTGGGTCGAGAGGTTGGCGATCAACGCCTCGCGCAGGCCGTTGTATTCCGGGTAGATGGCGATCTGCTCCGCCGGAATCGCCCGCAACGCCTCCACCACCTGGGGGCTCGGGCCCACGGTGTTCTCGTTGAAATCCAGGCGCAACATCCCGCGCCGGCCCTCCAGGGGAGCGCTGTAGGCCTGCAGGCTCTCCACCTCGGGGCGGGCGTCCGGCACGTTCACACAGCAGGCCGGTGCAACCGGCAACGCAATGGGGGCAGCGTAGGCACGCTCCCCCCGCCAGCTTCCGCCCACGCCAACGCCGCTGCTCAGGCCCCGCTCTCCACCCACACCGAGAGGGATCCCGCCGGACAGCTGAACTCGGCCCAGCCATCGCCGTTGCTGCGGATCGACTCACGCCGGTGCTCCGTGATGTCCACGTACGTGGCATTGGCCTTGCCGGTGGCCATCCACTTCGATCCCGCGTCGCCGTTGCTCATCAGCACCGCCAGGCCGCGGGGATGGGCGGGAGTGCCGGCGCGGGTCCAGCCGATGCAGTTGGGGTGATCGAGCCAGTCGCGCTGCTCGCCGTAGGCGTGGTCGCGGCGGGCAGCCAGCAGGCGATCGAGGATCCAGCGGTGGCTCACCAGTTCCACGTCGTGCTGCTGGCCGTCGCGGTAGCGGGCACCCTCGTAGTCCGGCAGGAACAGGCAGGGGTAGCCCTCGCGCCGCAGCAGGATGAAGGCGTAGGCCAGCGGTTTGAACCAGGGTTCCACCACCGACTCCAGAGCCTGCAGGGGCTGGGTGTCGTGGTTCTCCACCAGCGTCACCGCCAGCTGGGGCAGCTCGCGCATCAGGGCGCCGTCCAGCAGACGGCGCAGGTCGTATCCGGAACCCTGGCGGCTGGCCACGTGGAAGTTGTGGTGCAGCGGCGCATCGAACAGGTGAATGCGGCCACCGCTGCGGGAGGCGTACCAGCGCAGGGTGTCGAGGTTGGTGGTCCAGTACTCGCCCACCACAAACAGCTCGCGGCCGGCATGGGCCTCCACGTGGGCGATCCAGTCGGGGAAGAAATCGCCGCTGATGTGCTTGATCGCATCGAGCCGGAAACCGTCCAGCCCCACCGTGTCGAGCATCCAGGTGCCCCAGTGCTTGAGGGCGTCGCGCACCTCGGGGTGGTCGATGTCGAGGTCGCAGCCCATCAGGTAGTCGTAGTTGCCGCGCTCCAGGTCCACGTCGTCATCGAAGGCCTTGCCCTCAATCCGCCACACGGCCTGGACGTCCGGCTCGAGGCTGTTGTGATCCACGGCGTCGAAGTGCCACCAATGCCACTGCATGGCGAAGTGGGCGCCGGCGCGGGCGGGGTAGCTGTAGTGGGTCCAGGCGCGGATAGGGCGCTGGTCACCGAGGGGCTGGAAGCGGTTCTGGGGGTCGTGGGGGGTGGCGTTGAACTCCTCCTCGGCATCAGCCCCCATCAGGTGGTTGAACACCGCATCGGCATAGATCTGCAGGCCGGCGGCGCGGCAGGCAGCCACGGCCGACAGGTACTCGGCCCGGGTGCCGTACTTGGTGGCCACGCTGCCCTTCTGGTTGAACTCGCCCAGGTCGTAGGGGTCGTAGAGGCCGTAGCCCACGTCGTTGCCGCCGGCCTGGCCCTTGCCCGCCGGCGGCAACCACAGAGCTGTGATGCCGGCTGCGGCCAGATCCCGGGCCTGCCGCTCCAGGCGCCGCCAGTGACCGCCGTCGGCCGGCGTGTACCAGTGGAAGGCCTGCAGCAGCACGCCATTGCGTTCCGCTCCATCCGGCTCCCCAGCCGCAGCGACCGCAGGGGATGGCCACCTGCGGCGCCGGCGCAGCTGGTCTGAGCTGGAGCCCATGAGCACGGCACCAGCCGCGGCGGCCCACCAGAACAGCCGTCGTCGGGACAAGCGGCGGAGCAAGCGCGTGGGGCGAAGACAGTCCCAGCCTGGCGACGCACGGATTTGCTGAAGGAGATCCGCATCGATGTGTCGCAGGGAACCAACCGGCCGGCCGGGCCATGCCGAGGCTGAGGCGATGCCAGGCGGCTGCCACCGATGAAGCTCTGGATCCTGCAGAAGCCCTCCCCGGCGGGCCCGGCCTATGAGGAGCTGCGCTTCCGCGAGGAGGCCCGCATCCTCGGCATCGCTCTGGAAGTGGTGTCACCC
>JBBASN010000130.1:0-6153 GCA_040399225.1 Prochlorococcaceae cyanobacterium | reverse complement strand
CTCCCCCAGGACTGATTCTTTACCCTTCAACCCTTTAGATCTTTACTCTCGGCTGCTTGGATTTTGGCTGCTTGGCTGCTGGCTGTTTCTCCTTGGCGCCGCAGGCGCCTCGCCGCGTTGGCCACAACCCCGCCTCAGGCCAGCGGGCCTCTGATCAGGGCGGCAAGCTTCGGAGCAATCACCTTCCATACCCAGGGGGTGAAATGGCGGTCACCATCAAGAGCCCGCGGGTGGGCACGCCGTCGGCTTCTGCAGGCAGGGCCCCAGGGCCGGGGCAGCCAGCCCAAGCGGAGCTGCCGCTGGCCACGCGAAAATCAGCCCAGGGAAAGGCAGCAACCGCATCCCGCCGGCAGGCCGGGATCGGCGCCCGAATCTCTGGCACGCCTCACCACCCCCTACCCGCACCACTACTCACCAGCGCCACTCCCCAACGCCACTCCCCATCGCCACTCCCCACCGCCACTCCCCAACGCCCTAGATGCTCCGCCGGATCCACCACGCCGCCGTGATCTGCTCCAACTACGCGGTGTCGAAGCGCTTCTACACCGAGGTTCTCGGCCTGCGCGTGATCGCCGAGCACTACCGGGCGGAGCGCCACTCCCACAAGCTCGACCTGGCCCTGGCCGACGGCTCCCAGATCGAGTTGTTCTCCTTCCCGAACCCGCCGGCGCGGCCGTCGAAACCCGAAGCCCAGGGCCTGCGCCATCTGGCCTTCGCGGTGGCCGATGTGGAGCAGTGCAAGCGCCTTCTGGAATCCAGGGGTGTGGCGGTCGAACCCATACGCCGCGATGAATACACCGGCAAACGCTTTGTGTTCTTCGCGGATCCCGATGGGCTGCCCCTTGAGCTCTACGAGGCCTGAACCCGGCGCTATACCCGTAAATCACAGCAACTCTGCCGCCATGGACACCCGCCCGCACGCCTTCGTGGTGATGCCCTTCGGCACCAAGACCGACGCCGACGGGCAGGAGATCCAGTTCAACGAGGTGCACAAGCGCCTGATCCGGCCTGCCCTGGAGAAGGCAGGTCTCAAGGCCTTCCGCGCCGATGAGGAGCAGCGCGCCGGCGACATCCGCGCCGACATGTTCCAGGAGCTGCTGCTGGCCGATCTGGTGCTCGCCGACATCAGCATCGACAACCCCAATGTGTGGTACGAGCTCGGTGTGCGTCACGCCCTGCGCAGCCGCGGGGTGGTGCTGATCAGCGGCGGCCGCACCCCCAAGGCCTTCGACATCTACACCGACCGCAAGCTGCGCTACAACCTCGCCAACGGTGTTCCCGATCCCGCCCACCTCAAGGACGATCTCAACGCCCTGGTGGCCATGCTCACCAGCACGATGCAGAGCTGGCGTGGCCGCACCGTGAGCCCCGTCTACACCCTGCTGCCCAACCTGGAGGAGCCGCAGTGGAAGAAGCTGCGCGTGGGTGGTGTGTGCGAGTACTGGGACAGCTTCGACAACTGGCGGCGACGCCTGGAGCAGGCCCGTCGCCTCGATCTGCTCGGCGACATGCTCGTGCTGGCCGACGAGGCGCCCGTGGCGGCCCTGCGCGCTGAGGGCCTGCTGGCCGCCGGCAAGGCCCTGCGCAAGGCCGACCGTTTCGCCCTCGCTCTCGACACCCTGGAGCGAGGCCGGCCGATCGTGGCGGCCGATCCCGAGCTCAGGGCCGAGCTGCTGCGCGAGCAGGGCATCTGCCTGGAGCGCCTGGCCACGCTGCCCAGCGGCGACGACCAGCGCGTGCGCACCTACACCCTCGATCGGGTGCGCGATCACTACCGCCAGCTGCTCGACGACCTGCCCCGCGATCCCCGCATCGCCGAAACCCACGGCCTGGCGGCCCGGGTGGAGAAGCATGCCTGGGTGGCCCTCTGGCGCAACGACGCCACCCCGCCCGAGCAGCGCCGCCAGCGGGCCATCGAGGAGAAGGCGCTGCTGCAGCTCGCCATCGATGGCTACCTGCGCGGCTTCGCGGCGGATCCCGGCAACCACTACGACGGCATCAATTCCCTCACGCTCCTGCACCTGCAGGTGCACCTGGGCCTGCGCGCCGGCGATGATCCCCAGCTGGCGATGCTGGCCGGGGCGGTGCGCTTTGCCGCCGGGGCCGGTTGCCAGCGGCGTGAGGAGGATCCCTTCTTCGCCTTCGCCACCCTCGCCGACCTGGAGGTGCTCACCGGCAGCGCCGAGTCCGCCACTGAGGCCTACCGCGCCGCCTGCGCCCGCCACGACTCCAACCGCTTCGCCCTGCGCAGCTGCCGCGACCAGCTGCAGCTGCTGGCCGACCTGGGCTTCCGCCCGGAGGTGGTGAATCCCGCCAGCGCCACCCTCCAGCAGGTGCTGCTGCGCCTCGAGTCCGGCCGCGAGGGCAACGCCGACGCCTGGGATCCCGACCAGGTTCTCCTGTTCAGCGGCCACCGCATGGATGAACCCGGCCGCGAACCCCCCCGCTTCCCTCCAGCCCACGAGGCCGATGCCGCCCGCCGCATCGCCGCGGCGCTCGATCGTCTGAAGGTGGGTGAGAAAACCATCGCCTTCTCCCAGGCGGCCGCCGGCGGCGACCTGCTCTTCCTGGAGGCGGCCCTGGAGCGCGGCGCCACCTGCCACGTGCTGCTGCCCTTCGACGAGCCCACCTTCCTGGAGCGCTCCGTGCTGCCCCGCCAGAACGGCGAGCGCTGGCGCGACCGCTACTACGCCCTCAAGGACCGCCATGGCCGGCGGGAGAAGGGCTCCTCGCGCCGCAGGCCGCGGCTGCAGCTGCGCGAGATGCCCGAGGCCCTGGGCCCCACGCCGGAGCTGGGCGTGAGTCCGTTTGAGCGCTGCAACCTCTGGGAGCTCTACTCGGCCCTGGCCTGCGGCATCGCCAAGCTGCGCTTCATCACCCTCTGGGACGGCAGTAGCGGCGGCGATGGCCCCGGCGGCACCGCCCACCTGCTGCGCCAGGTGAAGCGCCGTACCGGCCGCGTGGAGTGGATCGACACCCGCACCCTCAAGCCAGACGTCAGCCCTGAGCCAGGCGGTTGAGCAACTCCTGCACCACCGCCGGGTCCACACCGATCCGCTCCAGGCGGGCTCCGGCCTGCAGCGGCGCCTGGCGCAGGGCTTCCGCCAGTCCCCCGTCCCACACCAGGTCGGCAATCGGCCCCACCTGCAGCCGAAACCATTCGGCCAGCGACGGATCCAGATCGGCCCCCGGCGGCAGTTGGGCCTCGGCCAGGGCCTCCGCCAGCAGCGTGCCGTCGAGATTGTGGCGCCGGAACAGGCCCTCGAGTGCGACCCGGTCGCTGTCCAGCAGCGGATCCGGCCGTGCCTCGAGCCACAGCTGGGCCATCGGCCCGATGGCCAGCAGCAGCCGGGCCAGCACCTTGCCCTTGTCCCAGCGACCAGTCCCCTGTGGGGCAGGGGTTGGGGCGGGATGGGGTAAGGCCTCGATCAGGGCCTGGAAAAATGGCTGGATCAGGGTCTCCAGACCATCATCCAGAGCGGGGCAATCAAGGCTCACAAACTGCAAACCAGCGAGCTGGTACTTCATCGAGTCGGGGATCTCCACTGGCTCGATCATCAATGGCAGGATGGGTTTGCTTGAGCTTTCGGCCAGGGAGAGCTCCTTCACCACATTCTCTGATTGAATCGACTTCGACGAGAGCACCAATACAAAGTAATCGCAGCCTGCAATCGCCTGTACGATTTCCTCGCGCCAGTGCTGGCCGGTCTGCAGTTTTTCGCTGTCCAGCCAGGCCCCCCAGCCCTGATCGTTCAGCCTTGCCTGCAAGCCCAGGGCAAAGGCCGCATCCCGGCGGGAGTAGCTGATGAAAATCCGCACGTTCATGGCAGGAGCCTATTCAGCAGGAGCTTCAGCGGTCTGCCTTGTCCTGGTCAGGATGCTTGAGCATCTGCATCGCGATCAGCAGGCTTTGCTTCATGCGCTCAAAACTCTGGGCGATCCGGCCGATCTCGTCGGCCCGGTGTTTTTCGCTGAATTCGATCCGATCGGGATGCATGCTGGCCTCGAAGGCCCGTGCTGAGATCTCCCGCATCGGCCGCACGATCGCCCGGCGGATGAAGGCCAGCAACACCACAGATGTCACCGCATAGGCCGCCAGGTTGAAGATACCCACCAGTCCCAGGGAGTCGTGCTTGGCCTTGTAGATCGCATCGATCGGTACGCTCACGATCTGGGCACCCACCACCTCGCCCAGCTTCCAGGAGAAGCCATTCTCGCTGCCGTAGGTGGAGACCAGGCTTTTCGGTGCCGCCTGAGGGGTGGAGTGGCAGGCCAGGCACTTCTGATCGCTCACCCGGATGGGCCGGGCCACGTAGTGCGATGAGCCCCCACCCGCCTGGCGAATGCCCGTGAGCACGGTGAGATCCGCATCGGCCCGAAAGGTGCGAATCAATTGCGTTTCCAGGGGGTCAGTCCGATCCAGAGGGTTGGTGGGGTTAAGCGCTACTTCCCGATAGGAGTAGTCAGCGTAATCGGGGTTGGCCTTCAGATAGGTAAAGACGCGTTGGGTTGAAAAGGAAGGAATTGACTCGGCAAGGAATTTGTCGGAAGTTTGATTCAGAGGAGAAATGATCGGATCAATGTGGTTGCTTGTGTATTGCCGAACCGCATCCATGGAATCCATCAGATGGGACGCTTGATGGTCGATCTGCCTTGTTGCGTAATGGGTAAAGAGACTATTCAGTGCAATCAGCAGCACAGCAAGGGAACTGAGAAAAACGGCTGAGAGAAGGCCTGCCAGTTTTCCATTCAGGCTCAACCGCTGAAATGCTTGGCGTAAGGCCTTCATGGGCTGAGCCCTCCAGCGGCGCACGTCGTTGAGGACTGTAAGGACATGGCGGAGGTCCGCACCTGGATGGGCTGGCGGTCAACTCCAGCAGCGCTGGGGCACACTGCTGGGTTCAGGGGTCCGGGTTGCTCGGTGTGCTGGCGCCGCCTGTTGCCGCTGGCTGGCTGGCACTGCTGCTCCACTGTTCCACTTCCTCGCCGAGCAGGCCTTCCACCCTCTCAACGAACAGCGTGAACGCCGCCTCGGCCGCATCGGTCTGGGCGGCCTGCCGGCGGTAGGGGCCGCTGGCGGTGGCGTAGAGGATCTTTTCGCGCTTCAGCTCCTCCTTGATCCGCCGGTAGCGGATCCAGTTGTTCTGGTGGTCAAACACCGTTTCCCAGGCTGCTGAAAGGCTGATCAGCACCCCGAAACCACTGATCAGCCAGGCGCCGTGGGGGATCGCCTCGGCATAGACCCCACCCGCACTCACCAGGATTCCCAGGGAGATCTGCAGCAGCCGCAGAAGCTGATAGCGCGATTTGTTCCCCGCAGACTTCTTGCCATACCAGGCCAGCTGCTGCTCAACGCGCTCCTGCAGGTACTCCTGCGGCCCCATTGGGGTGGTGCTCATGGCAGGGAAACCTGGGTCGTCTGGCTAGAGCTTATCGCTTCCGACCCCACAGCGATCTGGGCCATCAAACGTAGCCTCTAATACATTCGCGCCCCAGATCTCTTGTCGTGACAAATGCAGGATGGACTGCCCCAGGGAGCGCAGGGGAGGTCGCTGAGTTCCACGCAGCCAGCTATCGCTAAAAATGTTAAGTCTTTCGGGATTATGCACCCCTAAGGCGAGCCGAGGGCGATTCTTCCTGATGAGCGGCTGACGAGGCAGCTCTTTGGCGATCAGCTTGTCTGGTTCTCGCCAAAAGGTTGTGGTGTTGAGTTGTGTGCAGTGATTGTCTGAGTTGGTTCTTTTGACTGTTCTTAGTGCCGATTGATCATTCATAGCAGTTCGACTGGGCTCGGGATCAACCTGGTTCAGACGACTGCTAATCCAGATCACCGCCAATCCAGATCACCGCCACTTCAGATCACCGCCGCTAGAAGATTTGCATTGCGGCATGCGTCGCGGTTCCGAATGAATGGTCCCTCCGGGACTGCCTCCAACTCCGGGGGTTTCTGAGTCCCGTTCTGCGGCTATGCCCCCAGCCCCCTCCGCCAGCTTCGCTGACTGCCGTTCCGCCCACCCCGCTAGCCCTCCCTTTTTGCCATGCTCCCCACCAACACCCCGCTGCTGGAGCTGCCGGAGCAGGGTATCAATGTGTTGGAACCGGGCATCCATGGCCCCCTGCTGGCAGACCTGCAGGGCAACATCATCAAGAGCC
>JBBASN010000129.1:0-6175 GCA_040399225.1 Prochlorococcaceae cyanobacterium | reverse complement strand
CCCGGCCTGGCCTTCACCGATCTGATCGCCATGCTGCTCGGTTGGATGCACACCGACCGGCCGATCGATGAGCTGGAAACGGCTGCAGAGCAGGCCCGCACAGCGGTGTATGCCTTCCAGATGATCATCCAGGGGCTGGAGATGGGCGCTGCGGCCCAACCCCTGTTTCCGGTGCTCTGGGAGGAGCGCTTCGAGCAGAACCTCGAGGAGCTGCGCGCCGAGCTGGGCATCACCCCGGTGACGGGGGGTCCCTGGAGCTGGTCGGAGACAGCGGTGATCCGGGAGGCCCTGGCGCTCTGAGCGGCGCCAGGACCTGGGGGGCTCACATCAGCACGGGCAGCTGGGCGGGGTCGAACTGCTGGAAGTGGAGCCGCTCGTTCAGCACATCCACCGCGATCGTGTGGCCCCCGGTGAACTGCCCGCCCAGGATCCCCTTGGCGATCGGCGTCTCCAGCTCGCGCTGGATGGCCCGCTTGAGCGGTCGGGCGCCATACACCGGGTCGTAGCCGACGCCGGCCAGCCAATCGAGGGCGTCGGCGTTGAGCTGGAGACCCAGCTTTTTGTCGTCCAAGCGCAGGGCGAGGCGCTTCACCTGCAGCTCCACGATCTGGCGCAGTTCCTCCTGCCTGAGGCTGTGGAAGATGATCGTTTCATCCAGCCTGTTGAGGAACTCCGGGCGGAAGTGGGCCCGCAGGGCCTCGTTCACCCGCGCCTCCATCTCGCTGTGGCGGGCGGGGTCGCCGGCCAGATCAAGGATCGAGGCGCTGCCGATGTTGCTGGTGAGGATCAGGATCGTGTTGGTGAAGTCCACCGTGCGGCCCTGACCATCGGTGACGCGGCCGTCATCGAGGATTTGCAGCATCACGTTGAACACGTCGGGGTGGGCCTTTTCCACCTCGTCAAACAGGATCACGGCATAGGGACGGCGCCGCACGGCCTCGGTGAGCTGGCCGCCCTCCTCGTAGCCCACGTAGCCCGGAGGTGCCCCGATCAGGCGGCTCACGGCGTGCTTCTCCATGTATTCGCTCATGTCGATCCGCACCATCGCCTCCTCGCTGTCGAACAGCTGGGAGGCCAGGGCCTTGGAGAGCTCCGTTTTGCCCACGCCCGTGGGGCCGAGGAAGAGGAAGCTGGCGATCGGCCGGTTGGGATCGCTGAGGCCGGCGCGGGAGCGCTGGATGGCATCGGCCACCGCCGTCACGGCCTGGCTCTGGCCGATCACGCGGGTGTGCAGTTCATCCTCGAGGTGGAGCAGCTTCTCCATCTCGCTCTGCACCAGCTTGGCCACCGGGATGCCCGTCCACTTGGCGATCACCTCGGCGATGTCGTCTTCGGTGACCTCCTCGCGCAACAGGCTTTTCTCACCGCCTTCGCCCTTGCCGGCGCCGCTGTTGAGTTCCGCCTCCTTGGCCGCCAGCTGCTTGTGCAGGGTGGCCAGGGTGCCGTATTCCAGTTCGGCGGCCTTGTTGAGGTCGTAGTTGCGCTTGGCCTGCTCCACCTGCAGCTGCACCTGCTCGATCTCTTCCTTGATGGCGCTGAGGGCATCGATCGAGCCCTTCTCCGCCTGCCACTGGGCGTTGAGGCTGCTCTGCTGCTCGCGCAGCTCGGCCAGTTCCTTCTCCAGCCGCTCCAGCCGGTCACGGCTGGCGGCATCCGATTCGCGGCCGAGGGAGAGTTTCTCCATTTCCAGCTGCAGGATGCGGCGGTCGAGTTCGTCGATCTCCTCGGGCTTGGAGGTGATCTCCATCTTCAGGCGGGCGGCCGATTCATCCACCAGGTCGATCGCCTTGTCGGGCAGGAAGCGATCGGCGATGTAGCGGCTGCTGAGCACTGCGGCGGCCACCAGGGCGTTGTCGGCGATGCGCACGCCGTGGTGCACCTCGTAGCGCTCCTTGAGGCCGCGCAGGATCGAGATCGTGTCTTCCACGGTGGGCTGATCCACGAACACCTGCTGGAAGCGGCGCTCCAGGGCCGGATCCTTCTCGATGTGCTGGCGGTGCTCATCGAGGGTGGTGGCGCCGATGCAGCGCAGCTCGCCGCGGGCCAGCATCGGCTTGAGCAGGTTGCTGGCATCCATGGCGCCGCCGCTGGCGCCGGCCCCCACCACGGTGTGGATCTCGTCGATGAACAGCACGATCTGGCCCTCGGAGGCGGTGACCTCCTTGAGCACGGCCTTGAGCCGTTCTTCGAATTCACCGCGGTACTTGGCACCGGCGATCAGGGCACCCATGTCCAGCGATACGAGCTGGCGGTTCTGCAGGGCCTCCGGCACGTCGCCGTTCACGATCCGCTGGGCCAGGCCCTCCACGATCGCCGTCTTGCCAACGCCGGGCTCGCCGATCAGCACCGGGTTGTTCTTGGTGCGGCGGCTGAGGATCTGGATCGTGCGGCGGATCTCCTCATCGCGGCCGATCACTGGATCGAGCTTGCCGCCTTTGGCAGCTTCGGTGAGGTCGCGACCGTATTTCTCCAGGGATTCGTAGGTGCCTTCGGGGTTCTGGTCGGTCACGGTCTGGGATCCTCGGATGGCCTGCACGGCGTCCTTGAGTTTGTCGGCGCTGGTGCCGGCCTGGCTGAGCAACTGCTTGCCGCAGCGATCATCGATCGCCAGGGCCAGCAGCAGGTGCTCGATGGCGATGTAGCTGTCGCCATAGGTGTCCTTGAGGCTGCCTGCCTGGTCGAGCACGCTGTTGAGCCCCTTGCCCAGATACACGTTCTCGGGGGGGGCGCTCAGCGATGGCTGGCCGGCGATGAAGGCCTCCAGCTTCTGGCTGAGGGTGCCCACATCCACGCCGGCCTTCTCCAGGATGCGGCCAGCCAGGCCCTGCTGGGCCAGCAGGGCGGCGAACAGGTGCTCGCTCTCCATCTGCTGCTGGCGGCGTTGCTGGGCCAGCTGCTGGGCGGCGACAACAGCGCCCCAGGCTTTTTCGGTGAACAGCTCGGCGGTGGGATGCATCAGGGCGACTCCCCGGATTGATCAGGTGTCTGAACCGTATGGCCTTTTCCCGCTCTGGCAGAGGGGAGAGCCGTCGGGATTGGGACGGTCCTCCGCCCAGGGGGTGGGACGGCCGATCGCCGGGGGCGGTTAACCCCCCCGATGCAGAGTCCCGGTCCGGTCGGAGGGGATTGAACGGGGTTGTGCACCTGCAATGTTGCGTTTGATGCCTGGCCGCTGCAGCGATGGAGGGTGCAGCTATCAAACAGTGTGTGGGCGCTCTCTGCGCCGCTTGTTTCGATGACTCTGTCCCGTTCCCATTCACGCTCCTCGCAGCCGCGCCGATGGTCGGCAGTGCTGTGCAGCGCCCTGCTGCTGGTGAGCCCGCTGGCCGTGCAGCCCGCGATGGCCCGCGGCGGCGGCGGTGGCGGCGGTGGCGGCTTTCACGGTGGCGGTCGGGCCGGCGGCTATCACAACGGCCGCGCCGGCGATCACCCGATGTACGGCGGTGGGGCGCGCGGCAGCTTCGACAACAACCGCGGCAGTTTCAACAACGACCGCATCAACGTTCACAACAACTTCTACAACCGCGGTTATGGCGGCTGGCATGAGGGCTGGCGCAACGGCGGCTACTGGGGTGCCCGGCCCTGGAATGCCGGCTGGTATCGCGGCTGGGGTGGTTGGGGCTGGTGGGGTGCCAGCGCCGCAGCCTGGGGCGTGGCAGGCCTGGCCACCGGCGCCGCGATCACCGGCCTGGTGAACGAGGCGGCCAACCAGCAATCCACCGTGATTGTGGTGCCGCAGACCAGCTACCAGCTCAACTTCGGCAGCGTCGAGTCGGTTGGCACGGCCGGCGTGAGCTTCAACTACGGCTTGGGCAACACCGATCTGATGGGGGCCGCTAACTGCCAGGACGGCTTGCTTAATGGCCAGGTGCCCAGCAATGCCGACCAGGCCCAGCTGCTCAACGCCGTGTGCCAGGTGGCCTACGGCAGCGGCGGCGGCAGCTGAATCACGCCGGCGTTCCCTCCACAGAGCCTCTGGGGGCAACCGTCCGGCCCGTAGATCGCATCGGCGGGTGAGAGACAGCCCCTGGCGTTCTTCCCCGCAACCTGTTCGCGGCGGATGCGCAGGGGCTGCAGCTCTGCCTGGCTGACGGGGACGATCAGCGGGCAACCATTGGCGGGCCGCGTCTGGGCCAGGGCTGGTGGTGCCAGCAACGCCAGGCTCACCAGGGTCGTCAGGGCAGATTGCGTTGCGGGCATCATGCCGATCGGGCGTGCTCGTTCGCTCAGTTTGCCCCGCCTGACACTCCCCCTTGCCAGCGATCCCCATGGACATCTCGTCCAGCGCCCACCACCCAGTCGACCCGGCCCTGGTGCAGCAGCTTGCTATGGCCTCACGGGACTTCGATGCCACCGGTGCTGATCCCGAGCGCAACTGCTGGCTGGCGGTGCACCGCCATGTGCACGGGGTGCTGCCGAGCGAGTACGACATCCGCGATGTGCCGGAAGAGCTCTACCTGGCGGTGCTGGCCTGTCGCAAGGCCATGTAGGCCACAAAAAAGCCCCGGACTCTCCGGGGCGTGCAACCAAGCTTGTTGGCTGGGCAGTGGGATGGGGGAAGGATCAGGCCCAGCCCTTGGCAGCCATGTCTTCCACGTAGGCGGCCACGTCGGCGATGTCGCCTTCGCTGAGCTTGCCGCCGAAGGCCGGCATGGCGTTCTTGCCGTTGGTCACCTGGTAGGCGATGGCGGCCTCATGGTCGCTGCTGTAGTTGGCGAGATACGACTCGAGGGCATCCTGCTTCAGGGTGCGCTCGGCATTCACCACGTTGCCGCCACCCATGTGGCAGGCCGCGCAGTTGGCGGAGAAGATCTGGCCGCCGTGGGCAACGTCAGCCGCATAGCTGGGGGTGGCGCCCAGCACCAGCGCCAGGCAGAGAGCGATCAGGGAGAGGAGTCGGCGCATGGAAGGCGCTCAGAGCACAGTCTCGAAAAACTTAATTGCTTGGCGCGGCCAGGTGCTGCAGGCTGCTCAGCTTCGAAACATTTGCAACATCCGCTGGGCCAGCCCCCGCCGGCGCTGCAGGCCGGCATCGGCGAACACCGCCTCCAGCGTGGGTGCATGGCTCACCAGCCCGAAGCGCTCGGGCGGGCTGATCGGCTCGTGCAGGAAGTGACGCTGACGGATCGAGTAGCGGTCCCAGGCGGTGACCTCCAGGCGCAGCAGCTGGATCAGGGCCTCCACCAGCCAGGGGGTGATGGTCACCCCGGCCGGAGGCATCCAGCCGCCGCACCAGCGCAGCAGTCCCCGCACGGTGTGGTTCACGCTCACCGCCGGCTGGCCCAGCACAAGCCGGCGCACCCGCCCCTGGCCGGGTTCGGGGTTGGGGAACTGGGGCACCGAGAGCAGGTGCAGGCACACCCGGGCGATGTCGGCGGCGTGGATGAAGTGGAAGCTGGCGTCCACCCGCAGCCACTTGGCCAGCCAGCGCCAGCGGCTGGCCTCGGCCAGGCCGGCGGTGAGGTAGCTGGTGGGAAAGGGACCGCTGCCATCCACCCGGCCGCCGAACACCAGGGTGGGGAACAGGGCCACGATCCGCTCGGCCAGGGGGTGCTCCTCCAGTTGCTGCAGGCAGAGGGCCTTGGTCTGGATGTATTCGGTGCCCTCGCTGGCCGCCTCGGGCAGGAGCCGCAGCTGGCGATCGAGCACCGAGGCGGTGGAGAAGTAAAGCACCTGCTCCAGCCACTCGGGGCTGGTGAACGCCAGCAGTTGCTTCACCGCCACCACGTTCACGGCCATGGCCCGCTCCGGGTCTCCCCAGGCGGTGGCGGTATGCACGATCCGGGTGGCGCTGGCGATGGCGCCGGCATGGGCCGTGAGGTCGCGCAGATCGCCCACCAGTACGGTGATGCGGGGGTGATCGGCCGGCACGGCGGTGAGCTTGGCCGGATCGCGCAGCAGCAGCAGCAGCTCGGCGTTGCTCTCGCGCAGCAGCAGCTCGGCGATCTGCTGACCCACGCAGCCACTGGCCCCGGTGATCAGGATCCGCTGGGGCCTGGCCGTGGCTGGGTTGACAGGCCGTGGGCCTGCCTGCGGGTCGCTCACACCGCTGCTCCGAGGCGCTCCATCACGCTCTTGCCGGCCTCGAAGAAGAAGGCGCCGTTCTCCTCGGGGGTACCCGGCAGGATGCCGTGGCCCAGGTTGAGGATGTGCTTGCGGCCGCGGGCCTTGCGCA
>JBBASN010000128.1:0-6197 GCA_040399225.1 Prochlorococcaceae cyanobacterium | reverse complement strand
TCGTAGAAGCTCTCCTGCCACTGGCGCACCATCCCCTGCCAGCCGTTGTTGAGCACCACCACCTTCACCGGCAGGTGGTATTGGGCCAGGGTGCCCAGCTCCTGGATGTTCATCAGGATTGAGGCGTCCCCCGCCACGCAGATCACCTGCTGGTCGGGGAAGGCCGTCTGCACGCCCATCGCCGCGGGCATGCCGAACCCCATCGTGCCCAGGCCGGCCGAACTGATCCAGTGGCGGGGGCTGTTGTTCAGGTACTGGGCGGCCCACATCTGGTGCTGCCCCACATCGGTGGTGTAGTAAGCGTCGGGCGCCAACTCCCTCAGGGCCAGCACCACCTCCTGGGGGGCGATCTCTCCCACGGGCTCGGGCACCACCAGGGGGTAGTGCTGCTTCCAGTCAGCGATGCGCCCCAGCCAGGCCTGGGTGCGGCCATCGCCGGCCTGCCCCTGGGAAGCTGACAACAGGGCCTTCAGAGCCTGTTGCACATCGCCCACCACTGCCACATCCGGCAGGCGGGTCTTGCCCACCTCGGCGGCGTCGATGTCGATGTGGATCACCTGGGCCCTCGGGGCGAAACCATCCAGGCGGCCGGTGACCCGGTCGTCGAAGCGGGCGCCCACGGCAATCAGCAGATCGCATTCGGTGACGGCGAAATTGGCGTAGGCGGTGCCGTGCATACCCAGCATCCCCACCGCCAGGGGGTGCTTCTCATCGAAGACGCCCTTGCCCATCAGGGTGGTGGTGACGGGAATCTGAAAGCGCTCGGCCAACTGGCGCACCTGGGCGTGGGCGCCGCTGCTGATCGCCCCTCCACCCACGTAGAGCAGGGGGCGGTGGGCCTGGAGGATCAGGGCCAGCGAGGCATCAATCGCCTCCGGCTGGGGGCTGGGGGGCTGGCGGAAGCCCTTGGGAATCGCCGTGCCCGGCTCCACGGGCACGTAGTCGAACTGCTCGACGCCCACGTCCTTGGGCACGTCGATCAGCACCGGGCCGGGGCGGCCGCTGGCGGCGATCAGGAAGGCCTCGGCCACGATCCGGCCGATGTCGCGCGGGTCGCGCACCACCCAGGAGTGCTTCACGATCGGCAGGGTGATGCCGAAGATGTCGGTCTCCTGGAAGGCATCGGTGCCGATGGCGGCCCGGGGCACCTGGCCGGTGATCACCACCATCGGCACCGAGTCCATGTGGGCGGTGGCGATGCCCGTCACCAGGTTGGTGGCGCCGGGGCCCGAGGTGCCGAAGCACACCCCCACCTGACCGGTGGCCCGGGCGTAGGCGTCGGCGGCATGGGTACCACCCTGCTCGTGGCGCACGAGGATGTGCTGGAGCCAGCCGCGCGATTCAGCCTTGTGCAGCTCGTCGTAGATCGGCAGGATCGCCCCACCGGGGTAACCGAAGATGTGCTTCACCCCATGGCGCCGCAGGGCATCCATCAGTGCGTAGCCACCATTCACCCGCAGGGGCTGGACGCCACCGGCCAGCACCTGATCGGCAGGTTGGTCGGCAGCTGGATCGGACGTGTGATCTGCAGGGGTGCGGTCCGCAGAGGTGAGGGGCGAAAGCGTCACGGCTGCAGGAGCCAGGCCACAGCCTGGCAGGTTAACGGGATGGGCCAACCCTAGGTGCTGGAGGCGCTGTTGGTGCAAGGGCTGCCACCCGCCGGGCCCGCGCCATCTGGCGCAGCACCAGGGCCGGATCGATCCAGGCGCCACGGAAGCGCATGCCCCAGTGCAGGTGAGGCCCGGTGCTGCGGCCGGTGACCCCCACATGGCCGATCAGGGCACCCATGCCGAGGGCCTGGCCCTGGCGCACCTGCACCGGACCGCTGCGGTACACCCCGCCCTGCACCGAGCCCGAGAGATGGCAGTAGACGTGCTCGTAGTCGCCGGAGCGGACCACCAGGCCCAGGCCGCAGGTGCCGTCGTTGATCACGCTCTGCACCACGCCGCCCCACCAGTTGCGGATCGGCGAGCCCATGGGGGCAGCGATGTCCAGGCCGTAGTGGGGTTCAACCCCGCCCCAGGGGCCGGTGCGGGTGCCGAAATGGCTGGTGTAGCCGGCGAAGTTCACCACGGGGAACACTCCGAGGCGCCACATGCTGCCGCCGCTGCCGCGGGCGGCGGGTGCGATCAGGCCAGCGGCAGCCGCAACTGCAAGGGCCAGCACAGCCCGCCGCCCGCGGCGGCGCTCAGAGCAACCCAAGGGCATGGAGAGGGCCCCGTCCGCTCAGCAGTTCCAGCAGGAAGGCAGAGAAGCCCACCATCGCCAGGCGGCCATTCCACACCTCCGAGCTGTTGTTCCAGCCCCAGGCCCACTTGTCCTGGGGATAGAGCTTCACCTTGGTGTTCAGGGCCGCCGCCTGGTCGAGGTTCACCTCCGGTCCCTCGAGGGCCTGCTGCACCAGTTGGGCCAGGCCCTCGATAAAGGCGGGGGTGGTGTCCAGGGCCGGCACCCGCCTGAAGTTGGTGATACCGGCTTCGGTGGCGATCTCCCGGTACTCGATGTCGATTTCCTCCAGGGTCTCGATGTGCTCGCTCACAAAGCTGATCGGCACCACCACCAGGTCTTTGACCCCCTGGGCGCCGAGGTCGTGGAGGGCGTCGTCGGTGTAGGGGCGCAGCCACTCCACAGGCCCCACCCGGCTCTGGTAAGCCAGGGTGGAGGGATTGGCGTGGCCCAGGTCCTGCTCCAGGCGCTGCATGATCAGCTGGGAACAGGCCTCGATCTCGCTCTGGTAGGGGTCGCCGGCCTCCTCCACGTAGCTCCTGGGCACGCCGTGGGCGCTGAAGAACACGTGGGCCGTTGTGGGGTCCGGGCAGGCCTGGATCTCCCTGGCGATCAGCCCGGCCATGGCGCCGATGTAGCCGGGGTCGTCGTAGTAGCTGCGGATGCAGCGGATCGGCAGGCGGGCGAAGGCCGGGTCGGCCTGGCGCAGGCGCTGCAACTCGCGGAAGCTGGAGCCGCTGGTGCTGATCGAGAAGTGGGGGTAAAGGGGCAGCACCACCACCTCGTCCACGTCGTCGGCCTTGATGTCGCCCACCGCCGACTCGGTGAAGGGATGCCAGTAGCGCATGGCCACGTAGCTGGTGGCCTCGATGCCCCGCTGGCGCAGGCTGCTCTGCAACTCGCGGGCCTGCTGCTCGGTGATGCGCCGCAGGGGAGAGCCACCGCCGATCGAGCGGTAGGCCTCCTGCGACTTGCCGGCCCGCAGGCTGCTGATCAGCCAGGCCAGGGGCTTCTGCAGGGCCGGATTGGGCAGCCGGATGATCTCGGGATCGGAGAACAGGTTGTAGAGGAACGGACCCACGTCCTGGATCCGCTCCGGCCCTCCCAGATTCAGCAACAGCACGCCAACTTTGGCCATGCCCTCGTTCCCAGCGGCGCACCGCTCAGAGCGTAACGCTGGGAACGAGGGCCCAGCTGTGTCCGGCGGCCACCCGCCCCTCGACAGGCCCGGTGGGCGATCGATAAGTTCGGGCCGCCATCGGTGCTGGGGCCGCCATCGATTCCAGCTCTGCCACCACAAGCAGCGCCACCAGCGACCACCCGCTCGACCCGCTGCTGGCCGCCCACAACGCGGGCCTGGCCAGTGCCGGGCTGGGGCTGCGCATCGAGCGCCGCGGCGAACGCCTGGGCCTGCGGGGCCCCCTGCCCCGGCGGCAGGGAAACGGCGGCTCGGCGGTGCAGCGCATCAGCCTGGGGCTGCCGGCCAGCGAGGCCGGTCTGGCGGAAGCGGCCCGCCAGCTGCGCCAGGTGCTGGCGGAGCTGCAACGCCAGCAGTTCGACTGGCAGCGCTGGGGCCGACCGGCTCCCACCCAGACCCGGACCCCAGCGGCAGACGCCCCCGCGCCCAAGGCCAGCCCCAGGCCGGGGCCGGGGCCCAGCAGCCCCCTGGACCATCAGCTGCAGGCCTTTGAGCTGGCCTTCAAGGCCGACCCCGCCCGTCGCCCCAACCCCGCCGGCAGCCGCACCACCTGGACGGCCGCCTACCGGCCCTACCTGCGGCGGCTGGCCCAGGCGGCCAGCGAAGGCGGTGAGCGACGGCTGAGCACGGCGCTGCTGGAGGAGGTGCTGGAGAGCTACCCCGCCGGCAGCCGCAGCCGCCAGCAATGCAGCACCGTGCTGGGAGCCCTGGCCCAGCACCAGGGGCTGGAGCTGCCCGACGACTGGCGGCAGCGGGCGGCGGGCTACGGCCTGCACCGGGCCCAGTTCCGCCAGCTGCCCAGCGACAGCCAGATCCTGCAGCTGATCGAGCTGATCCCCAACCCCGCCTGGCGACTGGCCTACGGCCTGATGGCCACCTACGGCCTGCGCAACCACGAGGTGTTCTTCTGCGACCTCTCGGCCCTGGCGCCAGGGGGCGACCGGGTGCTCCGGGTGTTGCCCACCAGCAAAACCGGCGAGCACCAGGTGTGGCCGTTCCGGCCGGAGTGGGTGGAGCGCTTCGAGCTGGAGCGGCTAGGGCGGGATCCGGCGCTGCTGCCGGCGGTGCGCACCGACCTGAGCCGCACCACCCTGCAGCAGGCGGGCCGGCGGGTGGCGGAACAGTTCAAGCGCTACGCCATGCCGATCACCCCCTACGACCTGCGCCACGCCTGGGCGGTGCGCACGATCCACGTGGGTCTGCCCGACACGGTGGCGGCGCGGATGATGGGCCACTCGGTGGCGATCCACACCCGCACGTATCACCACTGGATCACCCGCCGCGACCAGCAGCAGGCGGTGGACGCCGCCCTGGCCCGCCACAGTGCGGCCTGAGCCCGCCAGAGTGCGACGGTTCCCAGGCTGCGGCACCCTTGAGCGAATCAGCGGCACTCCCGAATCAGACCACGGCCCCGATCGAAACCGGCGGCGACCCGCTGGATCTCGTCGGACTTGATCTCGACCGGGTGGCGGCCGAGCTGGGCCCCGGCGGCGAGCTGGCCCCCGAGCGCGAGCAGGAGGCCTACCGCAGGCGCATGGCCCGCCGCCAGGAGGTGCAGCGCCAACGGGTGGGGGAGCGCAACCTGGAGAAGGGTCTGGTGCTGGTGTTCACCGGCGACGGCAAGGGCAAGACCACGGCGGCCCTGGGACTGGTGCTGCGCACGTTGGGCCACGGAGACGCGGTGGCGGTGGTGCAGTTCATCAAGGGCGGCTGGCAGCCGGGCGAAGCCAAGGCCCTGGAGCTCTTCGGCGATGCCCTGGCCTGGCATGCCCTGGGGGAGGGATTCACCTGGGAAACCCAGGACCGCGACCGCGACCGGCTGCTGGTGCAGCAGGCCTGGGAGCGCTCCTGCAGCTACCTGGCCGACGGCAGCCGCAAGCTGGTGGTGCTCGATGAGGTGAACGTGGCCCTCAAGCTGGGCTACCTGGCGGTGGAGCAGGTGCTGGATGGTCTGGCCCAGCGACCCGAGCTCACCCACGTGGCGCTCACCGGCCGCGGCGCTCCGCCGGCCCTGCTGGAGCGCGCCGACCTGGTCACCGAGATGAAGCTGGTGCGCCATCCCTTCCGCGAGCAGGGGGTGAAGGCCCAGCGGGGGATTGAGTTCTAGGGAGGTGATGACGGGCCTGGGCTGGCCCTGCCCTCCAGGTCCCTGCGGATCGGAGTGAACGCTGTCAGCAGGGTGGTGACCCCGCTGATCAGCAGTGCCCGGTGCACCTCGGGGTGGCGCCAGATCGCCGCGTCAGCACTGGCCTGATCGAGGGCCGAGAGGGTGAGGCGCAGCAGCATCGGCCCGGGTGGCTGCACGGCGCTTGGCGACCACTGATCCACTGCCACCGGGCTGCTACCGCAGTCAAGCGCCGGCAGCCCGGGCAGGCAAGCCGGGAGCGCTGACCATCCCATTGCTACGGTGCCACAAATCAACGGGGTCGATGGGTTTCAAGCGCGTGCTCCTCAAGCTCAGCGGCGAAGCGCTGATGGGCGAGCAGGGCTACGGGATCGATCCGGCCATCGTGCAGTCGATCGCCGCCGACGTGGCTGCCTGCGTGGCCGACGGCACCCAGCTGGCGATCGTGGTGGGCGGCGGCAACATCTTCCGGGGCCTCAAGGGATCTGCAGCCGGCATGGACCGGGCCACGGCCGACTACGTGGGCATGCTGGCCACGGTGATGAATGCCATCACCCTCCAGGACGGCCTGGAGCGAGCCGGCGTGCCCACCCGGGTGCAGAGCGCCATCTCGATGCAGGAGGTGGCCGAGCCCTACATCCGCCGCAA
>JBBASN010000127.1:0-6551 GCA_040399225.1 Prochlorococcaceae cyanobacterium | reverse complement strand
TGAATCTGCAGGTTTTCCAGGGCCACGCCCAGCTGTCCGCACAGCAGCCCCACCGATTGGGCCAACGCGGCCGAGAACACGCCCCGCTGGTGCCGGTGGACGCCGATGACCATGGCAACCGGCCGCAGTTGCACCAGCAGAGGCACCACCAGCAGCGAACAGCAGGCCAGGGGTGCCACGAACGGATCACCGCTCACCCGCGGATCGAGCAGGGCGTCATGGAACACCAGGGGCTGCAACCGCTGCAGGCTCAGGCGCAGCGCGGCAGCGGGCAGCAGCCCCTGGCGCTCCGCCTCCTCCAGGCGCAGAGACGGCAGCACACCGTCGGGTGAGAGGCCGCCCTTGAGCTGCCACTGCCCCTGGCCATCCAGCACCACGATGTGCACATCGGTGGCGCCACTGAGCTGGGCAATCAGGGTGGCCGTGGCCTGAATCAGCTCCGGCAGCGTGCGTAGCCGGCCCAGGTCCTGGCTGGCCTGCAGTCGTTCCGCCTGTTCCCGGCTGGTGTCGATGCAGGCCCGCAGAAAGGGAAACTCCTCGATCAGCGCCGCGGCCTTGCGGTCGGCACCCCAGCTCCCATAGCGCTGATAGGCCTGCTCCAGCAGGCGCTGGCCGGCTTGCTCCAGGCCAGCCGTGAGGTAGCACCTGCCTGCCCGCTCACAGATGAACGCGGCATGCCAGGGCCGCTGATGGGCGATGGCGTCCCGCAAGGCGCTCTCGTAGAGCTCCAGGGCCTCAAGCCACTGCCCCTCCACCGCCAACCGCTCGGCCTGGAGCAAGAGCGCCAGGTGGCCGAAGTTCCCCGGGGCATCGGCTGCCCGTTCCCGCAGCCACAACAGGTGCTGCTCCAGCGCGGCACCCACATCCAGCCCCTGCCGCAGCTGGTCCACCAGGGCCAGTCCCTGGCACAGGTGAATCAGGGCCACCGGGTAGAACCCGGTGACATACGGCTCCAACCTGCCGGCTGCCTGCCCATGGCGCTGCAGGGCAGGGCCGTCGCTCTGCAGGGCAGCGGCCAGGGCCCGATGAACATGGTGGTAGCAGGCTGCCATCGGGTTGGCCTGCTCCATCGCCTCGAGCTCAGCCTCCGTCAACCCCTGCTGCCCTGCCTCCGGGTCGCTGTCCCGCAGGGCGCTGAGCAGGGTGGCGTAAGCCAGGAAGGCCGGCTCGGCATGCCGGTTGCAGCACTGCCGCGCCACCTTGAGGGCCCGGCTGTTCTCCTCGGCCAGCTCCCCCAGCTGCTGGGCGCATTCGAGCACGGCGGCCTGGGTTGTGTAGAAGGTGTAGCTGGCGAACTCCAGTTCGCCGCTGCGGTGCAACTCCTGATGGGCGCGGCGGGCCTGGGCAAGCGCCTGCTCCAGGGGTTCAAACCAGTGCTGGCAGAACAGGCTGAAGACATGGCGGCTGCGGGCTGTTTCCAGTCCATAGGGGCTTGCCTCCCCCAGGGACAGGGCGGTGCGGGCGGCCCGGTAGCCCATGGCGTAGTCGCCCCGGGCAGGCACGCTGGCGAGCAGGGTGCAGGCCAGGGGGTACAGCCGGGTGGGATGGGCATCACCGGCCAGCCACTGGCGGCTGCTGTGCAGCACCAGCCAACAGGCCAGCGGTGGATTGCAGGAGAACGCCGCCGGCACCAGTCGGTTGAGCAGCTTGGGAAGGCTGCCCCCGGCAGGGGAACGGGTCGGCAGCGGCGGCAACCTCTCCAATCCGCCACGGCTCACCGCTGCCGCGAACGCCGCCAACTCGGCTTCCATGGCCTGTTGAGGATGGTTGAGGGGAATGGCAAGACCTAGCGGAGCGAGCAGCTCGGCCACCAGATCCACAGCCCTCTGGTACCGGCAGCGGTTGGAGAGCGCCATCACCTGGATGGCCGCGGGCTCCAGCAACTGCTGGGGAGAGCAAGCCTGCCGCTGCAGGTCGCCAAACCAGGCATCGACCCGGTCGTAGTCGGCAAGGCAGTAGGCCAGCTGGTGCAAATCCCGCTTCAGCGCAAAGCTGGTGTGGGGGTCCTGCTGCCAGCCATCGGCGGCCTGCAGGCTCAGGGCCCCCTGCAGGAATCGCTCGGCTGCGGGCAGATTGCCCAGCTCCAGGGCCTCCTTGCCGGCCTGTTGCAGCAAGGCAGCCACCCGCTGGCGCTCCGCTGGGGCCTGGAGCAAGTCCGTGGTTTCCGCAAACTGCTGGGCCGCCAGGGCCGGCTGCTGGGCCGCCAGGAGACGGCGTGCCATGGCCAGCTGCAGACCTGTCCTGTGGCTGTGATCGCCGAAATGGGCAACCGCCTGCTGGAGTCGGTCATGCCCGAAGCCCACCACGGTGTGGGGATCGGCGCTGGCCAGTCCCTCCAACGGGCTGCAGACCAGCAGCCCCTGCTCCAGTGCCGGTGTGAGCAGCTCCGCCAGCTGGGCAGGCTGCATCCCGCTGGCCACGGCCAGCAGGGCCAGGTTGGCCTGACTGCCGAGGCAGGCCAGACACTCCAACACCTCCAGGTTGGCCGCTGGCAGCTGGTCCAGGCAGCCGATCAGAAATGCCACCACATCGCTGCTGGCCAGCCGTGCCTGCAGCTGCTCCTGAGACCACCACCAGCGCCCTTGCGCCTGCTCGATCAGCAGCCCCTCGCGCTGCAGGGCATTGAGCAGCTGGTGCACAAAGAAAGGGTTGCCACCACTGCTGCGCGCAATCGCATCACGCAGCTGCACCAGGGTCCTGGCTTCACTCTGCAGCCGGCGGCTGAGCAGACCGTCCACCTGCTCGCTGGTGAGGTTGGCCAACGCGAGATGGAGCGGGGGCACCGGGTGTGCCTCGGCGCGTTCCAGGAGCTCGGCCACGCCATGGCCAGGCATCGCAGCTGTGGTCCGGAACAGGCCCAGCAGCACCAGCCCATGCAGCTCCGGATCATCCACCAGGCCCGCGATCCACGCCAGGGTGAGTGGATCGGCCCACTGCAGGTCGTCGAGAACGATCACCAGGGGCCTGACCTGTTGCGCCAGGACCCGCAACACGATCGAGAGCAGACTCACGAACCGCAACGGCTGCTCGTGGGGCTCCAGTGGAGTTGGCGCGGGCAACGGCCCGGTGAAGCTCTCCAGTTCAGGAAGCAGGGGCAGCAAGGCGCCACCATCCGGGGTGAGCGCGCTGCACAGCTTCTCGGCCACCACACCTCTGGCCTCAGCTGGGCCAGCAACCAACGCACCGAGCAGTTGGGCCAGGGCCCGACGGGGTGCCTGGAGCAACCCATCGCTGCCGACTTGCTCGCACTTGCCCAGCGTGTAGCCACCGCCAGCTTGCTGGGCTGGCTCAAGCAGTTGGGCGGCCAGGGCGGTTTTGCCAACGCCGGCATCGCCACTGATCCAGATCAGCTGCAGCGGCGAGCGTCGGGCTCGCCAGAGCGCTCCCTGCAGAGTGTCCAGCTCAGCCTCCCGCCCCACCAGCTCCCCAGCCACCTGCTGTTCAGGCGGGATGGCCAGGGGCAAACCACTGCTCACGTGCTGGGTATCGGGGGATGGATCCAGCACATCCGGCGGTCAGTGGATCCGCTGGATCTCCAGCTTGCAGCATCTGCCTTCATCAACAGCGATGGCAGCCCGGCACGCCTGGTACGACAAGACAGCGATTCAGGCGATCGGCCTGTCTGGCGAGCACGGGGCAGGCACGGGCCCGAACCATCTCTCGGGCCGTGGGCTGTTGGCTGCTGTGATCACCCATGGGTTGGCCTCATGTTCCCCAAGGATGCCTTGCGAACGCATCGCTATCCATCGCGATCACGTGCTCGGTGATGCCGCGGTGAACAACGGCAGCAGATGCTCATCCCGGGGCGGATCGGCGAACTCCTCCTGGCGCCGGTGCTCAGCGAGTTTCTCGAAGCCTTCCCGGCGGTGGAGGTGGTGTTGCTGCTCAGCGGCCGGTTGGTGAGCGATGACGTCGCAGTGCTGCGCACGGCGGCCGAACAGGGCCTGGCGGGTGCGGATCCTGCCTAGCCATCAGGCCCAAGGGTGGCCGGCAGGTGGCCGGTTTTGACCCAGATGGTGCAGCCCAGGTCACTCCAGGGCCGGTGCACGCTGCCGGGTGGATTGCGCAGCCAGCTGCCGGCCGGGTAGGTGCCGTGCTCGTCCTGGAAGACACCATCCAGCACCACGATCTCCTCACCGCCGGGGTGGCCGTGGGGCTGAAACACCGTGCCCGGCGCCCAGCGCACCAGGGCCACGTGCTCCGAGCCAAAGGCGTGCAGGGGCAGCACCTCCAGCCCGCGCACCAGCCCCGGCAGCCAGGCGGCGCTGCCCGTGTCGATCACCAGCCGCCGCTGATCGGCCGGGTGCATCTGCTGCAGCTTCACCAGGATTGTGCAGCCCTGCTCACTGAAGGGCGCGTGGCTGGAGCCCACCGGATTGCGCAGGTAGGTGCCGGCGGGATAGGCGCCCTGCTCATCGGCGAAGGTGCCTTCCAGCACCAGGATCTCCTCGCCGCCGCCGTGAAGGTGGCGCTCGAAGCGACTGCCGGGTGCGTAGCGCACGATCGAGGTGGCCCGGGCCACTTCGCCACCGCGGCGATCCAGCAGGCGCCGCTCCACCCCCGCCATCGGCGAGGGCGTCCAGTCCAGGGCGTTGCTGTCCAGCACGGCGCGCTGGCTGAGGTCGGCATGGATCTCCATGGGGGCGATTCTGCTCAGCGACCAGCAACGTCCGGGGATGGGGCGCCAGGTCCTGCGGCTCAGGCCAAAGCAGCCAGGGGGAGCTCCTGGACGGCCTCGTTCAGCAGCCCTCCTCCTGACCTGGCCTCTCTGGTACAGCCGTGGAACGGCGCTGGCATCGGCAGCGTTGCTTCGCTTTGCTGCACCCCAGCGCTTCTCACCGTTGCCGCTCCATGGCCAAGCCCGCCGCCCCCGAGGCCCGCGACAACGTGCTGCTCCATCGGGATACCGGCGCTGCGCTCTACACAACCCTCGCCACGGAGGAGGAAATCGCCCGCGCCAATTCCAGCCTCAGCCGGGCCGGCCAGCGGTCGCGGTTTGTGACCGCCAGATTCCTGATGCATCACCAGCCAATCCAGGAGGGCTGACGCCCAGGGACCGTCGCCGCTGCGAGCTTCGGCCGGCCTCCGTGCGGGAACCCGCCTTGCGCCCTACTTCACATGGCGTTACAGTTCTCGTAACAATCTGAAACAGTCATGACTGAATCCTCTTCTCGCTTCGGCTTTGTGGCATTCGCGGAAAGCTGGAACGGCCGCATGGCCATGCTCGGCTTCGTGATCGGCCTGGCCACCGAGCTGCTCACCGGCCAGGGCATCCTCCAGCAGATCGGGCTGGGTTGATCTGCGCCCTGGTACTGGCGCCCAGACCAGACCAGACCAAACCAGACGATTCAAGTCTCAGGCTTGCCGCTTCTTGATCCCACCACCACGGAGGACACTCCCATGACCAACACCCCCGCCAACGACCAGTGGTTCCAGAACCGCGCCGAGGAGCTGATCCACATGGAGCAGCTCAAGCGCGTGGAACTGTTCAACGGCCGCGCCGCCATGCTCGGCATCGTGATCGGCATCCTCACCGAGGCGATCACCGGCTCGGGCATCGCCCACCAGATCGGCCTGGGCGCCCTGGTGGATGGCTATGCCGCCTGCCGCACCCAGTTCCTGCCCTTCTGCTTCTGAGCCTCAGGCAATTGCCCCCTCTGATGGCACACCCCCCTGGCCTTTGGCCCGGGGAGTTTTCTGGTGGCTACCGGCCATTGCGGTTGTCAAAACCGCAGCACCGCACCAGCCTGAGGCCGATCCGCTTTGACCGCTCCGGCGACGTGCAGGCCCGCTTCCACGTCTTCCCCGCCGCAGCGGATCAGGCGCCGTGAGGCGAATCCCTGCCGCAGAAGGGAGAGTGTTGGCTGACGCTGCTGCAGTGCCTCAACAACCCTGAGAAGCCCGAAGGATCACGCGGGTTTCGGTTTTGGTCCGCGTGTTGCGCAACGTCAGCGTGGCCCTTGCCTGCTGAGTTCCATGTCCACCCTCTTCCAGGTCGGCGTGCGGATGTCAACGCTGTAAGTGCCCTCGGTGGCAGAGAGGTGGCTGCTGCTTCTGGAGTTGATCGCCAGACGGCGTACAGCACCATCAACGGCGATCAGGAGCTCGGCTTGATCACTGCTCTTGGGGGAGGCGGTGGGCGGGGCCCAGAGCAGTTGGCTGCCTCTCCAGTCATCCAGGGTGGTGCTGCAGCCGCGAGGGGGCACGGAATCAGGGAGAGCTGACAGCTGGGGTTTGACCGCCTGGCCCCAGAGCGGTCTTCCCTGCAAGCTGCAGACAAGAGCCACCACGGCCAAAGCCGTCAGTCCATCCCTGATGCGCATCGCCACCATTCATCCACTGGCTGCCTCGGCGCCAATGTGGCCGGGCGCGCAATCGCTGAACACCCCTCACCAGTGGCCACTCGATGGAGGGGCTGCGCCATCAACCGGTGTCCAGCTTCCTGGTCCAGCAGCGCAGTGGGCTCTATTCGGCTTTGGTGCTGCCTGGCCCCTGGCGCCGCCGGCGCCGGCCGGCAATGGAAATCACCACCTCTCTTGCTCCCTCAGGCG
>JBBASN010000126.1:0-6638 GCA_040399225.1 Prochlorococcaceae cyanobacterium | reverse complement strand
CCGGGAGGGGGGAGATTCACCGGCCTATGGCTACGGCGGCTATGGCTACGACGAATATGGCTATGGCAACAAGGGCTACGGCTACCAGACCTATGCCAACGATCCGCTGCTGCCCTACATCTACTACGACAAGGCAGACAAACCCAGGCAAGCCAAAACGCCCAAGGGCTGGAAGGCGGCGATCCCCACCCCCGGAAACATCCAGCGCAACATGCGCCGCCTCGGCGCCCAGTTCAACAGCTGGCTCGACGAGTAACCAGGCGCAGGCCGGCCGCCATCAGGCCGGCCACCAGGGCACCCCGCAGGGTGGCGAGCAAACTGCTGAGCTGGAACTGGTTGCGTTGCTGCAGCAGCTGGACGCGCTGACTCTCCAGCTGGCTGTTGATCGCCTGCAGCACCTGCTGCTTCTGCGCCGCCAGGGCGGCGGGGCGATCGGCGGGCAGGGGCACGATCTGCTGCAGGTCGGCCGTGGAGGCGGCCGCCTCCACCCGGGGCCGCACGCTGAGCAGCTGGGTCTGCAGGGCCGCGAGCCGCTGCTGGGTTTCGCTGTTGCTGGAGAACCAGAGGGCCCCGTAGGAGAAGAGCAGCAGGGGCACCAGAGCCGCATAGAGCCCGAAGCCCACGCTGGCGATGCGGGCGGCGATGCGCCGGCGGCCCCCGGGGTGCAGATGCTGGGCCAGCAGGCTGCACACCAGGGCCAGCACCACCACGGGCGCCATCTCCACCAGGATCTGACCAATGCGCAGGGTCCAGGCCGCCGCCAGGGGCTGGAAGGGCAGCAGGGCGGGCAGCAGGGCCGCCGCGGCGATCAGCAGCAGCAGCTGGGCGAGCCGCTCCAGCAAGGGGGCGAGGGAGGTGTCGGGGGACGGGGTCATCGGCGATCAGTGGGAGAAGGGGGCTGGGATCATGGCTCGGAGTTCGGGACCAGCTGCTGGAGCCAGAGGCCCAGGGAGCGGCCATCCCAGCCGCTGGCGCGCCAGAGCTGCACCCGAAGGCCATCACGCCAGCGGCGCAGGGGGTTTTCCGGCGGCATACGGCCCGGCAGTTCGGCGTCCGGCGGTACGTCCACCCGAATTCCGCGGCGGCCGAGGGCCAGCCGGGCGATCAGCAGGGACCGCCGGCTGTGGCTGCGGTCGGTCACCAGGGTGACATGGCGCACCTCCCGGGGCAGGCGCTCACTGAGCAGAGTGAGCTGGCCCACGGTGTCCTCGCCCTGCATGAATGTGCCCAGGCGCGGATCCTCCACGGCGATCCCTCGCTGATCCAGCTGGTCCCAGCTGGCCAGGAGCAGGTAGGGACCCCCCAGGATCCAGAACTGGCTCTGGGGCTCGCGCTCCCAGAGATCCAGGGCCGCCTCAGTGCGCAGGGGGTCGTCGGCGAGCACCACGATCGCCCGGCGCTGGGCGCTGGCGGGCAGCAGGGGAGCCAGGCGCGGGGCCCACCACCAGAGGGCCGCCAGCAGCAGAACGGGCAACCAGAGGGGAAAGGGGCGGGGCCTGGGCACCGGTGAGCGCTCCAGGTCAGGAACTGGCGGGCGCGAGCCGCTCCGCCTGCCATTCGGGCACCAGCTCGGCCAGCAGGGCCAGGGCGGCCGGCTGGTCGTGGGCCACGATGGCGGCCTCGAGGGCATCAAGGCAAGGCCACAGGCGCTCGGCCGGCAGGAAGGTTTCCCGGGCGCGGTAGATCAACGGATGGGGCGTGGGCTGGGAATCGGCTTCGATCAGCAGCTCCTCGTAGAGCTTCTCGCCCGGGCGCAGGCCGGTGCAGGCGATGGCGATGTCGCCGTCGGGATGCTGGTCATCGCGCAGGGTGAGGCCGCTGAGGGCCACCATCTGGCGGGCGAGGTCGAGGATGCGCACCGGCTCGCCCATGTCGAGCAGGAAGCAGTCGCCGCCCTGGGCCAGGGCCGAGGCCTGCAGCACCAACTGCACGGCCTCGGGGATGGTCATGAAGTAGCGGATGATCTCCGGGTGGGTGAGGGTGATCGGGCCGCCCGCGGCGATCTGGCTGCGGAAGAGGGGCACCACCGAGCCCGAGGAGCCGAGCACATTGCCGAAGCGCACCAGGCAGCAGGTGAGCGGCGGGCGGCCGTTGCTCCTGGCCTGGGCAGCCAGTTCAGCGGCGGTGGCCTGCAGCACCTGCTCGGCCAGGCGCTTGGAGGCCCCCATCACATTGGTGGGGCGCACGGCCTTGTCGGTGGAGATGAGCAGAAAGCGCTCCACGCCGTGGGCCGCCGCGGCCTGGAGCAGGGTGCGGGTGCCGAGCACATTGTTCTGCAGCCCCACCAGGGGGTTGGCCTCCACCAGCGGCACGTGCTTGTAGGCCGCCGCGTGAAACACGGTGTGCACCTGCTGGCGCCGTAGCAGGCGGTCGAGCAGGGCCTGGTCGCCCACCGACCCGAGCACCGGCTGAATCGCAGGTGGGGATGCTGGTGCCGGGGCGGCGGCCTGGCAGCGGCGCAGCTCCTGGTCGATGGCATAGAGGGCAGGCTCGCTGCGCTCCAGCAGGATCAGGCGCTCGGGGCCCAGGGCGAGAATCTGGCGGCAGAGCTCGGCACCGATCGAGCCACCGGCACCGCTCACCAGCACGCAGCGGCCGCGCACGCTGGCCGCCAGCAGCTGGGGATCGGGCTCCACCGGATCGCGGCCCAGCAGTTCCTCGATGGCGATCGGCCGCAGGGCATCGATGCGGGTGCGGCCGGCGGAGATCTCCTCCACGCTGGGCACCTGGAGCACGGGGATGCCGTAGGGTTGGAGATCCTCGAGGATGCGACGGCGCCGGCTGCGGCTGATCAAGGGCATGGCCAGCAGGATCTGGCTGGGGGTTTCCCTGGCGATCAGTCCGGGCAGCCGCTGGGGGGGCACCACGGCCAGGCCGTTGATGTGGCGGCCCCAGAGGTTGGGATCGTCATCCACAAAGGCCAGCAGGCGATGGCTGTGGGCATAGCGCAGGGCGGAGGCCAGCTGCATGCCCGCGTCGCCGGCGCCGTAGATCAGGGCCGTGACCTGGGAGCGGCGACTGGAGCGTGCCTGGGCCTGGAGCAGCAGGTCGCGCAACAGCAGCCGCAGCAGACCGGTGAGGCCCGTGAGCAGCAGCCAGAGCAGCAGCCAGCTGCTGCTCGGCGGGGCCGTGAGCGGCAGCAGCCAGCCCAGGGCGCTGAGCAGCAGCACCACCGCCAGATTGCGCAGGCTGAGGGCGTAGAAGGCGGAGCTGCCGGCGTAGCGGGTGATGCCCTTGTACTGGCCGCTGAAGCCATACACCGCCGGGGCGATCAGCCAGGCGCCGGCGAACATCCAGGAGCACTGGCGCAGCTGGGCCGGCCAGGGATCGGCCAGGCGCAGGGCAAAGCTCAGCCACACCGCCAGGGGGATGACCAGCAGGTCGGCGGCGATCAGCAGGTAGCGGCGGCAACTGGGCGGCAGGGCCAGTAGACGGCTGAGGGCGCAGTGGAGGGTCATGGCCAGCGGATCTGCCGCATCATCGCCGCAAAGCCCGCCCGGTCCAAAACGAACGGTCGGGGCAGGGCCGCTTGTGTTGATTTGAAAGACAAACGAAGCCCGCTGGGGCTCCTGCCGCGTCAACGCCCCGGCACGGGCGCGTTCTGGGAGGCGATGGGGAAGGGCAGGGCCACGCGCCGGTCAAGCCACACCCCCACGGCCAGCTCCAGCACCGCCCCGGCCACCACCATTTGCCAGCCGGCCAGCAACAGGGCCAGGGCCAGCAGGGCGGTGGCGGCGATGTAGAGGCCGGCCACGCGGGCGTGGGGCCAGCCGGCCTGGTGCAGGCGCTGATAGAGATGGAGGCGGTGGGCCTGAAACACCCGCTGGCCAGCCAGCAGGCGGCGGGGTACACACAGGCAGGCGTCGCCGAGCAGGGGGGTGGCCACCAGCAGCAGCCCGAGGGCCTGGGGCCAGCTGGAGGCCTGCAGCACCAGCCCGGCGAACACCGCCCCCAGGAAGGTGCTGCCCACATCTCCCATGAACACCTTGGCCGGACTCCAGTTCCAGGCGAGGAAGCCGAGCAGGGCGCCCACCAGGGCCCAGAGGGGCGCGGCCGGGGCCGGCAGCTGGCTGGTGCCGGCGGCGATGGCGATGGCCAGGCAGCCCGCCACCAGCCCGTCGAGGCCGTCCATGAAGTTGGTGAAGTTGATCACCGCGGTGACGGCGATCAGCAGCAGGCCAGCGGCCAGGGGCAGCAGCCACCAGGCCAGCCCCGCCGGCAGCCCCTGGGCCAGGGGGCTCAGGAGGGTGAGCAGCAGGGCGGTGGCCAGCTGCACGCCGTAGCGCCAGCTGGCCGGCAGGTTGTGGCGGTCGTCGAGCACGCCCACCAGGGCCAAGGGCAGGGCCAGCAGCGGCAGGAACCCGGGCACTCCGGTCGCCAGAACGCTGGCGGCGGCGGCTACCAGCACAAAAGCCAGCCCGCCACCCCGGGGCGTGGGCAGGCGATGGGAACTGCGGGCGTTGGGCTGGTCGAGCAGGCGGCGGCGCAACTGGGGCAACAGCACCCAGAGCAGCGCCCAGCCGGCGGCGGCACCCACGGCAACGGCCACGGCAGGGATCAGCACGGGATCAGGTCGTGACTGGAGAAACAATGGAAACCATGGGGCGTAGCAGATCGCTACGGTGGAGGAGAGTCGAAGTTGGGACCCATGCCGAAGGCGGCTTCACCGGTGCGCCTGGAAGATTCCTTGATGCGCAGCGCAACCCTGGCCGGAGCGCGGCAGCATCGCAGTACGGCCGAGCAGATCGAATACTGGGCCACGCTGGGCCGGGAGGTGGCCGGCGTGCTGGATCCAGACAAACTGCTGGATGTGCGGTCGGGCCTGGCCGCACTGCAGGTGGTGCCGGTGACCGCGGCGCCCGTAGTGACAAAACAGGTGTTTGCTGCGCTGGAGCAGCAGCGCCGCTCGGGCCGGCTGAGCCAGGCGGTGAGCCAGGCGGTTCTGCGCTATCAGGGCTCAGCCGAGCACCCGGGCTGCCTGGAGGAGATCAACGCGGACGGCAGTCGCAGGCTGGGGCACTTTCGCGATGGCGTGTTCGTGCCCCGATGAAAAAACCGGAGTTGTTCAACAGCTGTGGATGATCAAGATCTGTGGCTGATCAGCAACTGTGGCTGCTGGTGGGTGGCAATGGCGCCGGCAAGTCGACGTTCTATCACCTGGCGTTGGAGCCCCTGGGACTGCCATTTGTGAACGCCGATCGGCTTGCCCGGCTTGTCTATCCAGAGGCACCGGAGGCGCACAGCTATGCAGCAGCCCAGCTGGCCGAGCAGCAGCGCAACAGCCTGTTGCTCAGCGGAGCCAGCTTCTGTATTGAAACGGTGTATTCCCATCCCTCCAAGATTGACTTCGCTGCCCGTGCCAAGGCGCTCGGCTATGTCGTGATCCTGGTGTTGATCCACCTGGAGCACGCGGAACTGAATGCGGCGCGGGTTGCCCAACGAGTGAGCGAAGGCGGCCATGACGTGCCCACCGAGAAGCTGATCCAACGGATTCCGCGGCTGCTGGCACAGGTGAAGGCGTCGATCCCGCTGTGCGATGCGGTGTATGTGCTCGACAATTCCTCTGCGGATGATCCCTTCAGGCCGGTGCTCACGATCAGCGAAGGCAGGTTGGAGCGGCATCAGCACCCCCTGCCTGGCTGTGCTCGACAGTTACTGCATCCGTGAACGCAGGAAAGGGCTGGGGGGGCTCGGCGAGCAGCTGGTGGGCGGGCAGGAAGCCGGCCAGATCGGCGCCCATGCGCAGCACCGCCTCGAAGGCCTTGGGGGAGCGCAGCAGCAGTGGCGCTGCCAGCAGCAGGAACAGGCGGTTGGGGATCGGCAGCAGACGGCAGCGGCAGGCGGGATCGCCGGGGGGCTGGGCCTGCTGCAGGGCCTGGAGCATGGCGCGGTAGCTGAGCTGCACGTCGCCGCCGAGGGGGATGCGGGCCGGCAGGGCTGGATCCCAGCCGGCAGCGCTGAGCTGGCGGACCAGGCTGAAGACCACCGCCGCCAGCTGGCGGGCGTGGATGGGCTGGCGCAGGCCGGTGTGGGCCGGCAGGGGCACCAGGGGCAGGCGGCGCAGCAGCTGCAGCAGGCGGCTGAGGTTGCGGTCCTGGTACGGGCCCACCTGGCCGTAGATGAGGGTGGGCTGGAGGATGCGGCAGCCAACCTGCAGGCGGCGGCAGGTGGTGAGCAGCTGCTCCTCTGCCCCGACCAGCCGGGCCACCAGCTGGCGATCGAAGCTGTTGGCGGCAAACCGCTTGGTGAGGGCGGAGGAGGAGGAACAGGCGATCAGGCCGCGCAGCCCAGCCAGCCGTTCGGGGTGCTCGCGAGCCAGCTGCTCGAGGAAGGGCGCCAGCAGCCAGATGGGCCCGAAGCTGATCCAGATCGCCCCCGCACCGGGCTCGCCAGCCGGCCGGAAGGCGGCGGGGTTGGTGAAATCGGCGGGATGGGCCGCGGAGCGGCGGGAATAGGCCTGAAGCGGCCAGGCGGGCTCGGCGCTGGCGGCAAGCTGGCGCAAGGCCTCGCCGCTGGGGGTGGCAGCACCGAACAGGTGGAGGTGCATCACAGGTGCCGGATCAGCGGGCATGGAGCAGGCTGGCCAGCCGCCGCCCGTAGCGCAGCAGAAACGGCACCCACCAGCACCAGCCGAAGGC
>JBBASN010000125.1:0-6760 GCA_040399225.1 Prochlorococcaceae cyanobacterium | reverse complement strand
ATGATCATCAGTGATCGCCACCGTTTCATCCTGGTGAAAACCCGCAAGACGGCGGGTAGCTCGGTGGAACTGGCGCTTTCCCCCCATCTCGGGGCCGGCGATCTGGCCACGCCCCTGAGGCCGGAGGAGGAGGAGATGCGCACGATCGCGCCTGGTGTTCGTATTGCCAGGCCCCTGTTTCTCACCCGCTATGGCTATCCCTGGCGGATCAAGACCCATTCCCCTCTCTGGCATGCCCACGACTATCTCGGCCGCCGGCATCGCAGCTATCGGGTGATCAGCCTCTGCCGCAACCCATGGGACAAGACCGTGTCGCACTTCTTCTGGAGCTGTCGCGAGCAGGGCGTGAAGAGCCTGGCGTTTGACCAGCAACGGCGCTTGTTTCGAGAGTATGTGCGCCGCAAGGGTCCCCGCCGTTGGCTCAGCCGGATGGTGGGCCGCATCCCCGCCAAGGCCCTGGATGGCAATTACACCCTCTATCAACTGCAGGGCCGGCCCCGGGTGGATTTTGTGCTGCGGTTTGAAGCCCTGGCTGACGATCTGCGGGCTCTGGGCCATTGGCTTGGCCTCAGTCCATTGCCGAGCCTGGAGGGATTGGCGGCGAAGACCGGCGTGCGCCCCCAGAACAGACGCCACTGGACCGAGTTCTATGACGCCAGCACCCGCCAGCTGGTGGAGACGTGGAGCCGGGGGGAAATCAATCTCTATGGTTACGACTTCCACGGGGAGCAGCCTGTGCGAGGTGGTCTGCTCTGAGACCCCTGCTCTGACGCCCTGATGTTGCAGGCCCCTGCTCGCTGGTACCAACCCCGGCCCAGCCTGCGCTGCCGTGCCCTGCAGGGCGCTGGCCTCCTCTATGCCCTGGCCGTGGCCTGGGCGCGCCGGAGCGGGGCCGGCCTGCGCTTGCCGGTGCCGGTGGTTTCGGTGGGCAATCTCACTCTCGGGGGCACGGGCAAGACGCCGCTGGTGATCGCCCTGGCCCGGGAGCTGCAGCGCCGCGGCCACCGGGTGGCGGTGCTGCTGCGCGGGTACGGCGGCACCTCTCGCCTATCGTGGCGGGTGGATGGGGCCCACGACGCCACCACCGTGGGCGATGAGGCCCTGGAGTATCGCCAGCAACTGCCCGATGCCCAGGTGTGGGTGGGACGGGACCGGCTGGCTTCCGGCCGGGCCGCCATCGCCGCCGGCGCCAACCTGCTGCTGCTGGATGACGGCCTGCAGCACTGGCGCCTGGCCCGCGACCTGGACATCACGGTGCTGGATCGGGCCCATGGCCTGGGCAACGGCCTGGTGTTTCCAGCGGGTCCGTTGCGGGAGCCCGCCCGCCAGCTGGGGCGCGCCGATCTGCTGGTGCTCACCGGCAGCGGCCCAGCGGCCGCAGCGGCCCTGCCCTGGCCGGCCGCCAAGCCCCGCTTCCAGCTCAGCAGCTGGATTGCCCCTCCCGCCGCCCTCGCCGGCCTGCCCTTGCTGGCCTTCTGCGGGATCGGCCTGCCGGCCAAGTTCTTTGCGGCCCTGGAGCAGGCTGGCCTGCCGGTGCTGGAGCGGCGGAGCTTTCCCGACCACCATCCCTATGCTCCCCAGGATCTCCACCGCCTGCAGCAGCGTGCCTCGACGCTCCAAGCCACCTTGGTGACCACCGTCAAGGATTGGCAGCGGTTGCCGGCGGGCTGGCAGGAGCGGGTGGTGCCGCTGCCGCTGGTGCTCGATCCCGAGGTGGTGGCCGCCATCACCGATGCGGTGCTGCAACGGCTCGCTGCTTGGCCCGGGGAAGCGACCGATGCCTGAGACCGGCTTGATGGCGCCCCGTATCCTGGTGGTGGCCGGGGAGGCCTCCGGGGATCTGCACGGCGGTCACCTGCTCCAGGCCCTGCGGCGCCGTTGTCCCGCCACGCGCCTAGTGGGGGTTGGTGGGGCCCAGATGGGGGCGGCGGGCCTGGAGCTGCTGGCGGATGTGAAGCAGCTCTCGGCTGCCGGCCTGGTGGAAATCGTGGGCAGCATCCCGCGCCACTGGCGGGTGATGCGCCAGCTCAAGCGGCAGATGGATCGGCACCGCCCCGATGCGGTGGTGCTGGTGGACTATCCCGGCTTCAACCAATTCGTGGCGCGGGAAGCCCATCGCCGGGGCATCCCCGTGCTGTTCTACATCGCGCCCCAGGTGTGGGCCTGGGGCCAGGGGCGGGCCCGGCGCATGGCCGGCTTCATCGACCGGCTGGCGGTGATCTTTCCCTTCGAGGAGGCGATCTTCAATGCCCATGGCCGCCCCTTTGCCCGCTACGTGGGCCATCCCCTGCTGGACGGTCTGCAGGTGAGCGCCAGCCGGGACGAGACCCGCCGCCGCCATGGCTTCTCCGCGCAGCAGCCGCTGCTGGCGCTGATGCCGGGCAGCCGCCGCAGTGAGGTGCGTCTGCTGCTGCCCGATCTGCTGCGGGCCGCCGCCTTGCTCAAGGCCGATGGCTGGCAGGTGGCCCTGCTGCAGGCTCCCACCGTGGACAGGGCCTTCCTGGAGCAGGTGGCGGGCGGACCCCTGCCCGTGCCCCTGATCGCGGGCGACACCTACAACCTGCTGGCGGCCGCCGACGCCGGCCTGATCGCCTCCGGCACCGCCACCCTCGAGGCCGCGCTGCTGGGCTGTCCGCCGGTGATCGTGTATCGCTTCTCCTGGTTCACCTATCTGCTGGCCAGGCTGGTGATCGGCCGGCGCACCATGGGCCTGCCCAACGTGGTGCTGGGCCGGCGGCAGTTTCCGGAGCTGGTGCAGCGGGATCTGGGCCCGCAGGCCCTGGTGCGGGCCGTGCGCGGCCTGCAGGCCAGCCGCCCGCAGGTGGAGGCGGCGGTGACGGAGCTGCGATCGAAGATGGGGCCCGCCGGTGCCTCGGAGCGGGCGGTGGACCTGTTGCTGGAGCTGCTGCCATGACCCGCTCGCCCCATCGCCGCTTCCTGGCCTACGGCCGCCGCTACCTCTGGCCGCTGTTCAGCCTGGCGCTGCTGTTCAACGTCGTGTACGGGGCCTCAACGGGCCTGGTGCCGCTGGTGATCCGCTCCCTCTTCGACGACATCCTGCCGACCAACGATCGCAGCCGCCTCTACCTGGCCCCCCTGGTGATCCTGGGGGTGATCGGCCTGCGGGCCGTGTCCCAGTTTCTGGGTGGCTACCTCACGGAATCGGTGGGGCAGCGGATCACCGCCGACCTGCGGACCGACCTGGCCGGCAAGGTGCTGGAGCTTCCCCAGTCCTATGTGGACCGCCACCCCTCCACGGTGCTGGTGTCGCGCGTGCTCACCGACGTGAACCTGGTGAAGAGCGGCCTGGTGGATGGCCTCTCCCACCTCGTGCGCGATGGACTCACCCTGCTGGCACTGGTGGTGGTGGCCTTCTACCAGGACTGGCTGCTGGCGCTGATTGCCTTCATCCTCTTCCCCCTGGGCGTGTGGCCGGTGCTGAACTCCTCCAGGAAGGTGCGCCGGCACTCGCGCAAGGGGCAGACCCGCCTGGCCCAGCTGGCCGCCTATCTGCAGGAGGCGCTGGTGGGCTCGCGGGTGGTGAAGATCTTCGGCATGCAGGCCTACGAGCTGGAACGCTTCCAGACCGAAAACCGCTCGGTGCTCCACTCAGCCCTGCGCACCACCCGGGCCAAGCTGGTGAACCAGCCGCTGATGGAGCTGATCGGCGCCCTGGGCTTCAGTGCCGTGCTGATCTACGGCGGCGAGGCGGTGATCGATGGCAGCCGCACTGCCGGCAGTTTCTTCGCCTTCCTCACCTCGCTGTATCTCTGCTACGCCCCGTTCAAGGGGCTGGCCAAGGCCAATGCCACCCTGCAGCAGGGTCTCTCGGCGGCCGAGGAGCTGTTTGCCATCCTCGATACGCCGGCCGATCCGGTGGATCCCCCCCAGCCCACCCCGCTGGCCGGTTTCCAGCGGGGGCTGGAGGCCAGGGGTGTGTGTTTCGCCTATGGCGACGACCCGGTGATCGACCAGCTGGATCTGGAGCTGCCCTGCGGCAGCACCGTGGCCCTGGTGGGTCCCAGCGGCGGCGGCAAGAGCACGATCATCGATCTCTTCTGCCGTTTCTACGAACCCCAGGCCGGCACCATCACCCTCGACGGCGTTGATCTGCGCCAGCTGGCCCTGGCCGATCTGCGCAGCCTGATCTCCGTGGTGGATCAGAACACCGTGCTGTTCAACGACACGGTGGCCAGCAACATCGCCTATGGCCACGCCAGCGCCAGCCCCGAGGCGATCGAGGCGGCTGCCCGGGCCGCCAACGCCCATCACTTCATCAGTGAGCTGCCCCAGGGCTACGCCACCTTGATCGGCGAGAACGGCACCCTGCTCTCCGGCGGCCAGCGTCAGCGGATCGCGATTGCCCGGGCCCTGATCAAGAACGCACCGATCCTGTTTCTCGACGAGGCCACCTCGGCGCTCGACTCGGCCTCCGAGCAGGTGGTGCAGGAGGCGCTCGACCGCTTGATGCAGAACCGCACCACCCTGGTGGTGGCCCACCGCCTCTCCACGGTGGTGAATGCCGATCGGATCTGCGTGATCGAGGCTGGCCGGTTGGTGGAGTCGGGTCGCCATGCCGAGCTGCTGGCCCGCGGTGGCCGCTACGCCTCCCTATTTTCGACTCAATTCGCCAGCGCCCGGCCGGCACCCGCGGTATGACCATCAGCCCCGCACCAGCCCCCAGCAGCTCAGCAGCCAGCGCTCCCCGGTTCGCCCGTGACGACTGGGCCAGCGCCTTCCGCAACGTGGGCGTGGAGCTCAGCGATGTGCCGGTGTCGGCGGCCCGGGGCACGATCCCTGAGGCCCTGGTGGGCACCCTCTACCGCAACGGGCCGGGGAGGCTGGAGCGCGGCGGCCAGTGGGTGCACCACCCCTTCGACGGCGACGGCATGATCACAGCCCTGCGTTTCGAGGGCGGTAGCGCCGTGCTGCGCAACCGCTTCGTGCGCACCGAGGGCTGGCAGGCGGAAGAGCAGGCCGGCAAGTTCGTGTATCGCGGCGTGTTCGGCACCCAGAAGCCGGGTGGGGTGCTGGCCAACGCCTTCGACCTGCGGCTCAAGAACATCGCCAACACCCACGTGGTGCGCCTGGGCGATCAGTTGCTGGCCCTGTGGGAGGCGGCCGAACCCCACGCCCTCGACCCCGACACGCTCGAGACCCGCGGCCTCTCACGTCTGGACGGGCTGCTCAAGCCCGGTGAGGCCTTCAGCGCCCACCCCCGCTTCGATCCCGGCCACCACGGCAGCCCGCGGATGGTGACCTTCGGCGTCAAGGCCGGCCCCACCAGCACGATCCGGCTGATGGAGTTCGCCACGCAGGACGACCCGGCTGCCGGCGTGAAGGCGGGCCAGCTGCTGGCCGAGCGCCCCGACAGCTTCAAGGGCTTCGCCTTCCTGCACGACTTCGCCATCACCCCCCACTGGGCGGTGTTTCTGCAGAACGCCGTGGCCTTCAACCCGCTGCCCTTCGTGCTGGGGCAGAAGGGGGCGGCCCAGTGCCTGGCCAGCAAGCCCGGCCAGGCCGGTGCCTTCTGGCTGATCCCCCGGCCGGGTGCTGGCAACCCTGCTGGCGCGCATGCCTCGGCCCCGCCGCTGCAGGTGCCGGCGCCGGAGGGCTTCGTGTTCCATCACCTCAACGCTTTTGAAACCCCGGATGGCCAGGAGCTGGTGGTGGATTCGATCGTGTATGCCGACTTCCCCTCGATCGGCCCGGGCACCGACTTCCGCCAGGTGGATTTCGACAGCATCCCCGAAGGCCAGCTGATGCGCTGCCGCATCAATCTGGAGACGGGCGCGGTGCGCCAGGAGTGGCTGGAGCAGCGCTGCTGTGAATTCGCCTGCGTGAATCCGGCCCGCCAGGGCCTGGATGCCCGCTACGCCTGGATGGCGGTGGCCGAGCGCGAGCGCGGCAACGATCCGCTCCAGGCGATCGAGAAGCTGGATCTGGCCACGGGCGAGCGGCGGCTGTGGAGCGCGGCGCCGCGGGGCTTCGTGAGCGAGCCGCTGATGGTACCCAATCCCGATGCCGCCTCAGCAGATCCCGCCACTGAAGATCAGGGCTGGGTGCTCTGCCTGGTGTGGAACGGCGCGCGCTGCGCCAGCGACCTGGTGATCCTCAACGCGGCCGATCTGAGCGAGCAGGCGGTGCTGGAATTGCCCCTGGCCATTCCCCATGGCCTGCATGGCAGCTGGGTGGCGGCGGGGGCTTAAGGGATTGTCAGGGTTCGCTTTGATCTGATTGCCAGCAAAGGATGCAACACACTGGCGCCATTCTCATCATTTGCGCTTCAATAGGGGTAGCAAGATAGAGGCGGCAAAAGCTGTCTCTGAGAAGTCGTGATCGTTGCGCAGACTGCGGGCCAATGGAGTGAGATGGAAGACGGTGGAGCCAAAGCGCCAGGGCCAGGGCAGGGGCCCCTGGGCATGGGGGCTGCCCTGCCAATCGAGCAGACCGCGGCGCACCAGGTGCCGAAACAGGGCTTTCGTGTCCTGCCGCTCCAGACCCAACGACTCCTCCACGTCCAGCGGCGTAGCGCCGCCGTTCTCCGCCAGCACGAGCACCTCGAGGTCGTCGAAGCTGAGGGTGAGAGAAAAGGGGATGTCCATCGAACGGGCGAGCCGATGAAGGCTTGCGGATGAAGGCATGGTTCCATCATCAACACAGCTGCCGGCAAGAGCAACAGCCACGGCAGGTGGTGATGGTGCGGGCAAAGGCCAGTCCATGGCAGATGTGGCAATTCTGGTGTAGTGGGCCAGAGCCG
>JBBASN010000124.1:0-6832 GCA_040399225.1 Prochlorococcaceae cyanobacterium | reverse complement strand
TCGGGGCGACAGGATTCGAACCTGCGACCTAGTGCTCCCAAAGCACCCGCGCTACCAAGCTGCGCCACGCCCCGGATGCTGTTTTCAGCCCAATGAGCTTAGCCGCCGGGGGATGGTGCCCCTCAGAGCTGGGCAAAGCGCTGGTCGAAGGCGCTGGCGGCGGCGGCGGTGAAGCTGAACGTGCGGCGGATGTAGGCCAGGGTCTTCTTCTCGGTGTCCGTGACGCCCTGTCCGTCGGCCGCCGAGGCGTACAGCTCGGCCACCTCATCCACGGAGAGGTTCTGCTCGTTGGTGCCCGTGGTGTGCTGGCGAGCGAGATCGAGCAGCTCTTTCTCGTACTGCTCACCGTCGATGGTCTGGTACGCCATGACAAAGGCCGGGTGACGCCACAAAGCTAGAAATGGCGGCCGGCATGGGCAAGCGGACCCGAAGTAGCCACGAACACACCACTGCCACCATGGACGGGACCCACGGCAGTGGCTAGTGTTGAAACCAACACGTATCAGTCATCAGGGGCATGTCCGCTGACGTCCACTCCTCCGCCTGCCCGGGCAGCCCCGCCGGTGATGACGGCCCCCTTGGCCGCTCGGTGATGAAGTGGGGCGCCGACGGGGAGCTCTCCGCCCTCGACCTGCAGCAGATCCTGGCCCGGCTGAGCAGCTCGGATGCCCACGCGGCGGGGATGATGAGCTGCCGGATGGACCAGCTCTGAGCCAGTCCGCTCAGTCAGCCAGCACGGCGATGCAGTCGATTTCCACCCGGGCACCCTTGGGCAGGGCGGCAACCTCCACACAGGCCCGGGCCGGTGCCACGGCGGTGGCAAAGGTTTGCGCGTAGATCGCGTTCACTTTGGCGAAATCGGCCAGGTCGGCCAGGAACACTGTGGTGCGCACCACCTGGGCCGGGCCCACGCCGGCCTGGCGCAGCACCGCCTCCAGGTTGGCCAGCACCTGGCGGGTCTCCGCCTCCACGTCGCCATCGCCCACCATCGCGCCAGTGGCGGGGTCGAGGGCGATCTGGCCGGAGCAGAACAGCAGCCCGGCGGCCTTCACCGCCTGGTTGTAGGGGCCCACTGGGGCGGGCGCTGCGGCGGTGACCACCGCTTCGGAAACGGAACCGGGTTCGCGGGATGTGCTCATGCCGGAGGCGCTGGGGAAGCAAAAGAACTCTTTCGGAGCCGAGCCTATGGCCCTCCGCTGCCCTGGCCCAAGGCGCAACAGCCGCTCACCACCGGTCCTTGCTGCGGCGCAAGCGAGCCAGTTCGGCGGCGCTGCCGGCCCGCAGGAACAGGTTGGTGCGCCGCTCCTGGCCGATGCAGCTCGGCACCGTGGCCTGGCCCGCGGCCCGCAGGCCGCACACCTCCTGCAGCCGGGCAGCGATCGCCCTGTCCCCGGGAGCTTCGGCCAGCGCCCAGTGGAAGTTGGCCTCGGTGTACTCATGGGCGCACCACACCCGGGTGGCCTCCGGCAGGGCCGCCAGGCGCTGCAGCGAGGCATGCATCTGCTCCGGAGTGCCCTCGAACAGCCGGCCGCAGCCGCCCACGAACAGGGTGTCGCCGCAGAGCAGGTGGCCGCTGGCGGGCAGCCAGTAGGCCAGATGGGCGCGGGTGTGGCCCGGCACCGCCAGCACCTCCACCGGCTCATCCAGCACCACGATCCGGTCGCCGTCGCCCACCCCCAGGGTCTGGAGGGGAATGCGCTGCCGGTCCTCGGCCGCGGCCACCACCGCCGCCTGGGGCCAGCGGCGCAGCAGGCCAGGGGTTCCGCCGATGTGATCGCTGTGGTGGTGGGTGTGCAGGATTACCTCCAGCTCCACACCCCGCTCCTCCAGGGCCGCCACCACCGGTTCGGCCACGGCCGGATCCACCACGGCCGCCCGCCGGCCCCGCTGCAGCACCACCACGTAGTTGTCGCGCAGCACCGGGATCAGCCAAAGCGCTAGGGGCTGGGGGGTGGGCTCAGCTGGGGGGTGGGCCATCGTTAAAGTCCGCTCTGCGGCACAGCCCCATGATCCCGTCTGGAGCCCCCATCACCGTGGCCCTGGCCAAGGGAGCCCTGCTCAAGGACAGCGTGCGGCGCTTCGCGGCGGCGGGGCTGGATTTCGCCGCCGTGCTCGATCCCCACAACCGCCAGCTGATGGTGCCCAGCGCCTGCGGCAGCGCCCGCGCCCTGCTGGTGCGCAATGCCGACGTGCCGGTATACGTGGCCTACGGCCAGGCCCAGCTGGGGGTGGTGGGCTACGACGTGCTGCGCGAACACCAGCTGCCCGTGGCCCAGCTGCTCGACCTGGGCTTCGGCGGCTGCCGGATGAGCGTGGCCGTCAAGGCCAGCAGCCCCTACCGCCGCGCCGCCGAGCTGCCCGCCCACTGCCGCATCGCCAGCAAGTTCACCCGCTGCGCTGAGGCCTATTTCGAATCTCTCGACCTGCCGGTGGAGCTGATCCATCTGGCCGGCTCGGTGGAGCTGGGCCCGATCACCGGCATGAGCGAGGCGATCGTGGACCTAGTGGCCACCGGCCGCACTCTGGAGGAGAACGGGCTGATCGCCATTGAAGACCTGTTCCACTCCACCGCCCGGCTGGTGGGCCATCCCCTCTCCCTGCGCCTCGACGACGGCGCCCTGCAGGCGATCGTCGACCGCCTGGCCGCCTGTGCCGTCAGCCCGGCCCGGAGCCACTGATGGCCAGGCTCGACCGCCAGCGGCTCCAGCGCCTGCTCCCCTATCTGGCCGAGGACCGCCGCCGTCTGCTGCTCAGCCTGGTGCTGCTGCTGCCCCTGGCGGGGGCCGCCGCGGTGCAGCCCCTGCTGGTGGGCCAGGTGATCGCCGTCTTGCGCGGTGAACCCACCCTGGGCTGGCTGCAGGCCCTGCCGGTGGGCCAGGCCCTGCGCCTGCTGGTGCTGGCCCTGCTGGGAGCGGTGCTGGTGCGCCTGGCCCTGCAGGGGCTGCAGAGCTTCAACGTGCAGGCCGTGGGCCAGCGCCTCACCGCCCGCATCCGCGACGACCTGTTCGCCCATGCGATGGCCCTGTCGCTGCGCTTCCACGACCGCACACCGGTGGGCAAGCTGCTCACCCGCCTCACCAGCGATGTGGACGCCCTGGCGGAGGTGTTCGGCAGCGGGGCGGTGGGGGTCCTGGCCGACCTGGTCACCCTGCTGGTGATCGCCGTCACCATGCTCAGCATCGAATGGCGGCTGGGCCTGCTGCTGCTGGCCGCCCAGGTGCCGGTGGTGCTGGGCATGCTCTGGCTGCAACGCCGCTACCGCCGGGCCAACTACCGGGTGCGCGAGGAGCTCAGCCAGCTCAACGCCGACCTGCAGGAGAACCTGCAGGGGCTGGAGGTGGTGCAGATGTTCCGGCGCGAAGCGGTGAACAGCAGCCGCTTTGCAGTCACCACCGACCGCTACCGCAACGCCGTCACCGGCACGATCCTCTACGACAGCGCCATCTCGGCGATGATCGAGTGGGTTGCCCTGGTGGCCGTGGCCGCCGTGCTAGCCCTCGGCGGCACAATGGTGACCCGCGGCCTGCTCGGCCTGGGCACCCTCACCACCTTCATCCTGTTCTCCCAGCGCCTGTTCGATCCCCTGCGCCAGCTGGCGGAGCGCTTCACCCAGATCCAGGGCGGGCTCACCGCCGTGGAGCGCATCGGCGAGTTGCTGGAGCAGCCCGTGGAGATTCGCGACCGGCCCACTGCCCTCGCCCCTGCCGCAACACCGGCACGCGAGGGAGCAGGCGAGGTGGTGTTCGAGAACGTGAGCTTCGCCTACCGCCCCGACGAGCCGATCCTCAGCGACCTCTCCTTCCGGATCAGCCCCGGTGAGCACGTGGCCCTGGTGGGTCCCACCGGCTCGGGCAAGACCACCGTGATCCGCCTGCTCTGCCGCCTCTACGAACCCCAGGCCGGGCGGATCCTCCTCGATGGCGTGGACATTCGCGAGCTACCCCAGGCCAGCCTGCGCCAGCGCCTGGGGGTGGTGCTGCAGGACACCTTCCTGTTCAGCGGCAGCGTGGCCGACAACCTGCGCCTCGACGCCGACATCCCCAGCGAGCGGCTGCGCCAGCTGGTGGCCGACCTGGGTCTGGAGCCGCTGCTGGCCCGGCTGCCCGATGGCCTGGCCACCGAGCTGCGCGAGCGCGGCGGCAACCTCTCCTCCGGCGAGCGCCAGCTGCTGGCGGTGGCCCGGGTGGCGATGCGCAACCCCACCGTGCTGGTGATGGACGAGGCCACGGCCTTCATGGATCCCTCCACCGAGGCCACCCTCCAGCGCGACCTCGACCGCCTGCTGCAGCAGCGCACAGCGATCGTGATCGCCCACCGCCTAGCCACGGTGGAGGCCGCCGATCGCATCCTGGTGTTGCGCCGGGGCCAGCTGGTGGAGCAGGGCAACCATCGCCAGCTGCGCCAGGCCGGCGGCCTCTATGCCCGACTGGCTGAACTTCAGGAGCGCGGGCTGGCGGCGCTCTGAACGGCAGGTTGCTCTCACCATCGGGCAGGATCAACCAATCACCAGGCCTTGCGTGTGACCACCGACGCGCTGCTCAGCGAGCTTTACGGGGAGCACCACCGCTGCTGTCCGGTGGCCGACAGTCCCGTGCAGCTGGTGCTGAGCAGCGAGCGGCCGATCGACCTGGTGGAACTGGAGCAGCTCTGCGACGCCGTGGGCTGGAGCCGCCGGCCCCTGCGGCGGGTGCGCAAGGCCCTCGAACACAGCCTGCTGCGGGTAGGTCTGTGGCGCCACGACCCCTGGCTGCCCAAGCTGGTGGGCTTCGCCCGTTGCACCGGCGATGGGGTGGTGGAGGCCACCGTCTGGGACGTGGCCGTGCATCCCCACTACCAGGGAAACGGGCTGGGCAAGGCGCTGATGGCCTACGTGCTCGAGCAGCTGCGACAGATGGAGGTGGAGCGCGTGAGCCTGTTCGCCGACCCCGGCGTGGTGGACTTCTACGCCGGCCAGGGCTGGGACCTGGAACCCGGCCAGCGCCGCTGCGCCTTCTGGTATGCCCCCTGAGCGACGGCCACCTCAGGAGCTGCCGGCACAGGAGCGGCCGCCTCAGGAACAGCCGTAATAGCGCTGGGCCAGCAGCTCGGCCGGAACGCCCCGGCGCCAAGCCCGCCGCAGCTGCAGGTTGCTCCAGCTGGTGCGCCACACGCCCTGCCGCTGCCAACGCCGGCCGTCCACCCGCAGGGCCAGCCCCAGACTGCACAGCCGAGCCCGCCGTGCCAGGCGCAGCACCAGGTCGAGATCCTCCATCAGCGGCAGGGGGCGGATCTCACCCGCCGCCCGATAGAGCGCCAGGGGCAGCAGCAGCCCCTGGTCGCCGTAGGGCTGCTGGCACCAGCGGCTGCGCAGGCGCACCGCCCCCTCCACCAGCCGCAGGGCGGGGGAATGGGCAGCGATCGCCAGCTGGAAGTACCAGGCCCGCGTGCCGCTGCGGTCGCTGGCCAGCACCGCCGCCAGCCGCTCGGCCCAGCCGGCCGGCAGGCGCACATCGGCGTGCAGCAGCAGCAGCCAGGGCCCACTCACCTGGCGCGCCCCGAGCGCCAGCTGGCGGCCCCGCCCTGGCGGGCTGTGGAGCACCCGGGCACCGGCCAGGGACGCCAGCCGAGGCGTGCCGTCGCGGCTGGCGCCGTCCACCAGCCACACCTCCCGCACCAGCTCCGGCGCCGCCGCCAGCTGGCTGAGCAGGGCCGGCAACCGCCGGGCCTCATCGCGGGCGGCGATCACCACGCTCAGGCCGGGGGCAGCCATCGCTCAGCGCCAGGGGGCCAGATCGGCGGGGCGGTCGAGATCAGCGCGCCACGCCAGCCGATGGGCCGCCAGGCCCAGACCTGCTGCGGCCACTTCGGTCTGGCCCAGCACCCTGGGCCCGCCCCAATCGATGCCGCAGAACAGCTCCGGCCGGCTGCGCCGCAGGCCGATCAGCCAATAGCCCCCATCCTGGGCCGGTCCCAGCACCAGCTCATGCCGCTCGAGGGCGGCGAAGGCCTGCAGCAGATCGGCGCTGCCGAGGCCGGGCAGGTCACTGCCGATCACCACCAGCCGCCGGCCACTCCGGCGCAGGCCACCGCCAACGATCCGCTGCAGGCGCAGGCCCAGGCCGCCGCGGCCCTGGCACACCACCCGATCGCAGCCCAGCGCGGCCCCCCAGCGCCGCAAGGCGCGGGCCACCGCCAGGGTGTGGGCGGTGAGCCGCCCCTGGATGGCAGCCGCCCGGACCGGGCCCAGCTCGGCCGCCAGCCGGCTCTTGCAGCGGCCGCTCACGGGCCAGCGGGCCATCACCACCAGGGTGCGCCGGGCACCCACCGATCAACCCTCCCGGGGCAGTTCCGCCGGCTTGAGCGTGAGGGTGCTGGTGCGCGAACCGCGGCGCACCGCCACGTCCAGTGGCTCGCCCACCTGGGCCTGGTCCACTGCCAGCTGCACCTCGGAGGGATTCGTCACCGGCTTGGCGCCCACCTTCTCGATCAGGTCGCAGGGCTTGAGCCCCCCCTGGGCAGCCGGACTGTTGGCCATCACATCCACCACCACCACGCCGTTCACCTCCGGCAGGTCGCACTCATCGGTGCTGGCGTTGATCTCCCTGGCCAGCTGCGGCGTGATCGCCTGCAGGCGCACGCCGATGTAGGGGTGGCTGGCATAACCCCTATCGAGAATCTGGGCGGCGATCTGGCGGGCCACGTTGATCGGCACGGCAAAGCTCAGGCCCGCGCCGGGGGCCTGGCGGATGGCCGTGTTGATGCCGATCACCTGGCCGCGGTCGTTGATCAGCGGGCCGCCGCTGTTGCCGGGGTTCACGGCGGCGTCGGTCTGGATGTAGGGCACCCGCTGGCC
>JBBASN010000123.1:0-6936 GCA_040399225.1 Prochlorococcaceae cyanobacterium | reverse complement strand
ACGACGACGGCAAGCAGGAGTTGCTGGGCAACGCCCTGGCCCTGCTGTTCCCGATCGATTGGGCGGAGCCCTTCGGGCTGGTGATGATCGAAGCCAACGCCTGTGGCACCCCCGTGATCGCCTGGCGCAACGGCTCCACGCCCGAAGTGATCCGCCCCTGGCTCAATGGCGTGCTGGTCGACTCGATCGCCGAGGCCGTGGCCGCCGTGCGCCAGCTCGACCGGCTCGATCGCCGGGCGGTGCGCCGGGACTTCGAGCAGCGCTTCAGCGTGACCCGCCAGGCAGAGCAGTACGAACAGCTCTACCGCCACCTGATCGACGTCCACAACGATCCCGAAGCCCAGGACGGCAACCGCCCCCTGCGCTGCCCCTGCCCGCCCTGCGACCCCCTGCTCCATGCCGCATGACGTGCTCCCCCCGTTCGTGCTGAAGAACGGGGAAACCTTCGCGATGCTCGATGCCCGCGGCGAGATCCACCCCGACACCCATGCGGACTCAGGGGTGTTTCACCGGGGCACTCGTCATGTGAGCCGACTGGAATGGTTGCTGTGGGGCCGTCCGGGGGCCGTGCTGAGCTCCACCGAACGGGGGGAACTGGGCCTGCAGGTGAGCCATCTCAGCAACGACGACGAAACCGTGCATCTGGAACGGACCACAGTGCTCACGCCAACGGCCTGCCTGCAGCAACTCACCTTCACCAGCTTTGCCCAGACCTCGTTGCAGGTGCCGATCACGCTGCTCTTCGACGCCGACTTTCGCGACATCTTCGAGGTGCGGGGCTACCAGCGGCCGGAGCGCGGCCGCACCGTGCGCACCTGCACTCCCGAGGGGCTGGAAGCGGTGTACCGCGGGCTCGACAACAGCGATCGCTGCACCCTGGTGCAACTGAGTGGCCCCGTGCAGGAGGTGGACGAAACCTGCCTGCAGGTGAGCCTGGAACTGGAGCCCCGCCGCCCGCGGCGGCTCTGCCTGGTGCTCGACTTCCATCCCGATGGCCACCGACAGCCAGCCACACCGGAGGCGGCGTTTGATGCGGCCCTGGAAGCCGCGGTGGAGCGCTTCCGCGAGGCCAGCCGGCTGGCCGCCAGCGTGACCAGCGACAACCCTGCCTTCAACTGCTGGATCGCCCGCTCCACCTCGGATGTGCACCTGCTCTCCAGCCAGCTGGACCACGGCCTGTACCCCTTCGCCGGAGTGCCCTGGTTCAGTTGTCCGTTCGGGCGCGATGGCCTGATCACAGCCCGGCAGCTGCTGCTGTTTGAACCCCGGCTGGCCCGTGGTGTGCTGGGTTTTCTGGCGGAGCACCAGGCCCGCCATCACGACCCCGCCAATGATGCGGAACCGGGCAAGGTGCTGCACGAGGCCCGGCTGGGGGAGATGGCCGCGCTGGGGGAGGTGCCCTTTGCCCACTACTACGGCAGCGTCGATGCGACGCCGCTGTTTTTGATCCTGGCAGGCGACTACCTGACGCGCAGTGGCGATCAGGCCTTCATCCGCGAACTGGGCGGCGCCCTGGACGCGGCGATGGCCTGGATCCGCACCACCGAGAGCAGCGCTGCCGATGGCTTCCTGCGCTACCAGTGCGCAGCTCAGGGGGGTCTGCGCAACCAGGGCTGGAAGGATTCCGACGATGCCGTCCACCACGCCGATGGACGCCTGGCTGAGGGGTCGATCGCCCTGTGCGAAGTGCAGGCTTACAGCTATGGGGCCCGCCTGGCCATGGCCCGTATCCAGCGTCACTTCGGCCACGACGCGGAAGCGGAGCGGTTGCTGCAGGAAGCCCGGCAGCTGCAGCGGCGCTTCCACGACGCTTTCTGGTGCGAGCGGATCGGCTCCTATGCCCTGGCCCTCGACGGCCAGGGCGAAGCCTGCGAGGTGCGCGCCTCCAATGCCGGCCACTGTCTCTGGACCGGCCTGGCCAGCAAGACCGCTGCCAGCGCAATCGCCCGCCAGCTGCTGGCCCCCAGCAGCTTCAACGGCTGGGGGATTCGCACCCTGGACGAGGGCGAAGCCCGCTACAACCCGATGAGCTATCACAACGGGTCGGTGTGGCCCCACGACAACGCCCTGATCGCCATGGGGCTGGCCCGCTATGGCCACACCCCGGAGGCCATGCGGGTGCTGATGGGCCTGTTCGACACCGCCCAGGCCATGCCGCTGCACCGCCTGCCGGAACTGTTCTGCGGCTTCCCGCGCCACCCTGACGAGGGGCCGACCCACTACCCCGTGGCCTGCAGCCCCCAGGCCTGGGCCAGCGGCAGCATGTTCGGGCTGCTCGAGGCCATCACTGGCATGGGGATCAGCCACAACCCCGACAGCGGCCGCGTGGAGGTGCTGTTCCGCAATCCGGTGCTACCGGAACGGATCAACCTGCTGGAGATCCACGGGCTGCGGCTGGGCGAGGAGGAAATCGACCTGCAGGTGCACCGGGGGGAGCTGGACACCGGCGTGCTGGTGAAGCGGCGCACCAGCGGCGTGGACGTGGTGGTCTACAAGTAAGCGAAGGCCCTCACGGCGGCCCCCGGGCCCTCAGCTGCCAGGGCGCCAGGAACGCCAGCCCCGCTGCACCACCCATAGCCGGGCCAGCAGCATCGCCGTCCAGGCCAGGGGCATCGCAGCTGTGATCGGCCAGGTTGCAGGCTGGAGCACATCGGCTGTGCACCAGAGCACGACCAGCAGCAGGCTGCCGAGCACGGCGATCTCCTCGTAGGGCTCGCCTTGGAACGTGCGGGGCTCCCGGCCGGTGACGATGTCCATCAGACAGCCACCACCGGTGCAACTCACCGCTGCGGAGAAGGGCAGCCAGTACCAGGGCAGATCCGCCAGCATCGGCAGCCGCCGGCGCGGAGCAGGGGGCCGGGACGCGGAAGCGGGGTAGGGAGTTGATGGCATCGGCACACCAGGCAAGCGAGAGGCGGAAACTGGCGCGGGTGAGTCAGGCCGCCAGCAACCGGCGGCGCAACCGATCCAGCGCCTCGCCGGCCGTGAGCAGCTGGATCCAGCTGCGGCCGCGGCTGGATCCGAAGCGCACCCCCTCGCTGCTGCAGCCATCGGGGCCGGCCACGGCGATGTGCACCAGCCCCACCGGCTTTTCTGGGCTGCCGCCACCGGGGCCGGCAATGCCGGTCACCGCCAGGGACCAGTCGGCGCCGGTTGCGCGGCGCGCGCCCTCGGCCATGGCCTGGGCCACCGGATCACTCACGGCGCCATGGGCCGCCAGCAGCTCTGCCGCCACCCCCAGCAGTCCCTGCTTCACGGCATTGGCATAGGCGATCACCCCGCCCAGAAACACCTCGGAGGCGCCGGGCACCGCCGCCAGGGCCGCCCCCAGGCCGCCGCCGGTGCAGCTTTCGGCCACCGCCAGGGTCTGCCCCCTCTGGCGCAGCTGCTCCAGCACCACCGAAGCCAGGGAGTCGTCGTCGGCGCCGAAGCAGGCCACCCCGGCACGGGCGCGGATCTCGGCTTCCACCGGCCGCAGCAGGGCCTCGGCCTCGCCCTGGCTGGCGGCGCGGGCAGTGAGCCGCAGCTTCACCTCGCCACTGCCGGCGTAGGGGGCCACGGTGGGGTTTGGACTCTCCAGCAGGTCGGCCACCTGTTCGGCCAGGCTCGATTCGGGGACACCCCAGAAGCGCAGCATGCGGCTGGCGAACACGCCCTCCGCCAGGCCACTGCCCTGCAGCCAGGGAGCGGCGGTGGCAGTCCACATCGCCCGCATCTCGCTGGGCACTCCCGGAAAGGTGATCACGGTGAAACCGGGCTGGATCGGGAAGGAAAAACCAGCCGGATCCGGACTCCAGATCATGCCTGGAGCCGAACCGGTGGCGTTGGGCAGCAGGTCGGAACCCACCGGCAGCAGGGCCTGGCGGCGCAGGCTGGGCGTCACGGGCCGGCCCCGGGCCGCGAGCTTGGCCTGGATGTCAGCCCACACCTCCGGGCGCTCCGCCAGGGGCGTCTCGAAGGCGGCGGCAATGGCCTCGGTGGTGAGGTCGTCGGGCGTGGGGCCGAGGCCTCCTGTGGTGATCAGCAGCCGGCAGCGGCCGGCTGCCTCGCGCACAGCGGCGATCACCCGCTCGCGGTTGTCGCCCACCACCTGCTGGCGGTGGTGGGCGATGCCGAGGCCCGCCAGCTGCTCGGCGATCCAGCGGGCATTGCCGTTGGTGATGTTGCCCAGCAGCAGCTCAGTGCCGATGCAGAGGATCTCAGCGCTCATCGCCCCTGCCAGCTACTCAGATCAGGATTCATCGACCCGCTGCAGCCGGCGCCGGGTGCTCACCAGCACCCAGATCAGCACGGCCGTGGCCAAGGCCAGCCAGAGGAAGCGCATCTCGGCATTCACCAACACCAGCGCCAGGGCCGCCAGCCACTGGGTGAAGGCATAGATCAGCAGCACGGTATGGCGGTGGCTGAGCCCGGTGCGCAGCAGGCGGTGGTGAAGGTGACGACGGTCGGGATAGAAGGGCGATCGCCCTTCGCTGAGGCGGCCCATGATCACCGCTGACATGTCGGCCAGGGGCAGGGAGAGGATCAGCAGGGGCAGCAGCAGGCTGACGCTGGTGAGCCCCTTCGCCGGGCCCACGATGCTGATCGCCGCCAGGGAAAAGCCCAGAAAGTAGGAGCCGCCATCACCCATGAAGATGCGGGCCGGATTGAAGTTGTGGCGCAGGAAACCCAGACAGCTGCCGGCCAGGGCGGCCGCCAGCAGGCCCGCGGCGGGCTGGTCGAGGCTGAAGCTCACCGACAGCAGCCCCACGGCGGCGATGCCGCTCACCCCCGCAGCCAGGCCATCGAGGCCATCGAGCCAGTTGATGGCGTTGGTGATGCCCACCAGCCAGATCACCGTGGCCAGCACACTCAACCAGTCCGGCAGGGTGAGCAGCGCCGGAGCGTCGGCAGCGCCCCCGAATGGCAATTCGATGCTGCCGATGCGCACCCCTTCCGACCACACCGCCAGGGACACGGCAAGCTGCAGGGCCAGCCGGGGCAGGGGGGGCAGGGCGAACAGGTCATCGGCCAGGCCGATGGAAAAGAAGCAGAGGCACCCGGCAAGGGTGGTCCAGATCAGGCGGTCCTTGCTGGGCTCCAGCTCGGCAAAGCCTCCCAGCAGCCAGGTGAGGGCCAGGGCCACGCTGAATCCCAGCACAATGCCCACTCCCCCCAGGCGCACCATCGGCCGGGTGTGCTGCTTGCGGGCATCCGGGGTGTCGATGAAACCCCAGCGCAGACCGCAGCGGCGCACCACCGGGACGATGAGTGCTGTGAGCAGGGTGGCCACCACCAGGGTGAGCAGAGCTGCCGCGTTGGGGCTGTAGGCGAGAGTCAAGTCGGCTGGCAGACGCGAACCCCGGAGGGGCAGGCTGTGGCCGCCACCTTACGGGTGAAACGCCGAATCAGGCGTGCTGCAGCTCACGGGCTGAGGAGTAGAGCGGGAAGCGCTCGCACAGGGCGGCCACCCGCTCCCGACAGCGCTGCTCGATGGCGGTGTCTTCGGGATTGAGCAGGCGGTCGGCGATCACGTCGGCCACCTCGCGGAAGGCCTGCTCATCGAAGCCGCGGGTGGTCATCGCGGCGGTGCCCAGGCGCAGGCCGCTGGTCACGAAGGGCGACTGGGGGTCAAAGGGCACTGTGTTCTTGTTGGCGGTGATGTGCACATCGCTCACCAGCAGATCGGCCACTTTGCCGGTCATGTTGATGCTGCGCAGATCGAGCAGCACGATGTGGTTGTCGGTGCCACCGCTCACCACGGCGATGCCGCGCTCCTGGATGCGACTGGCCAGGGACTGGGCGTTGGCCACCACCTGCTGGGCATAGGCCTGGAAGCTGGGCTGGAGCGCTTCACCGAAGGCCACGGCCTTGGCGGCGATCACGTGCTCCAGGGGGCCACCCTGGCTGCCGGGGAACACGGCCTTGTCGAACTGCTTGGCGAACTCGGCATCGCGGCAGAGGATCAGGCCACCGCGGGGGCCCCGCAGGGTCTTGTGGGTGGTGGTGGTGACCACATCGCAGACGGGCACCGGGTTGGGGTGCACGCCTGCCGCCACCAGGCCGGCGATGTGGGCCATGTCGGCGAGGAGGTAGGCGCCCACCTCATCGGCAATGGCGCGGAAGGCCTGGAAATCGATCGTGCGGGGATAGGCCGAGTAGCCGCAGACGATCAGCTTCGGCCTGTGCTCAAGGGCCAGCTGGCGGATCGTGTCGAAGTTGAGCTGCTGGGTGGCTTCATCCACGCCGTAGTGCACGGCCTTGAACCACTTGCCGCTCACGTTCACCGGCGAGCCATGGGTGAGGTGGCCGCCGTGGCTGAGGTCCATGCCCAGGATCGTGTCGCCGGGCTGGAGCAGGGCCAGGAACACGGCGAAGTTGGCCTGGGCGCCGCTGTGGGGCTGCACGTTGGCCCAGGCGGCGCCAAACAGCTGCTTGGCCCGCTCAATCGCCAGTTCCTCAATCGCGTCGACGTGCTCACAGCCGCCGTAGTAGCGCTTCGACGGCAGACCCTCGGCGTACTTGTTGGTGAGCACCGAGCCTTGGGCCTCCATCACGGCCCGGGAGGCGAAGTTCTCGGAGGCGATCAGCTCGAGATGGGTCTGCTGGCGTTCCAGCTCCTTGCCGATCAGGGCCGCGATGGCGGGATCACCGGCCGAAAGGGGCTGATTGGTCGCGGCGAGATCGGCCATCGGTACGGGAATGCGGGAGCGTGCTGAAGGGAATCGTAAGGAAGCGCGGGCGATCTGAGCTGTTCAGCCCTGGCCGTCAGGCCCATCCAGGGGCCAGCCCGGTGGGGATGATCCGGTGCGGCGAAGGCCGCAATCCTCAGAACCCGATCCTGGTGCTGCAGGGCTTAGGTGCTGCAGGAGGTGAATGAAAACGCGCCTGGAGAGATTCGAACTCCCGACCCTCTGATCCGTAGTCAGATGCTCTAATCCGCTGAGCTACAAGCGC
>JBBASN010000122.1:0-6972 GCA_040399225.1 Prochlorococcaceae cyanobacterium | reverse complement strand
CACCGCCGCCGCCACGGTCTCCACAATCCGGGCCGCCAGCTCGGGGTCGCGGATCAGGCCGCTGCCGCCGCCCTTCCTGGCGATCTTCCTCACCGGGCAACCCATGTTGATGTCGATCAGGAAGGCGCCGGCGGCTTCAGCGCGGCGGGCCGCCTCGGCCATGGCGGCTGGCCGGTGATCGAACAGCTGCACGCCGATGGGCCCCGCCTCTGCGGCCAGCTCCTCCACCTTCTGGCGCCCATGGCCCAGCTCCAGGCTGGTGGCGTTCACCATCTCGGTGAACAGCAGGGCATCGGGGGCCCAGCGGCGCACCAGGCCGCGGAAGATGCGGTCGCTCACCCCCGCCAGCGGCGACTGCAGCACCCGGCAGCGCAGCCGCCGCGGGCTGCCGTTGCCGGCCAGCTCCAGCGCCCAAGGCGGGGACTCGGTGGGGGCGGGCAGGAGGGGCATGCCGGCGGCGATGCAGGGTGGCGTCAGGAGGAGGGAAGAGCCGAACGTGGAGCGATGCAGGTGTGTTCGGCGGGGACGTTCGGGGGAGCGATCTTTAGGGTGCAGGCAGCCAATTCGCAGCGGGCCCGATGACCTTCAGCACCGTGTTTCACGAGCTGGCCGCCATCCTGATGCTGGCCGGGGTGATCGGCGTGGTGGCGCTGAAGCTGCGCCAGCCGCTGATCATCGGCTACATCGCGGCCGGCATCCTGGTGGGCCCTGCGGCGCTCAACTGGGTGTCCGGCGGGAGCGAGCTGAAGCTGCTCTCCAGCGTGGGCATTGCGGTGCTGCTGTTTGTGGTGGGCCTCAAGCTCGACGTGGGCCTGATCCGCTCGGTGGGGCCGGTGGCCCTGGCCACGGGGCTGGGCCAGATCGTGTTCACCTCGCTGTTCGGCTTTCTGATTGCCCTCGGGCTGGGGTATGCGGCGGTGCCGGCGCTCTACATCGCCGTGTGCCTCACCTTCTCCAGCACGATCATCATCGTGAAGTTGCTCTCCGATAAGCGGGAGATCGATTCCCTGCACGGCCGCATCGCCGTGGGCTTTCTGGTGGTGCAGGACATCGCTGTGATCCTCGCGATGATTCTGCTCACCTCCTTCAACCTGGAAGGGGGCGGAGGGATCGCCGGCCAGGCGATCCGGCTGCTGCTGGTGGGCAGCGCCTTCGTGCTGGGCACCGCGGCCACCATGCGCTGGGTGATGCCGCCGCTGCTGGGCCGCCTGGCGCAGAACCAGGAACTGCTGGTGCTGTTTGCCGTGGCCTGGGCGGTGGGACTGGCGGCCTTGGCCGACGTGGTGGGCTTCAGCAAGGAGGTGGGAGCGTTTCTGGGGGGCGTGTCGATTGCCTCCACCGCCTACCGCGAGGCGATCGCCTCCCGGCTCACGGGTCTGCGCGATTTCCTGCTGCTGTTCTTTTTCATCGACCTGGGCTCCGGCCTGAATGTGTCGGCCGCCGGCCTGCAGCTCGGCCCCGCCCTGGTGCTCTCCGTTTTCGTGCTGGTGGGCAACCCGCTGATCGTGGTGGCGATCATGGGGGCGATGGGCTACCGGCGCCGCACCGGACTGCTCGCGGGCCTCACCGTGGCCCAGATCTCGGAGTTCTCGCTGATCCTGGCGGCCCTGGGCCTGCAGCTGGGCCAGCTGGGAGAAGGGGAGGTGAGCCTGATCACCCTGGTGGGGGTGATCACCATTGCCCTCTCCACCTACATGATCCTTGGATCGGAGCGGCTCTACCGCTGGCTGAAGGAACCGCTGCGCCTGTTCGAGCGGGCGACCCCCTTCAGTGAACTGGGCGGCAGCACCAGCGGGCCGGCCCGGGTGGATGTGATCCTGCTGGGCCTGGGCCGGTTCGGCAGCGCCATCCACCGCCAGCTGCAGCCCCACAACCTCTCGATTCTCGGCATCGACTTCGATCCCCAGGCCCTGCGCCTGGCGGCGGCCCAGGGCCTGCCCGTGCAGTATGGCGATTCGGAGGATCCGGAATTCACGGCCTCCCTGCCGCTCTCCTCGGCCACGGTGGTGGTGAGCACCCTGCCGTCGCTGGAGTCGAACACGGCCATCCACCACGGCCTGCAGGCGGCCGGTTTTCAGGGCCATTTCATCGCCACCGCCCACGACGAGGCCGAGGTGGCCAAGCTGGAATTCCTGGGGGCCCAGCGCACCCTGCTGCCGTTCCTCGATGCCGCCGAGCGGGCCGCCGAGCTGATCGTGGACGACCTGCTGGAGTTGCAGCTTCAACGGGCGGCCTGAAGGGTTTGCACCGCGACCACCTCGTCGTTTGGACCGGGGCCGATCAAGAGCGGACCGATGCGGGCCTCTGGATCACCCCTGTGCTGGGCTCGCTCCAGGACGCGGCCAAGGGTTTCCGCGCCGCTGGCCGCCGGCAGGGCCTCCTGGAGGGCGAAGAAGCGCTTGAGCTGGGCCCGGGTGGTGTACGCGGGGAACTGCAACCGGCAGGGGGAAGGCAGCGGCGGCAGGGCATCTGCCGGGGCGAACAGCCGGTCCACCAGCGGTTTCACCTGCCCGCGCAGGGCTACGAACACGTGGTCGCCAGGCTGCAGGGCCGTGGCCCCGCGGGGCATGATCACTTGTTCGTCACGCAGCACCAGGGTCACCACCAGGCCGTCGGGACGGGCCAGTTCCCGCAGCATCAGGCCGGCGATCGCGGCACCCGGTGGCACGGTGTAGTCGACGATCTCGCCATCGAGGTGGCGCAGGGCGTTGATCTCCACCGAAAGCGGCGGGGTGGGATCGGCGGGCCGGCTCAGCCGCAGCCAGCGGGCCACCAGTGGCAGCGACCAGCCCTGGCTGATGGCCGAGATCAGCACCACGAAGAACACGGCGTTGAAGATCACCTGGCTGTTGGGCACGCCGGCCAGCAGCGGGAAGGTGGCCAGGGTGATCGGCACAGCCCCCTTCAGACCCACCCAGGAGAGCAGGGCCAGCTCCCGGGGCCGGAAGCCGAAGCCGGACGCGGCGATCAGCACGGCGATCGGCCGCGCCACCAGGATCAGCACGAGGGCGATCAGCAGCCCCTCGCCGGCCACGTCGCCGAGGCGGCTGGGAAAGCTGAGCAGCCCCAGCATCACGAACAGCACGATCTGGCTCAGCCAGGCGGCGGCGTCGTGGAACAGGAAAATGCCGCGGCGGAACACGATCGGACTGCTGCCCAGCACGATGCCGGCGACGTACACCGCCAGAAAGCCGCTGCCCCCGAGCACGGCCGCCAGGCCGAAACTCACCAGGCCGAAGGCCATCACCAGCAGCGGGTAGAGCCCCGGGGCGTCGAGGTTGATCCGGTTCACGGCCAAGGAGGCCAGCCGGCCGGTGCCGAGGCCCACCAGGGTGCCGACCCCGAACTGGCCCACGAACAGCAGCGGCAGCTCCCAGGCGCCACCCGCCTCGCCGCCCGCCTGGCCCTGGATCAGGCCGATCAACCCAACGGTGAGGAAGATCGCCATCGGGTCGTTGGAGCCGCTCTCCACCTCGAGGGTGGCGCTGAGGCGCTCCGGCAGCTGGATGCCGCCAGTGCGCAGCACGGCAAACACAGCAGCCGCGTCGGTGGAGCCCACGATGCTGCCCAGCAGCAGCCCCTGCAGCAGGGGCTGCCCCAGCCCCCAGCTGGCCGCCAGGCCGGTGAGCAGGGAGGTGAGCAGCACCCCCAGGGTGGCCAGGGACAGGGCCGGCCGCCAGCACATCCGCACCGCATCGAGGGAGGTGCGCAGGCCGCCGTCGAACAGGATCAGGGCCAGGGCCACACTGGCGGCGCTGTTGGCCAGGGCGTAGTTCTCGAAGGGGATGCGGCCGATGCCCTCGGAGCCCGCCAGCATGCCCACGGCCAGGAACAGCACCAGCACGGGGATGCCCAGCCGGGCCGAGAACTTGCTGGAGGTGATGCCGATCAGCAGCAGCACGCCGGCCAGCAGCATGGCCATCTGCAGCGACGGCATCCGGCTCTCCCCTCCTCACCTGGCCCTGAGGATGCCGCATGGGTCGCTGTTCTGCCGTTGCGGGCCAACATGGCGCGGTGTTTGTTGTGCTCCAGGCCGATGGCTCCCGCGCAGGCCGCCGCCACTCCGGTTCCCTACCCCCTCAGCCGGGCACTGCTGGAGGCGGTGCTGGCTGATCGCTTCAGTGATCGCTTCGTGTGTGAACTGATCTGGCCGCGCCTGGGCTATGGGCCCGATGGCGCGGGCAGCTGGAGCGCGGGCCCGGCCACCGGCGCTGCCTGGCGGGAGTCCTTCCCGATCGAGCCCCAGTTCATCGCCGAGCGGCCGCCCGCGGTGGCCCTCACCCGTTCTATTGCCAAGGAGCACAAGCAGCTGCTCAAGCAGCAGCTGGGTTTTGCGGGCTACCGGATCGGCGAGCTGTATCCGCGCCGCACCCGCCGCGCCACCGCCGTGAACTGGCTGCTGGCCCACCTGGCGGAGCGGGGTGAGCCCCTGCCGGGGACGGGGCCCCTGCCGCCGCTGCTGCCGGCCCCGGCCGATCCGGTGGCGGGACATCCAGGCGACCTGCCGGTGCGGTAGCTGCCGGTCACTCCCCCAGCAGCACCACCCACTCCCCCCACGCATGCCAACTTTCTGTTGCTACAGCGGTGAACTTCATGGCGCGGGCCGGCCAGGGGCCCCGGTTGCCGTTCTGCAGTGGCTCCGGGGCCACGCTGGCATCCGTGCCCTGGCTGCTGCGTCGAGCGCGTCGAGCACTGACTCAGGTCATGGAACGTTCCCTGAAGCTGGATTGATCACCTCCTTTTGTTCGCCGATGCTGCTCACCCGCCGGCTCAACCAAAGGTCAATCCCCAGGCCGGCCGTAGGCCCTTCCAGCTCAGAAGCCCAGGGCCACCCCATCGAGCCGGTGATCCACGCCGGCCTCCAGGCTGGTGCACTGGCCGGCTGCATCGCGATGGAGGCGCACCATCTGGGCGCCCCCCTTGAAGCCGACGAAGCCATAGGAATCGCCGAGCTGATGGCCGTGGGCCACGAGCTCGTGGCCCACGTCTGGATTGAACTGCGGATCGATGTGCACGGCCCCGCTCTGCATGATCAGCTTGAAGCGGGGGGCATCCACGGCCTGCTGGGGATTCATGCCCAGGTCGAGGGCGTTCACCAGGATCTGGGTGAGCCCCTGGGGGTGGGCGTTGCCACCGATCACGCCCATCACGAATTCCGGCAGCCCATCGCGCAGCACCATCGCCGGCAGGATCGAATGGCGCGGGCGGTGGCTGGGCGCCAGGGCGTTGGGATGGCTCGGCAGGCTGGCGAACTGGGCCGCCCGGTTGTTGAGCAGCACGCCCGTGTTGCCCGCCACCAGCCCGGAGCCGAACAGTCCGCTGATGCTGGTCATCAGCGACACGGCGTTGCCCTCGCCGTCCACCGCGCAGACGTAGCTGGTATCGCCTGAATTCCCGCCCTGGGGCCGGGTGGCCGGCCGTGCCTGGGCCGTGATGCGGCTGCGGGCGGCGGCCAGGCCGTCCGGGCTGAGCTCTTGCCGCAGCTGCTCCAGCATCGCGGGGGTGGGCTCGCCCACCACATCGATCGCCAGCTCGAAGCCCAGGCGGATCGCCTCAATCTGGTGGTGCAGCCGCTCCGCCTCATCCATCGAGGCCAGGGGCAGGCCATCGAGGATGCCGAGGGCATGGAGCGCCACCACCCCCTGGCAATTGGGCGGCATCCCCAGCACCTCTCGGCCGCGGAAGCCCACGCTGAGGGGCTCCACCCACTCGGCAGCATGCTGCTGGGCGGCCACGTCCGCCATGCTGGTGGGCACACCGCCTGAGCTGATCGTGCTGGCGATCGCCTCGGCCACGGCCCCTTCGTAGAGGCCCTGGCGGCCCTCCCGGGCCACGCGCTCCAGCGTGTCGGCCAGTTGCGGCAGGCGCATCAGCTGACCGGGCTGCGGGGCGGTGCCGTTGGGCAGAAAAGCCTCCCGCAGCTGGGCCGATGCGCTCTGCCCCATCAACGCAGCGCCAAGGCCCCAGAAGCCCGCGATCGACTCGCCCACCGGGTAGCCCTCGCGCGCGTAGGCGATCACCGGCTCCCACAGCTGCTGCAGCGACCGGGTGCCGAAGCGCTCCAGCAGCGCGCACCAACCATCCACGGCACCGGGAATTGTGACCGAGGTCGCACCGTGCTCCGGCATCACCGGGACTGGCCCGATCCGCTCGAGGCTGGCGCCGCTCGGGGCTCGGCCGCTGCCATTGAGGCCAAACACCCGCTGCTCGTTCGCCGACCACACCAGCACCATGGTGTCGCCGCCCAGGCCGCTCATCATCGGTTCGGCCAGCGCCAGCATGCCGGCCATGGCCACGGCGGCATCGGCAGCGTTGCCACCCTGCTCCAGCACCCGCAGGCCCACCCGGGTCACCAGGGGAGAGCTGGAGCTGGCCATGGCACGCCCGGCAAACACAGGCGAACGGCGATCCAGAAAGGAAGGGTTGGCCATGGCAGCGTGCAGCTTTGGCAAGGAGTCCGCAGTTTGGTGCGGCTGGGCCTTCAGCCTCAGGGGCTCAACCATGTCGTAGGGGTGGTGGTCGTAAGAGTGGCGTAGGTCGATCTCACGCAACGCTGCCGCCTCCTTTGGACACCGTCAGCAGTGCCTCACGTCGTCTCGCTACGAACGGGTGGCATGGGTCGGCCATCCAGGGGGTTTCCCGCCGGTTTTATCCCAGGCAGTGATCCGTGGTGGGGTGCATCGGTAGGGTCATGACAGGCAGGTTCGGGTAACAGACGATTTGGCGCTTCCCACAGTGGCGATCATCGGCCGCCCCAACGTGGGCAAATCCACCCTGGTGAATCGCCTCTGCCGCAGCCGCGAGGCGATCGTGCACGACGAGCCGGGCGTGACCCGCGATCGCACCTATCAAGAGGGTTACTGGGGGGATCGCACCTTCAAGGTGGTCGACACCGGCGGCCTGGTGTTCGACGACGACAGTGAATTCCTGCCCGAGATCCGCGAGCAGGCCAACCTGGCCCTGGCCGAGGCC
>JBBASN010000121.1:0-7237 GCA_040399225.1 Prochlorococcaceae cyanobacterium | reverse complement strand
TAGAGCGCTGCGATCGCACCGCAGAGGTCAGGGGTTCGAGTCCCCTATTCTCCATCCTGTCTTGAGAAAACCAGGCTCCGACCTGGCAAGCGATGAACTGGACAGAGGCTGCCCAGGCCCGTCTGAAGGAGATTCCCTTTTTTGTGAGGCCGGCCGTACGCCGACGCATCGAAAGCCTGGCCCTGGAAGCCAACCTGCAGACCATCGACGAGGCCTTCTACGAGCAGGCCAAGGCCCGGTTCGGCCAGGCATAGACCGCTGATGGGGTAAAAGGGAAGCAACCTTGAACCTCCTTCATGTCGCAGTCGAAACGCGAACAGGTGGTGAGCCACCTCCGTTACATCCGCCAGGAACTCCGGGAAATGCATCAGGGCGTGATGGATGACGGCCTCCTGCCGGAGGCCGGCGAGGTGCGGGGTGTGATGGCCCAGATGGAAGCTCTGCTGGAGCTGCTGGAGGGCAAGACCAGCCGCAAGAAGGACAGCGAGGGCTGAGATCAAGGGCTGAGACGCCAGCCAGTGTCGTCAAGGCCCCGCTGGGACGCTCTCCAAAACGGCCCGCCCCCCTTGCCGCAGCAGATCCTCAGCGCTTTGCTTGCGGAGTCCCCATCACCCGGCCCGAGCCTCGAGCTCCGGGCTTTTTTATTGGGATCCCCTATCTGTAGCGGTATTTAGCTGCCGAAACTCCAGAGATGGTGTAGACAGTTGTCGGCAGGGCCGGGCCGGGTGATGGGGATCACCTCTTTCCTGACCCTGCCACCCCCTTCCCCGAGCAGCCAGTCCCCAGGCGATGCGATCGCCCACCGGCATGACCTCCAGCCTGGAACGCTCCTCCCAGCGGCGGCCTGACTTCCAGCAGACCCGCTTCCAGCGGCAGCTGGTGAACGCCGGCGACCAGCTGGTGCGCTGGGCGAGCAATCCGTGGCGACGCTGGTCTCTGCAGCTGATCACCCTGCTGCTGAGCTTCTCCCTGGGGGGCGTGGTGGCCTCCATTGCCGGCCAGATCGGCCAGATCGATCCGATCGGTGCCCTGCTGTGCGTGCTCACGATGGAATGGGCCGTGCGGGCCCGGGGCCGACTGCGCCGGCGCCAGGGCGACCGGCTGCCGCTGCAGCTGCTGGACATGGCCCGGATCGGCCTGCTCTACGGACTCTTGCTAGACGGCTTCAAGCTGTTGTGAGCCCCCCCGCCAGCAGATAGAGCAAGGCCATCCGCACCGGAATGCCGTTGCGCACCTGCTCCTCCACCAGGCTCAGCTGCGGATCCGCCAGTAAGGCCCCGCTGAGCTCCACCCCCTGGTTCACCGGACCCGGATGCAACACCGGCACAGGCCGACCACAGAGGGCCAGCCGCACGTGGCTCAGCCCAAACTGGGCGTGGTAGCTGGCCAGCGACGTGAGCAGATGCTGGTGCATGCGCTCCTTCTGCAGCCGCAGCGTCATGACCGCATCGGCGCCGGGCAGGGCCTCCTCCAGGCTGCGCACCAGCCTCACCGGCCCCCGCTCTGCCACTGGATCCCTGCTCTGCCCCGGCGGCGGTGCCGCCACGAAGGCCGCGAAACAGTCCGGCAGCAGGGTGGGCGGCCCACACAGCACCACCTCGGCGCCGCAGGCGGTGAGGGCCCAGAGGTTGGAGCGGGCCACCCGGGAGTGCAGCACATCGCCCACGATCACCACCCGCCTGCCGCGCAGGGCCTCGGGGGTGGGCGCCTCGGGGTTGAAGTGACGGGCCAGGGTGAACAGATCGAGCAGACCCTGGCTGGGGTGGCTGTGCAGGCCATCGCCGGCATTGAGCACGGCCACCCGCTCACCGGCAGCGTCGAGCTGCTCGGCCAGGCCCTGGGGCACGCCGGCGCAGCGGTGGCGCACCACCAGCAGTTCGGCCCCCATCGCCACGTAGGTGCGGGCGGTGTCGAGCAGGCTCTCACCCTTGCTCAGGGAACTGGACGAGGGCGCGAAATTCTGAACATCGGCCGACAGCCGCTTGGCCGCCAGCTCGAAGCTGCTGCGGGTGCGGGTGCTGGGTTCGAAGAACAGGCTGGTCATCAGCCGGCCCTGCAGGGCCGGCAGTTTGCGGGCGCCGGCCGTGGGCATCACCCGGAAGCGCTGGGCCAGCTCCAGCACGGTGGCGAAGTCCGCGAGCGAGAAGGCCGCCAGATCGATCACATGGCGGTGACTCCAGTTGCTCAAGGCACGCCGGTGGTAACAGCTTCAGGCTAGTGGGAGGGGCTGGACCAGGCACCCTCCGGCGCGGCTGGCTGGCGGTCGCCCCGGGCCCGCCGGCTCACACTGCGGCTGGCCCGCAGATACCAGCGCCAGGGCAGCTCCTGGCCCCGGCTGATGCCGATGCGGCCGGTCTGCACCAGATCCCCGGGGCCGAGGCCGGCGAGGTGTTCCGGGCGTGGCGCCAGCCACAGCCCCTGATCCGGATCGGCTGGGCGGCCGTCATCACCGCGGTCGATGCTGAACCGCCGCGCCAGCAGCGCCGGGCCTGCGGCCACCCGTTCCGGCTCCCCGGGCAGTACAGCCGCCCGCAGCAACACGCCGTTGGCCCACTCGGCCCGATGGGTCACCACATTCACGCAGTGGTGGATGCCGTAGCTCACATACACGTAAAAACGCCCTGGCGCCCCGAACAGGGTTTCGTTGCTGGGGCTGCGCCTGCGGAAGCCATGGCAAGCGGGCTCGCTCTGGCTGTAGGCCTCCGTCTCCACAATCACGCCCCAGAGCAGGTCGCCAACGGGTTGGCGCTTCACCAGCAGGCAACCGATCAGCTCGGGGGCAACCCGCTCGGCAGGGCGGGCGAAGAAGCGGCGGGGGAGGGCCGGCAGGTTGGTGGGTTGTGACAGGCCGTGACCCACGCAGCGCAACAGCCGCTGACAAGGCGGCCAAAGGGGGCTATCACGATGGCATCCGTCTTCCCCTTTCCATGTCTGCATCCGGGCTGCAGGGTCTGCTCAAAGCCGCCTTCGACGATCCTGAGCTGGAAGCGCGCCTCAAGGCCCCGGATGCGGATGTGGTGACCATTGCCGCGGCCGCCGGCTTCACGATCACGGCCGAGGAGTTCACCAATGCCCTGCAGGCCTGGGAGAATTGGCGGATCACCAGCATCCACGACACGGAGGACTGAGGCCCATGGAAAGCAGCGGTTTCAACCTGGGCACCGTTCTGGTGTTCGGCAGTGGCCTGTTCGTGCTGGCCACCCTGTTCTTCGGCACCAAGGGCGGCTACTACGACAGCGACGATTACGACGGCAACGGCACGGCCCACTGAACCTGGCCCTCAGCCACTGAGCCGCTCGGCCTCCGGGCAGTCATCGGCGGTGGGCAGCTCCTCACTCGGGCTGCGGCACACATAGGAGAGGCGCGTGCTCACGGCACCGATCGAGTCGAGCCGCACGCTCTCCTCCCAGCTGTGGCTCTCGTCGTCGTCCTCGGCGTCGTAGCGGAGGGTGACCAGATCCCCCTCGATCTCCACCACCAAAGCCTCTTCGATCCAGCGATGCTGGTCGCGTAGAAACACCCACACCGGGCGGCGCTCGGCACAGAACTGATAGAGCTTGCGGTGCAGCATGGTCGCCACGGGCTCAGCTCGCTGCAGCAACTCTAGGCAGCACCCACCAGGGTGCTGCTGTTCAGAATGATCCGTTGGCTTTAGCCCGTCCCTTCCATCCCGCCCCCATGGCCTGCGACACCGAAGCGATCCGCCTGCAGCTGCGCAGCTGGCCCGAAGTGGAGGAGTACCTCAGCCGCTGCAAGGGGGTGATCGTGCCCCTGGGCTCCACCGAGCAGCACGGCCCCACCGGCGCCATCGGCACCGATGCCCTCACCGCCGAGGCCGTGGCCCTGGAGGTGGGACGCCGCTGCGGCGTGCTGGTGACCCCGGCCCAGGCCTTCGGCATGGCGGAGCACCACCTCGGCTTTGCCGGCACGATCAGCCTGCAGCCGGCCACCCTGCTGGCGGTGGTGCACGACCTGGTGCTGTCGCTGGCGGGGCACGGCTTTGAGCGGATCTTCTTCATCAACGGCCACGGCGGCAACATCGCCACCACCAAGGCCGCCTTTGCCCAGGCCTATGCCACGGCCAGCGGTCGGGGCCTGCCCCAGGCGGGGCGGCTGCGCTGCCGCCTGGCCAACTGGTTCATGGCCGGAGCGGCCGTGAACCTGGCCCGCGAGCTCTATGGCGATCGCGAAGGCCACCACGCCACCCCCAGTGAGATCGCCATCACCCTGCACCTCGAACCAAGCCTGCTGGAGAAGCAGCGTCCCCTGCCCGAACCCGCAGCCGCGGGCCCGATCCACGGCCCGGCGGACTTCCGCCGCCGCCATCCGGATGGACGGATGGGCTCCGACCCCTTCCTGGCCCAGCCGGAGCATGGCGCCCGCTTTCTGGACGTGGCCGCCACGGCGCTCAGCCAGGATCTGCAGCGGTTCCTGGCTGAGGACGCCGGGCAGGCGGCCTGAGCCGAAGGAGGGTTAGTTTCGATTTCCATCTCTGCAACCCAAGCCGCCGCATGAGCAAGATCACCGCCGAGGACGTGCGCAAGGTGGCCCAGCTGGCCCGCCTCGACCTGCCGGAGGAGAAGATCGTCACCTACACCGGCCAGCTTGAGCGGATCCTGGAGTACGTGGCCCACCTGGAAGCGGTGGACACCGAGGGCGTTCCCGCCACCACGCGAGCCGTGGAAGTGGTGAACGTGACCCGGGACGACCGGATCGAGCCCACCCCCGTGCGCGAGCAATTGCTCGACCTGGCGCCCCAGCGGGAGGGGGATTTCTTCCGAGTGCCCCGCATCCTGGGCGAGCAGGGTTGAACCGGCTCAGCGCTGGGGCGAGACCGCCGTGCGGTGCAGCAGGTGCAGAACCCGGCGGCGGGCATGGCGGGACGGCATCAGGGCAGCCAGGGGCCTGAGGCGACTGCGGCGCTTCTTGTGGCTGCGCACCCCCAGCAGGATGTCGTAGAGGAAGTTGAAACCATCGCTGCGGGATTCAAACAATCCCAGACGCTGCGGCGAGCCCTTGGCATCGAGGAGATGCTTGGTAGCTTGATAAGCGGGCTGGTACTCAAACCAGGGGATGGAGGGCCAGAGGTGGTGCACCAGGTGATAGTTCTGACCCATGATCAGCAGGTTCATCAAGCGGCCGGGATACACCCGGGCGTTGTGCCAGCGATTGCGCGACTGGAAGGGGCGATGGGGCAGATAGTCGAAAAACAGGCCCAGGGTCACACCCACCATCAGGGCCGGGGCAAACCAGCAATTGAACACAAAGGGCAGGAATCCATAGCGGGCCGCAGCGATCACGATGGCAATGAACACTCCGCGGGCTATGCCCCACTCCAACAGCTCATAGCGGCGCCAGAGGCGGCGGCGAAAGAAGAACACCTCGTGATAGAAGAAACGGGGTGCGATCAACCACAGGGGCCCGAATGTGCTCACGATGTGATCGGGGTCGTTCCTGGGATCGTTCACATGGGCGTGGTGCTGCAGATGCACCCGGGTGAACACAGGGAAGGAAAAGCCCAGCAGCAGGGCCGCCCCATGGCCCATGCATGCATTCCAGAAGCGGTTGGGGTGGGCGGCGTTGTGGCAGGCGTCGTGGATCACCGTGCCCTCCAGATGGAGCGCCAGAAAGCCGGTGAGCAGCAGCACCGGCAGGGGCCACTGGCCCACAAACCAGCCCCAGATGGTGAGGGCGGCCAGGCCGTAGCCGATCAGGAACAGCCCCACCGTGGGGTTCCAAGGCCCTGGGGGGTCAAGGAACTCCCGGGGCACCGAGCGGTGCGGAGCTGCAACCGAAGCCTGAGACATGAAGCCGGTGAACCCACCGAGGCCGAAACGACCTGCAACTTAGGCAAGGGTCCGATCCGGCCGGGAGCGCAGCTGAAGCAGTGAATGCCCACCGGGGGACTTGAACCCCCACGACCGAAGCCACTGGTACCTAAAACCAGCGCGTCTACCAATTCCGCCAGATGGGCAGCGGCTGAACTCTAGGCACCGGCCCAGAATGGGGCTGATCCGCTGAAGGCCATGCTGGCGATTCTGGGAGGTGCCCTGGCCCTGGTGATCGGCCTGGCGGCGCTGCTGCTGCCCCTGTTGCTGCCGGAGCTGAGCCGGGCCCGCGATGCCGTGTGGGGAGCCGTGGTGCTGCTGCTGGGGCTGGTGCTGGTGACCAGTGCCGAGCGGCTGCGGGGGGCGCCGATGCTGGGCGTGCTCTGCGGCGGCCTGCTGATCGGCCGCCTGAGCGTGGAAGTGGCCCAGGCGCGCTGGCGACAGCTCAGCGAGCAGGAGCAGCAACGTCTGTGGTCGCCGGAACGCTGGCAGACCGCCCTGCAGCAGTTCAGCGCCACCGCAACCCGGCTGCCCGCCCTGGTGACCCAGGCCAGCCAGGGCCTCCTCGCCTGGCTGCGGGAACGCAGGCAGCCCAAGGGGAGCGGCAAGCGCTGGGTGCGTCCTGAACCCGCGGCGGGGCCCACCGACACGGGGGCAACACCGGCTGCGGTGGTGACATCGTTCACGGAACTCGACGAGCTGATCACCGCCGCCGAGGGCGAAGGGGCCCCAGCCCCAACCAGCGAAGCGGGATAATCGCCCATTGCTGCCCCCGGCGCCGTGACCGCCAGCTCTGCGCCCGCCGCGTCCGAGCAACCGTCCTACAAGGACACGCTCAACCTGCTGCAGACCGGCTTCGGCATGCGGGCCAACGCCAAGGTGCGTGAGCCGGAGATCCAGGCGTTCTGGGCTGAGCAGCGGATCTACGAGCGGCTCAGCCAGCAGAATCCCGGCGACACCTTCACCCTGCACGACGGGCCGCCCTACGCCAACGGGGCCCTGCACGTGGGCCATGCCCTCAACAAGATCCTCAAGGACATCATCAACAAGACCGCCCTGCTGCAGGGCAAGCGGGCCCGCTTCGTGCCGGGCTGGGACTGCCACGGCCTGCCGATCGAGCTCAAAGTGCTGCAGGGCCTGAAATCCAGCGAGCGAGACGAACTCACGCCGTTGGGCCTGCGCCAGAAGGCCCACGCCTATGCCCTGGAGCAGGTTGAGGGCCAGAAGGTGGGTTTCCAACGCTGGGGCATCTGGGCCGACTGGGACACCCCCTATCTCACCCTGCAGAAGCGCTACGAGGCCGCCCAGATCGGCGTGTTTGGCGCCATGGCGCTGGCTAGCCACATCTACCGGGGCCTCAAGCCGGTGCACTGGAGCCCCAGCTCCCGCACCGCCCTGGCCGAGGCCGA
>JBBASN010000120.1:0-7427 GCA_040399225.1 Prochlorococcaceae cyanobacterium | reverse complement strand
GGCACAGGCACTGGGTGGGGCTTCACTGCCGCGGGCGTTGGCCCGGCGCTCCCCAGGGAGGATCACCGCCGGAGCGGTGCGCGGAGCTGCCGCGGAGGGCGTCTCACCCGGAAGGGTCGCCGCTCTTGGGGCCTCACCTCCCTCAGACGCGATCCCCCGGCCGACGACGGGGTCGGGCGGGGGATCAGCGGTGGCGGGGATCGGGTTGATGGGCCGATGCAGCGAATGCGGGCAATGATTCAGTCATCATCCCCGTTTTGCCGAGCTTAGGCCCGATAAGGCACAGAAGCCGTGCCGAAGCACGGCGAAGGGCCGAAAACGATCAGGACAGCTTCTTCTTCTCTTCGATCATGCGGTGGATGATCGGCGTGAGGATCAGCTCCATGGCGAAGCCCATCTTGCCGCCGTTCACCACGATCGAGGTGGGGCTGGACATGAAGGAGTCATGGATCATGTCGAGCAGGTAGGGGAAGTCGATCCCCCACTTCTCGCGGGCCCCCTTGCGGAAGTGGATGATCACGAATGACTCATCCGGGGTGGGGATGTTCCGGATCATGAAGGGGTTGGAGGTGTCCACCGTGGGCACCCGCTGGAAGTTGATGTCGGTGCGGCTGAACTGCGGGCAGATGTGGTTGATGTAATCAGGCATGCGGCGCAGGATGGTGTCCACCGTGGCCTCGGCCGAATAGCCGCGTTCGGCGTTGTCGCGGGCGATCTTCTGGATCCACTCCAGGTTGGTGATCGGCACCACGCCGATCAGCAGGTCCACCAGACCGGCCACGTCGTAGCCGTCGCCTTTTACGCCGCCGTGCAGACCCTCGTAGAAGAGCAGGTCGGTGCCGCTGGGGATCGCTTCCCAGGGGGTGAACTGGCCGGGGGCCAGGTCGGTACCCAGGCGACCGTTGTGCTCTGCCGCTTCCTCCAGGGAGTGGAGGTAGTAGCGCTTCTCACCGCTGCCGGTTTCGCCGTAGGCCTTGAACAGCTCCTCGAGCTTGTCAAACAGGTTGGCCTCCGGGCCGAAGTGGGAGAAGTTCTCCCCCTTGGCCAGGGCGGTGGCCATGGCCTCCTTCATCGGGCCACGCTCGTAGCGGTGGTAGCTGTCACCCTCCACCACGGCCGGGGTGATGCCCTCGCGGGTGAAGATGTACTCGAAAGCCCGCTTCACGGTGCTGGTGCCCGCGCCGGAAGAACCGGTGACGGCAACAACCGGGTGACGCTTCGACATCGGCGCAGGGGGAGAAAAACCGCAGCTGAGTTTGGCAGGTCGCGGGACCGGACCCGGCAGGTGCGCCTCGGACCGTTACGCCCTGGACAGAGCTCAGGCCTCCAGGGCTGCCAGCAGCTGGTCGCCCATGGCGCGGCAGCCCAGCTGGATGCAGCCCTCGGCCATCAGGTCGCCGGTGCGGTAGCCCGCCGCCAGCACCCGGTCGACGGCGGCCTCCAGGGCGGCGGCGGCGGCCTCCTGCTGCAGAGCGATGCGCAGCAGCATGGCGGCGCTGAGCACCATGGCCATCGGATTGGCCCTGTCCTGGCCTGCGATGTCGGGGGCGGAGCCGTGGATCGGCTCGAACAGGCCCGGGCCGCCGGACCCCAGGGAGGCCGAGGGCAGCATGCCGATCGAGCCGCTGAGCATGGCGGCCTCGTCGCTGAGGATGTCACCGAAGAGGTTGCTGGTGAGCAGCACGTCGAACTGGCGGGGGTTGCGCACCAGCTGCATGGCGGCGTTGTCCACGTACATGTGGCTGAGCTCCACGCCCGGGTAGCTGGCGGCGTGCAGGGCCTCCACCCGGTCGCGCCAGAGCTGGCTCACGTCGAGCACGTTGGCTTTATCCACGCTGCAGAGGCGGCCGCTGCGCTGCTGGGCCAGGTCGAAGCCCACCTTGGCGATCCGGTCGATCTCGTCGTCGAAGTAGGCCATGGTGTTGAAGGCCCGAACCCGCCCTTCCGCCTCCACCCGGCCCTTGGGGGTGCCGAAGTACACGCCGCCGGTGAGCTCGCGCACCACCAGCAGATCCACCCCCTCGATCACCTCGCGCTTGAGGGTGGAGGCGTCTATCAGGGCGGGGATGATCTTCACCGGCCGCAGGTTGGCGAACAGACCCAGGCCCGCGCGTAGGCCCAGCAGGCCGGTCTCCGGGCGCTTCTCCCGGGGCAGGCTGTCGTACTGGGGCGAGCCGATGGCGGCCAGCAGCACGGCGTCGCTGGCGCGGCAGGCCTCCAGGGTGCTGGCGGGGAGCGGTTCGCCCGTGGCGTCGATGGCGGCACCGCCCATCGGTTGTTCGTTGTAGCTGAGGGTGAAGCCGTGGCGCCCGCTCACCGCATCGAGCAGCTGGCGAGCGATGGCCATGATCTCCGGACCGATGCCGTCTCCGGGGAGCAGGGTGATCCGGTAGCTGGTCATTGCGGCAGCCTGGGGCAGAGGAAGGGATGGCCTGGAGGCTACGTGGCAGCGCTGGTGCCAGCCGTGCCGGCTCAGCCCTGACTGCGCTTCTCCAGGGCCCGCAGGGCGCGGGCCATCTCCGGCAGTTTGTTGAAGGCCGCGGCACAGCGCAGCCAGAGGCGGTTGGGGATAGCGGGGTAGCCGCTCACCACTTCACCGGCGGCCACCTCGCCATGCACGCCCGACTTGGAGGAGGCGATGGCCCGGTCACCCATCACCGCCCGGTTGGCCAGGCCCACCTGGCCGGCCAGGATCACGCCGTTGCCGAGGCGGGCTCCGCCGGCGATGCCCACCTGGGCCGCCAGGGCGCAGCCCTTGCCGGTGGATACGCCATGGCCGATGTGCACCAGGTTGTCGATCTTGCTGCCGGCGCCGATGCGGGTCTCGCCCACCGCCGGCCGGTCGATGCAGCTGCCGCTGCCCACCTCCACGCCTGCCTCCAGCACAACCCGGCCGGTCTGGGGCATCTTCCGCCAGCCGGCGGCGGTGGGCACGAAGCCGAAGCCCTCACCGCCGATCACCGCGTTGCTCTGGAGCACACAGCCCTCGGCCAGGCGACTGCCGGGATGCACCACGGCCCCGGCGTGCAGCACACAGCCAGGGCCGATCTCCACGTCGTCATAGAGCACCACGTGGGGATGGAGGGTGCAGCCGGCCGCAATGTGCACCCCGGCTCCCACGACTACGTGGGCGCCCAGATGGCTCTGGGGGCTCACTTCGGCGCTGGGGTGCACGACCGCGCTGGGGTGGATGCCCGCTGGCGGCGGCGGGGCGGGGTAGAGCAGCTCCAGGGCCTCGGCAAAGCCCAGGCGTGGATCGGCGAGGGCAACCCAGGCGACCCCGCGGGCCTCAAGCTGGTGGCGCAGCGCAGCGCTCTCCTCGCTGAGGGCGGGAATCAGCACGGCGGCAGCGGCGGTGCTGGCCAGCGCCGCCGCCAGGGCATGGCCGTCCTCCAGGAAGGCCAGGTCACCTGGACCGGCCTGGTCGAGGGCGGCCGCGCCGCTCAGTTCGGGGTCCTGGGCCGGGACATGGGCGGGGAGCGCACCGGCCTGCCCCTCACTGAGCTGGGCGAGCAGTTGGCTGAATCGCATCCCGGAATGGGCTCAGGTGCCCCGGATCGTAGGCAGTGGCTGGGGTGGGCATCAGATCAGGGCCAGCTGGTCGCGGTGCACCACCTCCACGCCGGCCCGACCCACCAGGTTGCGCAGTTCATCGCTGCCCACACCAGCCAGGCCGCGGCCCAGTTCGCGACCATCGGCGGCCAGCAGTCGCACGGCCTCCTGGGGGCCGAAGTCCCCCTCCACAGCCACCACACCCACCGCTAGCAGGGAGGCGCCCCGCTCCACCAGGGCCCGCTCGGCGCCGGCGTCCAGCCGCAGCGCGCCCTTGGGCAGAAGGGCATGGGCCAGCCAGCGCTTGCGGTCCGGCAGGGGGGCGCTGGACGGCTGGAACAGGGTGCCCAGTTTCTCGCCGGCCAGCAGGGCGTCGAGCACGGCGGGATCGCGGCCATCGGCCAGCCGCACGCGGATACCACTGGAGGTGGCGATCCGCGCCGCCGCCAGCTTGGTGGTCATGCCGCCGGTGCCCCATTGGCCGCCGCCGCTGGCCACGGAGCTGAGCCGCTCCAGCTCGCCCAGGTCGCGCACCTCCTCGATCGGCTCGGCGCTGCTGTCGGTGCGCGGGTCGCCGGAGTAGAGCCGGTCCACGTCGGTGAGCAGGATCAGTTCATCGGCTCCAACGGCCACCGCCACCAGGGCGGAGAGGGTGTCGTTGTCGCCGAAACGCAGTTCATCGGTGGCCAGGGTGTCGTTCTCGTTCACGATCGGCACCACCCCCCAGGCCAGCAGCTGTTCCAAGGTGCGGCAGGCATTCTGGTAGCGCCGCCGGGAGGCCAGGTCGCCGCGGGTGAGCAGCACCTGGGCCACGGGCAGGCCGCGCACGGCGAAGGCGTCCTGGTAGAGCCCCATCAGCTGGCCCTGGCCTACGGCCGCCGCCGCCTGCAGGGCCGCTACGGCCGTGGGGCGTGTCGGCATCTGCAGGCGGGCGCAGCCCAGGCCCACGGCACCGCTGGTGACCAGGGCGATCGCCTCGCCCCGCCGGCAGGCCCGGTTGAGGCTGGCGGCCAGATCGGCGATCACGGCGGCGGTGGGGCGCTCGGGGCTCCCCCGCAGCAGGCTGGTGCCCACCTTCACCACACGGCGGGGCTGACGGGACGGCTCTGCCATCTCAGCCCAGGCTGCCGCCCATCCAGTTGGCCAGGCGCACTTCCAGCTTCTGCAGGTGGTCGCGCTGGCAGGGCAGGCCCTGGGGGTCGATCGGCTTGACCAGAATCGTGAACAGCCCCAGCCGGTTGCCGGCGATCACATCGGTGAACACCCGGTCGCCGATCAGGGCCACACGCTCGGGAGGGAGTTGCAGGTCGTCGAGCACGCGGCGCAGGGCCTGGCGGCGGGGCTTGGCGGCGGAGGTGGTGAAGGGCACGCCCAGCTCCCGGGCCACCGCACCGATGCGCTGGCGGGACGGATTGTTGCTCAGCAGATGGATCGGCAGCTGCCCCCGGGCCTGCTCGAGCCAGCGGAGCATCCTGGGCGGCAGGGTGCTGTGCAGGCGCGGCAGCAGGGTGCGGTCCACATCCAGCACCAGCGCGGCGATCCGTCGATCCAGCAGCTCCTGGAGGGGCAGGTCCACCAGGGTGCCGTCCAGCAGCCAGTCGGGTTTGAGCAACTGGCGCAGGTTCACTCCAGCCCCTCCCGCTCCTCCAGCTCGGCCTCGATGCGCGGCTGCACCCTCTCGAACTCCTCGCCTTCCACCAGCACGGCCTCGTTCCCCTGCATGCGGGCCACCACGAAGAAGGGATCTAGCGGAATGTAAAGGCCGTATTCCTGGTCGTTGACCAGGAAGCTCACCAGCAGTTCATAGGTTTCCGAATCGTCGTCGGCGTCCTCGTCGTCGAGCTCCTCCGGTTCGGGTTCGTCCAGTTCGCCGCTCACGGTGAGGGTCACGGCGGAGCGCACCAGGGTGAGATCGTGCTCCTGCAGCACCACGTCGGCCACCGACAGGATCGGTTCGCTGGCGTCAACGCTGTCGATCAGTTCCGGATCGGCTTCATCCTCAAGGCGGAACAGGCACACCGGCGTGTCCACTGGCGTGAGCAGCACGTAGTCGTGGCCATCGAGGGGAATCAGTTGCTCCAGGAAGCAGAGCAGCTGCCTGCCCTTCTGGTCGTTGACCAGCACGGTGGGCACATCGGTGGGGAGTTCGCCCGGGCCAGTCATGGAAACACCTGCGGAGCTCGGAATTCGGTGAGCGTTCCCACAGGATGAACCAGCGCGGTCCCGTTTGCCGCTGGCGATGGTCGCCGGGCCCACCGTCAGGTGCCATGCTTCAGATGTATGTGCCATCTGCAGCGGCCCAGCGGTCGCCGGCCGCAGACGGTTCAGGCCCCTCTAGCAGCCACTGCTCCAGCAGCAGGGCGGCGGCGGCGCTGTCCAGGGCGCCGCTGCGGTCGCCCTGCAGGCCCCGCAGCTCGGCGGCGGCCCAACTGCTGCTGTGTTCATTCACCCACACCAACGGCAGCTGGCTGGCGGCCGCCAGCTGCAGGCCGTAGCGGCGGCAGTGGCGGGCCTGGGTGGTGGGGCCGCCACTGCTGTCCAGGGGTAGACCCACCACCAGCAGCTGCACCCGGCGGCGCTCGATCAGGGGCAGGAGCAGGCCGAGGTCGCCGCTGAAGGCCGCCCGGGCCAGGGCGGGCAGGGGGGTGACCGTCAGGCCCAGGGGGTCGCAGCCAGCCAGGCCGATGCGGCGGCGGCCCACGTCGAGGGCCAGGGCGGAGCGGGGTCGGGGCCGGCGCAAGGGCTCAGCGGGGCCCGACGGGCGTGGGCAGGGGCCGCCGGCGGGGCTGCAGCTGCTCCAGCATCGCCTCCAGTCGCCGGGCCGCCTGCTGGGCCGGGGCGGGACACTCCTGGCGCCGCCAGACGCTGCGGGCCATCAAAACGCGCTCCCCCCGGGACTCGGCCCCGCGCCGCTGCAGCCAGCGGTCGAGCGTGTGATCGTTCACATCGCTGCGCAGCCAGAGGGGTTCGCCATCGGCCAGTGCCTGCTGGGCCTGGCTGAGCAGGCGCTCGGTACCCGGCCCGATCAGATGGCTCCAGCCGGGATGCACGGGGAGGTCCAGGTCGTGGCCACCACCGGGATGGTCCCCCAGCCAGCGCAGACCCGCCACGGCCTGGTTGCGTGCAGCGTCCAGCAGCATCCAGCCCCGGCGGTGGCTCTGGTCGAGCAGGTCATCGCTGCTGCGATCGAGCAACTGGCGCAGCTGGGCGGGGCAGGCGGCCTGCTCCAGCTGGAACAGGGCCCAGGCCGTGCGTCGGTTGAGGGGGCGCAGGGCCGGCTCGCTGCCGCTATCGCTGGCGGCCTCCTGGCCTGGGCTCGCCGTGGCGCCCTGTCCGGGGGCCTCCAGCCGCCACAGCCGCTCGGTGAGCAGGGGCTGGAACCCCTGCTCGCGCAGGGCGGCCAACCGGTCGTTGTCGAGGCTGGAACTGGTGGCGATCCAGCTGGTGGCACCCCGGGCCCTCTGGATCGCCTCGCGCAGCAGCTGCTGAGAGAGCTGGCGGTGCTGGCCGGCTGCGGCGATGCGCAGGTGCTGCACCTGCCAGCAGCTGCCCGATCGGTTCAGTGGGCGGCTGATGAGTAACCCCAGCAGCGCGTTGTGCTGGCGGGCCACCAGCACCTGGGGCGGCCGGTGCCGGCCGCCGCTGCGCATCAGCCCCAGCAGACGCTCGGGCAACTGGAGCAACAGGGCCCTCTGCAGCTGGGGCAGCAGGGGCTGAAAGGCTGGATCGCTGAGCAGCGGCAGGTGCCAGGCCGCCAGGGGCTCAAGCAACAGTTGCTGGCTGGAGGATCCCTCTGGAAGGGGCTCAGAGCGGTGCGGCATGGGGGATTGCACCGTCATCCCTCACAGATCTGCCTTGGATTGTTCAACTCTATC
>JBBASN010000119.1:1386-7602 GCA_040399225.1 Prochlorococcaceae cyanobacterium | reverse complement strand
CGGGTGGGCGTGCTCAAGGACATCCTCACCCGCCTCTCCGACCACCGCATCAACGTGAGCGACGCCCGCGTGCGCACCAACCCCGGCAAGCCCGCCCGCATCGACCTGCGCGTGGAGCTGGAGAGCGCCAGCCAACTGGCGACCACCCTCAGCCAGATCCGCTCGATGGCCGACGTGCTGGACATCGCCCGCACCGGCATCGGTTGAGGGCTGGCTGACAGGCTGAAAGCCCTTGCCTGCAAGCGGTTCTGTGAGGGTCTGCCCATCTGGCCGGCTCGGCGTGGCAAAGGCGACAGCAGTCCCGGGGCGCCACGCCTACGACGCCCCCAGCGTTGTGCTTCCCCATGACCTCCGAACAGGCGGCCCAGCTGATCGACCACACCCTGGCCCTGGTGCATGACCGTCTCCAGCTGCTGCAGGCCCAGGGGCCGGAGCAGCGGGCCCTGGCGGCGGAATTCAGGGAATGGGCCGAGCCCAAGGGCGGCTGCATCGACCTGATGCTCTGCCCGGGCCCATCCAGCCCCTGAGCCGGTCCGGGGGCCTCAGCCGCGCTGGCGCTGTTCCCGCTCCAGCCACCACCAGAAGAGCCAGCCGCCGGCCACCGCGCTGGCGGCACCCACCAGGGTGGAGCCCAGCAACAGCCGGCTGGCCACGCTCCAGCCCAGCTGCTTCAGACCCTCGGCCTGCAGGGTTCCGAGCCCCGGCCAGCCCTGGCCCGGCCCCAGCAGCAAGCAGCCCAGCCAGTAGTTGAACCAGTAGAGGGGCACGTAGGTGAAGGGGTTGCTGATCCAGGTGCCGGCAGCGGCCAGAAGGTGGTTGCCCCGCACCAGGGTGGCCAGGCCTATGCCCAGCAGGGTCTGCAAGCCGAAGAAGGGAAAACAGCCGCAGAAGATGCCGGCCGCCAGCCCCCTGGCCCGCTGGCCATGGCTGCCCTCCTGGGCCCAGAGCCAGGCGATCAGCGCTCTGGCGCGCTCACCGAGTCGGCTGAGAGCAGCCCCCAGGGAGGGGATGGGGGGCTGAAATGGGGGCATGGCAGAGATTGCAGCGGGAGCGGCAGACACCATTGCCGCCGTGGCCACGGCCGTGGCTCCGGGCCAGGGCAGTGTGGCGATCGTACGGATCTCCGGGCCCCGGGCGCTGGCGATCGGCCGCACCCTTTTTGCCGCACCGGGCCGGCAGCAATGGGAGAGCCACCGGGTGCTCTACGGCCACGTGGTGGATCCCGCCAGCGGTGAGCGGGTGGACGAGGCCCTGCTGCTGCTGATGCAGGCGCCGCGCAGCTTTACCCGGGAGGACGTGGTGGAGCTGCACTGCCATGGCGGCCTGGTGGCGGTGCGGCGGGTGCTGGAGCTGGTGCTGGCGGCCGGCGCCCGCCGGGCCCTGCCCGGGGAGTTCAGCCAGCGGGCCTTTCTCAACGGCCGCCTCGACCTCACCCGCGCCGAGGCCATCGGCGAGATGGTGAGTGCCCGCAGCCGCCGGGCCGCCCAGCTGGCGATGGCCGGCATCGACGGCGGCCTGCAGCGGCGCCTCACGGCCCTGCGCGGCCGGCTGCTCGACCAGCTGGCGGAACTGGAGGCGCGGGTGGACTTCGAGGAGGACCTGCCGCCCCTGGATGGGGTGGCGGTGGCGGCCGAGCTGGCGGCGGTGCGCAGCGCGCTGGAGCAGCTGGTGGCCGAGGCGCGCCAGGGGGAGCTGCTGCGCGAGGGCCTGCGGGTGGCGATCGTGGGCCGGCCGAACGTGGGCAAATCGAGCCTGCTCAACCGGCTCAGCCGCCGCGAGCGGGCGATCGTGACCGACCTGCCCGGTACCACCCGCGACCTGCTGGAGAGCGAGCTGGTGCTCGACGGCGTGCCGCTCACCCTGCTCGACACCGCCGGCATCCGCCCCACCAGCGATCGGGTGGAGCAGCTGGGCATCGCCCGCAGCCGCGAGGCGCTGGCGGCCGCTGACGCGGTGCTGTTGCTGTTCGATCTGGCCGCCGGCTGGACGGCGGACGACGAGGCCCTGCGCCAGCAGGTGCCCGCTGGCGTTCCCCTGCTGGTGGTGGGCAACAAGGCCGATGCGGCCGGCATCCCGGCCGGGCTGGAGACCGGTGCCGCCGCCCTGCCGCCGCCGGCGGACCTGAGCCTCTCCGCCCTCAGCGGCGAGGGGCTGGCGGCGCTGGAGGCCGCCCTGCTGCGCTGTTGCGGCGCCGGGCCGCTGGAGGGTCTGCAGGTGGCCCTCAACCAGCGCCAGCGCGACCTGGCTGCGGCGGCTTCGGCCAGCCTGGAGCGGGCCCTGACGGCGGCCGAACAGCAGCTCCCCTGGGATTTCTGGACGATCGACCTGCGCGCTGCCGTGCGCTCCCTGGGCGCGATCACCGGCGAGGAGGTGAGCGAAGCGGTGCTCGATCGGGTGTTCGCCCGGTTCTGCATCGGCAAGTAGGGCTGTCTGGCATGCCGACCCCGCCTGGCCGGATCGCGCTGTCGGGCCTAGACCCGGAGGCATCTGCCGCGCCCTGCCGCCCATGCCCTTCCCTGCCCTCCGGCTGGCCCTGCTCGCTGCCCTGCTGCCGTTGCCGATGGCCTTGCCCGCCGCCGCCTCCTCCTCCTCGCCGCCGGCGCCCGCGGGTCTGGAGAGCTGCGCCGCCCCGCGCCCTGGCCGCTATGTGCTGCTGGGCAGCGGTGAGCACCGCGGTGAGCCGGTGGCGGTGGTGCTGCAGGAGCGCTGGCACGCCGACGGCCGCGTGGAGGGGGTGCTCTACCGCCGCCAGGGGCAGCGCTTCGAGGAGGCCCGCACCAGCGGTCTGTGGAAGGCCGATGCCCACTGCTGGGCCACGGTGGAGCGGCGGCTGCAACCGGCCGGTTCCGTGATGGCCGAGTCGGTGGCGCTCGACCAGCGGGGCCTGCCCCGCGCTTCCCTGGTGCTGGCGCCCGATGAGGTGCTCGCGCTCCGCTACGTGCCCCAGCCGGACACCGCCTGCAGCCCCGCCCTGCTCGATGGTTTGGTGACCAGCCAGCAGCAGGGCCGCAGCTGGCAGGGCGGTCGCTGGCAGTCCAACGCTGTGGTGCAGCGGGAGTGGTGGAGCGGCGGCATCGTGCAGGGCTGGGCCGTGTCCAGCTACGCCGGCCAGCTGGAGCGGGCGGCCTACAGCGGCCGGCTGCAGCTCGGCAGCGATTGCCTGGGCACGCTGGCCCAGCGCGACGCCCTGGGCACCGCCTACAACTACCGGGTGGTGGTGCTGGCCGGAGGTGGTGGCTACTTCTACCTGCAGACCGACCCCACCAACCTCACCATGGGCCTGCTCCAGCACCAGCGCTGATTGCGCGGGCCCGGGAGAACAGCGGGCCAGGGAGAACAATGGGGTTCGCCAGCCCTTTCCCCACCGCCGATGCCCGCCGATCCCGCCAGCGCGCCGTCGCCCCAGCCCATCGAGGGGCTGAGCCCGTCCCAGCGGGCGCTGCTGCGCATTGTGTGCTGGGTGGCCTGGGCGGACGGCGACTTCGCCGCCGAGGAGCGGGAGCTGATCGACAAGCTCGTGCAGCGCCTGCTGCCGGCCGATACCGCGGCTGGTGCGGCGGCATCGGCCGCCGCGTTGGCCACCGAGCCCCCCACGGCCGCCGAGCTGGCGCCATTGGTGGCCGCCCTCGAGGGCAGCGACCAGCGCCAGCTGGCGGTGAAACTGGCCCTGCAGATGGTGAGCGTGAACCGGCGGCCTGGGGATGCGGCGGCGATCAACCCGGCCGAAAAGGGCGCCTACCGCCAGCTGCTGGAGGCCCTGGCCCTGCCGGAGAGCGAGGTGGAGGAGGCGGAATGGGCGGCACGGCAGGAGCTGGAGCAGCCCCGCAGCCTGCTGGAGCTGATCGGCGCCACCCTCAGCGGCTTCGGGGCCTGGCCCGCCCTCGAGAACGGCCAGCTGCCGCCCGGGTACTGGCTCTGATGGCCGGTTTCCCCGCCGCGCTGCTGCCGAACACCCCGGCGCTGCTGCGCCAGCTGGAGCAGTGGCTGGCCGAGGATCTGGGCCGGGGTGATCTCACCGCTCCGGCCCTGATCGGCCGCCAGGGTCGGGCCCATTGGCAGTGCAAGGCCAACGGCGTGTTCTGCGGCGGCGTGCTGGTGGAGCCCCTGTTCCGCCTGCTCGATCCGGCGCTGCAGGTGCGCTTGCTGGTGGCCGACGGCGAGCCGGTGCGCACCGGCCAGCGGCTGCTGGAGCTGGAGGGTGCCGCCACCGCCCTGGTGGCCGGCGAGCGCACGGCCCTCAATCTGGCGATGCGCCTGAGCGGGGTGGCCACCGCCACCGCCGCCCTGGTGGCCCAGCTGGAGGGCAGCGGCGTGCGCCTGGCCGACACCCGCAAGACCACCCCCGGCCTGCGGGTGCTGGAGAAGTACGCCGTGCGCTGCGGCGGTGGCGTGAACCATCGCCTCGGCCTCGACGATGCCGCCATGCTCAAGGAGAACCACCTGGCCTGGAGCGGCGGGGTGGGCCCGGCGATCGCCGCCGTGCGTGCCGGCGCCCCCTGGCCGGCCCGGGTGATCGTGGAGGCGGAGACCGCCGCCGAAGCCGAGGCGGCGGTGCGGGCCGGTGCCGATGCGCTGCTGCTCGATGAATTCCAGCCCGAGGAGCTGGCGGCCCTGGTGCCGCGGCTGCGCCAGCTGGCCGGTTCAACGGGCCTGGTGCTGGAGGCCTCGGGCGTGCGACCGGAGCAGTTGCGGGCCTATGCCGTCACCGGCATCGATCTGATCTCCACCAGTGCACCGGCCACGCGCAGTGCCTGGCTGGACCTGAGCATGCGCTTCGAGCCGGTGTGGGCGTGAGGGTCGCGGTAACGGAATGCGCCTCCTCCTCGACGACAGGCGATGCGCTGTGCAGACTGCGGACACCCTCCCGACCCCTGCCCCCGTGTTCCGTTTCGGTCGTTCCCGGATCACCCGTCGCATCACCACCCGGATTGCCACCCGGACTGCCACAGCTTGCGCCGCGGGTGTGCTGCTGGCCGGCCCGGCGCTGCCAGCCCGGGCAGCGGACGTGCTCGATCGGGTGGCCCGCAGCGGGGAGCTGGTGCTGAGCGGCTATGGCGATCTGCCGCCCCTGCTCACAGCCCAGCCCGGCCGCCAGCCCGAGGGCTATGGCGCCCTGGTGGCCGAGCGCGTCGCCGCCGGGCTCAGCCAGGCCGTGGGCCGTCCGGTGAGGGTGCGCTTCCAGCCGGTGCCGGCCGGCTCCAGCCCGATCCAGGCCCTCAGCAGCGGCAAGGCCGACCTGGCCTGCGCCTTCCCCTTCAGCTGGGAGCAGGACATGCGCATCGACCACTCGCTGCCCATCGGCCTCTCCGGCCTGCGTCTGCTGGCGCCGGTGGGTCGCTTCGACGGCAACCCCGCCGCCCTGGCCGGCCGCTCAATCGGCGTGGTGCGGAGCTCCCTGGCCGAGGGGGAACTGCTGGGTATGCAGCCCCGGGCGAAGGCGGTGCCCTTCGACAGCCTGCCGGCGGCCCTCACCGCGCTCCAGAGCGGCAAGGTGGAGGGCGTGATCGGCGATACGCTCGTGCTCACAGGCCTGGCCCAGAGCCGGGGCCTCAAGGGCCTGGTGCTCACCCCCGAGCTGCCCTATGAGGTGTATGGCGTGGCCTGCCTGGTGCCGCAGAACGATTCCGCCTTCCGCCATCAGGTGAACCTGGCGATCGCCCGGATGCAGCAGGAGTACCTCGATGGCGAACCGAAGACCGTGGCGGCCGTGAACCGCATCCTGGGGCCGGATAGTGCCATCGGCATGCCGGAGGGCCGTCTGCAGGCGATCTTCGCGGGGGTGCTGATCGGCGTGGAGACCATCCGCATCGTGCCCGCCGCCGCACCGGCTCCCTGACGCTTTCGCCGTCTCCGTCGTTCCCCGTTCAATCTTCCGCCCTTCCCCCGCTCCACCCCATCCCCCGCTATGGCGTTCCTCTCCCGCTCCCGCCTGTTCGGCCTGCTGTTCCTGCTCACCCTGCCCCTGGATGGCGCGGCGGCCCTGGCCCTGGCGGCCACGGCCCAGCAACCCCAGCCCGAGGCGGCGGTGCACCTCAGCCTCGAGGAGCGTCTGCAGCGCATCGGTGAGGCCGTGCGCGAGCGCGACCCCCTGGCGGCTGCCGATGGCCTGCCGGATGACGCCCTCTCCTTTGTGTTCGCGAATGCCCCTGCAGTGGGCTGGGTCAACGGTGGCTTCCGCAATGGCGGTTTCTATAACGGCGGGTTCCGCAATGGCGG
>JBBASN010000119.1:0-1286 GCA_040399225.1 Prochlorococcaceae cyanobacterium | reverse complement strand
GGCTTCCGCAATGGCGGTTTCTATAACGGCGGGTTCCGCAATGGCGGCTTCCATAACGGTGGCTTCCGCAACGGCGGCGGCTGGGGCAATGGCGGCTTCCGCAACGGTGGCTTCCGCAACGCCTGGTGATGGCCGCTGAGGACTGGGGCCCGGTGCGGCTGCTGGTGGTTCAGCCCACCCCCTTCTGCAACCTCGACTGCGACTACTGCTACCTGCCCGACCGGGGCAACCGGCGGCGCATCAGCTTTGAGGTGCTGGAGGCGGCGGTGGAGCGCGTGCTGGAGAGCCCCTGGTTTGCCGGCGGCTTCACCCTGCTCTGGCATGCGGGCGAGCCGCTCACCATGCCGATCGCCTTCTACGACGAGGCCACGGCCCGCATCCAGGCCCTGCTGGCCAAGCGCGGCCTGCCACCCACCACGGTGGTGCAGTCGCTGCAGACCAACGCCACCACGATCGATGCCGCCTGGTGCGACTGCTTTGCGCGCAACGGCATCCACGTGGGCGTGAGCATGGACGGCCCGGCTTTCCTGCACGACGCCCACCGCGTCACCCGTACCGGCCTGCCCACCCATGCCGCCGTGATGCGGGGCATCGGCTGGCTGCAGCGGCGGGAGATTCCCTTCCAGGTGATCTGCGTGCTCACGGCCGAATCGCTGCACCACGCCGAGGCAATGGCCGACTTCTTCCTGGAGCACGGCATCGGCGACGTTGGTTTCAACATGGAGGAAACCGAGGGTGTCAACGCCCACTCCAGTCTCGAAGCCACCGGCGCGGCGCGGCTGGAGCTGGAGGAGCGTTACCGCGCCTTCATGGCGGCAATCTGGCGGCGCAGCCGCCAGCAGCCCGACCACCTGCGCATCCGCGAGTTCGACGGGGTGGCCAGCCTGGCCTGCAGTGGCGGACGCCTGGCCGCCACCGACATGAACACGCCGTTCGTGATCGTGAACGTGGATGCGGCGGGCCACACCTCCACCTTTGATCCCGAGCTGCTGTCGGTGACCACGGCGGAGTATGGCGACTTCAGCTTCGGCAACGTGCTCAGCGATTCGCTCGAGAGGATGGCGGCCACGGCGAAGTTTGCGCGGGTGGCGGCGGAGATCGCCGCCGGTGTGGAGCGCTGCCGCAGCAGCTGCGAGTATTTCGGCCTCTGCGGCGGTGGCGCCGGCAGCAACAAGTACTGGGAGCACGGCAGCTTCGACTGCTCCACCACCCAGCACTGCCGCTACCGCATCCAGCTGGTGGCTGACGTGGTGGTGACGGGCATGGAGCAGGAGCTGGGGCTGGCG
>JBBASN010000118.1:0-7790 GCA_040399225.1 Prochlorococcaceae cyanobacterium | reverse complement strand
TGATGATGGGGCTGGAGGAGCACCTGATCGGCATGTTCCGCCACGACTTCGAATTCGTGGACGGCCACCGCAGCCATCTCGGCGATGGGTCGCCGGCCCCTGAGCAGCCCCCGGCAGCAGACCAGGCACAGGCCGGGGCGATGGCCGGGGTGATTGCTGGGGCGACAGCGGCGGCGCCCGAGGGTGAGGGTGGTCTGGTGTGGAGTGCCGACGGCGAGGCAGAGCTGCACCACATCCCCTTCTTCGTGCGCGGCAAGGTGCGGCGCAACACCGAGCGCTTCGCCCGCGAGCAGGGCATCGCCACGATCGACGCCGAGACCCTCCACGACGCCAAGGCCCACTACAGCCGCTGACGGCGGCGCCGAGCCATCCGGTCGAGCACATCGCCGACCAACAGCGCGCCCACCACCACCATGCCGATGGCCAGCGCGGCGGCCAGGGCCGTGGTGTTGGCCATCGGCATGATCACCTGCAGCTGTGTGGCCATGGTTCCCTCTCCCCCAACCCATCAACCGCCAGCCTGGGGCCCAGCGCCGCCGGCGGTGAGCACTGCAACCCACGGGCAGCAGAACAGCCGCGCGCGGGCCCTGCAGACAGATTGTGCGTTTAGCCACCTATTTGAGTATTGCTACCTATGATTCGGTGGGCAGATCATCACCGTTTCAGCGGGCGATGTTTCGCTTTACACCAACAGCCGTCACCACCCACCTGCGGCTGAGTTGGATGGCATCTGCACCTGCGAAGCCTTGCCATGACAGCCACCCTCAGTCGACCCGATGGGGAAGGCAGTGTGCAGGTGCATCAGGACCCCGCCATGCACATCGAGGAGGGCGCCCTGGTGATCGCCGTCTATGGCAAGGGGGGAATCGGCAAGAGCACCACCAGCTCCAACCTCTCCGCCGCCTTCTCGAAGCTCGGCAAGCGGGTGTTGCAGATCGGCTGCGATCCCAAGCACGACAGCACCTTCACGCTCACCAAGCAGATGGTGCCCACGGTGATCGACATTCTGGAGACCGTCGACTTCCACACCGAGGAACTGCGCCCTGAGGACTTCGTGTTCGAGGGCTTCAACGGCGTGCAGTGTGTGGAGTCCGGCGGCCCTCCGGCCGGCACCGGCTGCGGCGGCTACGTGACCGGGCAGACGGTGAAGCTGCTGAAGGAGCACCACCTGCTGGAAGACACCGATGTGGTGATCTTCGATGTGCTCGGCGATGTGGTGTGCGGCGGCTTTGCCGCACCCCTGCAACACGCCGATTACTGCCTGATCGTGACGGCGAACGACTTCGATTCGATCTTCGCGATGAACCGGATCATCGCCGCGATCCAGGCCAAGGCCAAGAACTACAAAGTGCGGCTCGGCGGCGTGGTGGCCAACCGCTCCAAGGACACCGACGAGATCGACAAGTTCAATGCACGGGTGGGCATGAAGACCATGGCCCACTTCCCCGACCTCGACGCCATCCGCCGCTCGCGCCTGAAGAAGTGCACGATCTTCGAGATGGAAGCCACACCAGAGGTGGAGGCGGTGCAGAAGGAATATCTCAGGCTGGCCCAGTCGATGCTCGACAGCGTGGAACCCCTGGAGGCCGAATCGCTCAAGGACCGGGAGATCTTCGACCTGCTGGGATTTGACTGAGTCCGGGCCCCAGGCAGCCCTGGCCCGCAGCACCCGGCTGGTGGACGCCCTGCGCCAGCCCGGCCCCTGGACCCATCCGGTGCAGGAGCCGATCGGCCTGGTGGAAACCCACATCTCCTGGGTGCTGCTCACCGGGCCCTATGCCTACAAGCTGCACAAGCCGGTGAACCTGGGCTTCCTTGATTTCACCGGGCTGGAGCAGCGCCTGCACGACTGCCGCGAGGAGCTGCGGTTGAACCGGCGCCTGAGCCAGGATCTCTACCTGGGCCTGGTGGCCGTGGTGGACAGCCCGGCCGGGCTGCGGGTGGTGGAGGCCAGCGAAGAGCCTGGCAGAGCCCCCTTGCCGGGTGGTGTGCTGCCGCTGGAGGTGGGCCTGCGCATGCGCCAGTTCCCCCAGGAGGCCCTGCTACCCGCGGCCCTGGCCCACGGCGCCATCGACGGCAGCCAGCTGGATGCCCTGGCGTTGGACCTGGCCCGCTTCCACCAGCGGGCGGCGGTGGCCCCGGCGGACGGGGTCTACGGCACGCCCGCCGCCGTGCTCCAGCCCGTGCGCGACAACATCACCGCCCTGGAGCCGCGTCTGCCGGCCCACGCCCAACCCCTGCTGGAGCAGGTGCGCCACTGGAGTGAGCGCTGCTTTGCCGACATCCGCCCCCTGCTGGAGCAGCGCCTGGCCGCCGGCCGGGTGCGCGAGTGCCACGGCGACCTGCACCTGGGCAACATGCTGCTTCTGGATGGCCGCATCCAGGTGTTCGACTGCCTGGAGTTCAGCCCCTCCCTGCGCTGGATCGACGTGATCAGCGACATGGCCTTCCTGGTGATGGACCTGGAGGAGCGGGGAGCACCCGTCCTGGCCAACCGGCTGCTCAACGCCTGGCTGGGCGAAACCGGCGACTACGACGGCCTGCGGCTGTGGCGCTGGTACAGCAGCTACCGGGCCATGGTGCGCGCCAAGGTGGCGGCCCTCAGCGGCGACACCGAGGAGGCGGTCGCCTATCTGAGCTGTGCCCAGAACTACAGCCTGCCTACCGCTCCGCGGCTGCTGCTCTGCCACGGCCTCTCGGGGTCGGGCAAGTCGCACCTGAGCCGCCAGCTGGCCGGCCCCCTGGGGGCGATCTGGCTGCGCTCGGATGTGGAACGCAAGCGCCGGTACAGCCACGAGCAGGGGATGCCGCCCGCCGCCGCCACGGACACAGCCGCGGACACCTCCCCCAACATCAACACCGATCTCTACGCCACCAGCGTCAGCGATGCTCTGTTCCTCGAGCAGCTGCCCCAGCTGGCCGTGGGACTGCTGGAGGCGGGCTTCAGCGTGATCGTGGATGCCACCTTCCTGCACGCGGCCTACCGGGCGGCGATGGCGGGCGTGGCCGAGCGCTGTGCCGTGCCCCTGGTGATCCTCGATCTGCAGGTGCCGCGGCCCCTGCTGGAGCGGCGCATCAGCGGGCGCCAGCGAGCCGGCGGCGATCCCTCCGACGCCGACCTGGCGGTCGTGGCCCGGCAGCTGGCATGCCAGGAGCCGCTCACGGCCGCTGAACAGACCCGCAGCATCGCCATCGGCGCCGAGCCGGAACTGGACGCGATCCTCGCCGCCATCCGGGCCAGCACCGTGCCGTTTGCGTTCAATGGGAGCTGCCAGTAGGACCATTGAGCCATGCCCAGGCCCAGGCCCCAGGCAGAGGATGCCGCCGGTGACCGGCGCCACCGCCACTACCGCCACCTGCTGGCCATCTGCCTGGCCCTGCTGGCCAGCCTCACCCTGCCCGGCCCCTGGGCCCGCCTGTCCTCAGTGGGCTACCTGGCCATGGCGGCCACCATGCTGCGCACGCTGGCCCCGCGCGACCGGGGGCCCCTGGCGCTGGGGCTCTACCGGTTGCTGGGGCTGGCGGTGCTCAGCAGCGGCGTGGTCTGGTACCTCACCCCCCTGGCGCTGCGCGGCAGCGGCATCCCGGTGCTGGTGCTGTGGAGTGGATTCAGCTGCTGGAGCGCCCAGCGCCTGATCCTCACCCTGGCCCAGGAGCGCCGGGTGAGCGGTGATGTGTTGCAGGGAGCCCTGGCGGGGTATCTGATGCTCGGGCTCACCGGGGGGCTGATCTTTGCCGCCCTGGAAACCATCCAGCCGGGGAGCTTCACCCTGGGAGGGCTGGCCCTCGATGGGAGTGGCCAGCTCCAGGTGTGGGAGGTGAACTTTGCGCAGCTGAACTATTTCGCCTTCGTGAGCCTCACCACCACCGGCTTCGGCGACGTGCTGCCGGTGCGCACCCTGGCCCGGATGGGCAGCATGGCCATCGCCGTGGCCGGCACGTTCTATCTGGCGGTGGTGATGGGGCTGCTGATCAGCCGCTTGAGTGGGGGCGGACTTCCGCCTGACGACGACTGAACATCCGCAGCTCCCAGCCCTTGATGATCCGGTAGAGCACAGGCACCACGAACAGGCTGAGCAGGGTGGCCACCAGCAGGCCGGAGAACACCACGGTGCCGATGCTCACCCGGCTGCCGGAGCCGAAGCCCCTGGCCAGCAGCAGGGGCACGAAGCCGGCCAGGGATGACACGGCCGTGAGCAGGATCGGCCGCAAGCGGGTGCGGGCGGCGTCGCGGATGGCGCTGTCGAGGTCTACCCCTTCCGCCAGTCGCTGGTTGGCGAATTCCACGATCAGGATGCCGTTCTTGGCCGCCAGGCTCACCAGCACGAGCAGGCCCATCTGGCCGTACACATCCAGGGGCAGATCGCGCAGGGCCAGCCCCACCAGGGCCCCAAGCAAGGCCAGGGGCACCGTCATCAGGATGATCAGCGGATCGAGGAAGTTGTCGTAGAGGGCCGCCAGCAGCAGCAGGGTCACCAGCACCGCCAGCCCGAAGGTGAGGCCGTTGCTGCCGCCGGCCCGGGCCTCCTCCCGCGCCAGGCCGGCCCACTCCAGGTCGGTGGTGCCAGCCCGTTCCGCCTGCAGCCGCTCCAGGGTGGCCATCGCCTGGCCACTGCTCACCTCCGCCCTGGGCAGGGCCCGTACCGTGATGGCCCGGGCCAGGCGGGTGCGGTTGATGCTGGTGGGACCGCTGTCGCTCTCCACCCGCACCAGCTGGGCCAGGGGGATCAGGCGGCCGGAGCTGCTGCGCACCGGCAGGGCCAGGAGGTCGTCGGTGTCCCGCCGGCCGGAGCCGTCCAGCTGCAGGATCACCTTGCGCACCTGCTCGCTCTCGAAGCTGTCGTTCACGTAATCGCTGCCCAGGGCCGCGCCCAGGCCATCCACCAGGGTGGAGAGGTCCACTCCCAGGGAGGCCATCTGCAGCCGGTCGGGCACCAGGGCCAGCTGGGGGGCATTGGCGGTGAAGCGGGTGGACACCCGCTCGAACTCACCGGTGGCCATCGCCGCCCGGATGAACTCCTGCACCTCCTGGGCAAAGGCCTCGAGGCTGAGCTGGCCGCCGCTGGTGTCGAGCAGCTCCAGTTCCAGGCCCCCTTCTGCGCTGAAGCCCCGCACGGAGGGGGCCTGGCTCAGCTGCACGGCTGCCCCCCTCACCTTGCGCAGGTTGGCGCTGAGCCGCTCGGCCACCGCCTCGGTGCTCTGGTCGGGGGCGGGACGCTCCTCGATCGGCCGCAGGCGCAGGAAAAACTGGCCCTTGTTGGGGCTGCTGTCGCCGAAGGAGCGGCCGGCATAGAAGTTGGCCCGGGCCACCAGCGGTTCGGCGGCGATCACCTGGCGCACCTGCTCCATCGCCGCGGTGGTGGGCTGCAGTCCCAGCCCATCAGGCAGGATCACCACGCCGCGCAGCTGGCCGTTGTCCTCCTGGGGGATGAAGGCGCGGGGGCGCAGCTCCAGGGCCACCAGCGTGAGCAGCAGGCCCACCAGCAGCAGGGCCGCCACCCGGCGGCGGTAGCCGAGGGTGCGCTCCAGCAGCCGGCCGTAGGGATCCTCCAGGGATTCCAGCCAGCGGCGGGGGGGATCGATCCAACGCAGCAGCCAGGTGGGCTGGGATTGGTTAGGTCGCATCAGGCGACTGGCCGCCACCGGCGTGAAGGTGAGGGCGTTGAGAGTGGAGAACAGGATCGTGGCGCTGATCGTGATCGCGATCGGGGCATAGAGGCGGCCCACGCTGCCTTCCAGCCCCAGCACCGGCACGAACACCGCCACGAGCACCAGGGAGGTGGCGATCACGGCGCTGCCCAGCTCAGCCATCGCCTCGCTGGCCGCCTGCAGCGGCGGCGTGCCGCCCTCCAGCCGCCGGCCGATGTCCTCGCTCACCACGATGGCGTCATCCACCACCAGGCCGGTGGCCAGCACCATGCCGAACAGGGTGAGGGTGTTGAGCGACTGGTCGGTGAGGTCGAGCACGATCAACGAGCCCACCAGGGCCACCGGCACGGCCACGGCGGTGATCAGGGCCAGGCGCAGGTTGCCCAGGCCCAGCAGCAGGCTCAGGAACACCAGCAGCACCGCATCGCGCAGGCTGCTGAGGGTGGCGTTGATGCTGCCGCGCACGAAGTCGGCCTCGTCCACGATCAACTGCAGGTCCACCCCCGGCGGGAAGCGGTCCTCCAGTTCCGCCAGGGCACTGTTCACCCCCTCGCTCACGGTGATCGCGTTGCTGCCGTCCCGCTGGAACACCTGCACCGCCACCACCGCATCGCCCTGCAGGTTGGTGGCCACGGTGTCGTAGCTCTCGATGCCCAGCTCCACCCGGCCCACATCCTTCAGCAGGGTCACCCCGCCGTTGGGGGCCCTGGCCACCACCAGCTGTTCAAACTCCTGCGCTGAGCGCAGCCGCCCCTCCATGCGCAGCGGCAGGGTGATCTCCTGGCCCGGCGGGCTGGGGGCGGCCCCCAGCTGGCCCAGGGCGGCCAGTACATTCTGGGCCTGCAGGGCCTGGCGCACGTCGGCCAGGGTGAGATTGCGCTCCTGCAGCCGCACCGGATCGAGCCAGAGGCGGAAGGCCAGGCTGCTGCCACCGGCCACGTTCACGGAGCCCACCCCCGGCACCCGCTGCAGCCGGTCCTTCACCACCTGGTCCACCCAGCCGCTGAGAAAGCCCTCGCTGTAGGCGTTGCGGTCGGCACTGAAGCTGAGCACCATCAGCAGGTCGTCGGAGCTGCGCCGCACCTGCACGCCGAAGCGGGCCACGGGCGCCGGCAGCTGGCGCTGCACAACGGCCACCTCGTTCTGGGTGTTGATCTGGTTGATCTCCGGATCGCCCCCGGTGAAGGTGAGGTTGATGGAGCTGCTGCCGGCCGCACTCACCGAGCGGATCTGATCGAGGCGCTCCACGCCGTTGAGCTGCTTCTCCAGCAGGGCGGTGACCCCCTGCTCCACCACCTCGGGGCTGGCGCCGGGGTAGGTGGCGCGCACGGTGACCCGGCTGGGGGCGATCGTCGGCAGGTTCTCCACATCCAGCCGGGGCAGGCACACCAGCCCCACCAGCAGCACGATCAGGGTCACCACCAGGGTGAGCACCGGCCGGCGCAGGAAGGGCTCGGAAAACGAGGTCACGGAGGATGGGCAGGCGAGTCAGAGCGGACCGGCGGGACGCGTCCCGGTGTGCGCTCTGGTCAAGGCCGCTGTCCTAACCGAAGCGGGCCTCAGGCGAGGGTGATGCCGGGCAACAGGGTGGCCGCCTGGGTATCGCTCAGCCGACCGGCCCCGTGGAGCACCCGGGTGATCCGGCCGATGTCCAGCACCGCCTGGCAGCGGTAGCCGGCCGCCGCCAGCCGCTCGGTGGCATGGCGGTCGTGGTCGCCGCCGTGGTCGATGAACACCACCACGTCCTGCACCACCAGCCCCGAACTCTCCAGCTTGGCGATGCCCTCCAGCACGCTGCCGCCGGTGATCAGGATGTCATCCACCACCACCACCAGATCGCCCTCCTCGAAGTCGCCCTCGATCAGGCGGCGGGCACCGTGGGCCTTCACCTCCTTGCGCGGGTAGATCAGCGGCTTGTGCAGCAGCAGCGACAACCCGGTGGCGGTGGGCAGGGAGCCGTAGGGAATGCCGGCGATGCGATCGAAGGCCAGCTCCGCCATGGAGCCGGCATAGGCCGCCAAGACCCGGTGGAAAAGATTGGGATCGGAGATGATCTGGCGCAGGTCCACGTAGTAGTTGAAAACCGCCCCCGAGGCCTGCACGTACTCGCCGAACAGCAGGCAGCCGATGTCGAACAGATC
>JBBASN010000117.1:0-7976 GCA_040399225.1 Prochlorococcaceae cyanobacterium | reverse complement strand
CAGTTCAACGAATCCAGCACCTATCTGATGGGCTGGTTCCGCGACTACCTGTGGCTTAACAGCTCCCAGCTGATCAACGGCTACAACCCCGCTGGCACGAACAACCTGGCTGTCTGGGCCTGGATGTTCCTGTTCGGGCACCTGATCTGGGCCACCGGCTTCATGTTCCTGATCTCCTGGCGCGGTTACTGGCAGGAGCTGATCGAAACCATCGTCTGGGCACACCAGCGCACTCCGCTCGCCAACCTGGTGGGCTGGCGTGACAAGCCCGTGGCGCTCTCGATCGTGCAAGCCCGTGTGGTGGGTCTCGCCCACTTCACCATCGGCTACTTCCTCACCTACGCCGCCTTCCTGATCGCCTCCACCTCCGGCAAGTTCGGCTGACGCCTGAACAACCTCTTGAGGGACGACCCAAACCCCGGCCCATGGCCGGGGTTTTTTTTGGCCGCGTCATTCTTGCGGTTTGAAATAGTTCTGGCGCACGTAGTCCCACTCCTCGCAGCGCAACTCATCGCCGCCGGTGATGGCCCGTTCACCCTGTAGGCAGTCCACCGTGGCGGCGTGCCCCTGACGGATCAGTTCCTGCTTGGCTGTGTTGAGGGCCTCGAACCGGCAGCTCCCCAGGCCGATCATCAGGAGTCCTGCAGCCAGGACCCTGCCCAGGGCTGCCCTGGTGGTGGTGGGGCTCGGCACGTTGCGGAGGGATGCTCTGGGCTGATCCATGGCGTTCTGTGGGGTGTGGGCGGAGTGAACCATTGAAGGAGAGGAGGCCTGTCAGGCATCAAAAAAGCCCCGCCAGGGGCGGGGCTTGCTGGTTGCTGTGCAGTTGATTTGGCGTTGCCGGTTCAGTTGACGCTCCAGACGCCACCGGCGATGTTCACCAGTGGGCTCACCAGCACGGTGCCGCAGAGGAACCAGGCGAAGGCGGCACCACCGCAGCCACCCAGCCAGAAGCCGCTGGCGAATTCGGCCCAGCCGGCCTTGGTGAAAAGGTCGGCGGGGGGGTTGTCGATGGTGGCGTCAGCCGGCTGCACATTGGGGCCGGTGCCGGCGGTGCCATAGATCGACAGGCACACGGTGAGAATCGACACCAGGCCGATGGCGGCCAGCAGGCCGGCGGTGCTGGCGAATTCGGTGGCGCGCAGCGGACCGGCGATCGCGAAGGGTCCGTAGAGGAAGAATCCGTGGGCCATGCCCACTTCCAGGCCGCGGCGGTTCGGGGAGAGGGCCGGCCGGTAGGCGGGCAGGGCATTCAGAAACGCCCGGGTGAAGTAGCTGCTGTTCACGGGGGTGGCCAGATTGCCGACACAGGGGTCGGCCACGGGGGTCACGGTCATGGGTGGATGGAGAAGGAGCTGAACAAGAGGGCGCTGGGGCGAGGCGGCTCAGTCGCGGGCTTCAATCACGTTGAACAGCAGGGCCATGGCCACGGCTGGGGCGAGGATGCCCACCAGGGGAACTAACACCGAGGGCATCCAGGCGGCGACGAATTCTCCAGTCATGGCACATGCCAATAGCAAGTCTCGTTACTGTACGGAGCCTCTCCAGGCAAGCCTTTCGGGCCTGCGGGGGGCGACATAAAAGTTCAATCCATAAACCCCACGGTCCTCGGGTGTGCCGCGGCGGCGCCCCGCAACGTGGTCCGTACCCGGTAGATCGGCCTGCCCTGGCTTTCGTGGTAAGTGCGCATCTGCAGTTCCGCCAGCAGCCCGAAACAGAAAAGCTGCACGCCGGCCAGCAGGCTGAGCACCGTGGCCAGCAACAGCGGCCGATCGCCGATGTCGGCCCCCAGCAGCAGCTTCTCCCCCACCAGCCAGAGGCCCATCACCAGCCCCGTCGCCATCGCCACCAGTCCGCCCAGCCCGAACACGTGCATCGGCCGGGTGAGGAAGCGCTTCATGAACCAGACGGTGAGCAGGTCCATCAGCACCCGCAAGGTGCGGTCGATGCCGTAGTTGCTGCTGCCGTGACGGCGGTGATGGTGGCGCACCTTCACCTCGCCGATGCGGGCCCCCTCAATGGCGGCCAGGACAGGCAGAAAGCGATGCAGCTCGCCGTAGAGGTTGAGGTCGTCGACCACCTCGCGGCGGTAGGCCTTCAGGGAGCAGCCGTAGTCGTGCAGCTTCACCCCAGTGACCCGGGCGATCAGCCGATTGGCCAGGCGGCTGGGCAGCAGCCGGCTGACGGTCGCATCCTGGCGCTGGTGTCGCCAGCCGCTCACCAGGTCGTAGCCCTCGCTGAGCTGGGCCAGCAGCAGGGGGATATCGGCCGGGTCGTTCTGCAGGTCGCCGTCGAGGGTCACAATCACCGCGCCGCGGCTGGCATCGAAGCCCGCGGCCATCGCGGCGGTCTGGCCGTAGTTTCGGCGCAGCAGCACGGCCACCAGTTCGGGCACCCTGCGGCTCAGGTCCTCCAGCACAGCCGGGCTGCCGTCCCGCGAGCCATCGTCCACCAGCACGAGCTCGAAGTGCCGGCCCAGCGGCCGCAGCGCCGCCAGCAGCTGCTCCACCAGCAGGGGCAGGTTGGCCGCCTCGTTGTAGAGGGGCACCACGATGGAGAGATCCATGCCCGGCTGCACGGACCGCGACCTTAGGCGGGCAGCGGACTGCCATCGTGGCAGCGCATCACTCGCCCGGCGCCGCGCAGTTCAGCCCGGTAGTGGCTTGCCACTGGATGGCTGTTGCGGGGATTGAGGTCATCGATGCCCAGGCCGTTGCGGCCGTGCTCCCGGCCCGAGCTGTGCAGGTAACGGCCCCCACCCAGATGCAGGCCCACGTGGGTGCAGCGCTGGGGGGTGCCGAAGAAGATCAGGTCGCCCGGCTCCAGCAGCTGGCTCTGGCCGGGTCGCACGGCCACCGGCATGCAGAACCGCTCCTGCAGATAGGCATCGCGGGGCAACCAGATCCCGGCAGCGGCATAGGCGCTCTGCACCAGGCCGGAGCAGTCCAGATCCGGTCCGGTGGTGCCGCCCCAGAGGTACACATTGGCCCGCTCCATCCAGCTCAGGGCCAGGGCCAGCACCTGCGGCAGCCGTTGGCTGATCTGCGCCCTCTGCAGCAGCAGCGCCCGGGGCCGCTCGGCTGCCACCGCCCGGCCCACCAGATCGCCCGGTTCCAGCCAGCCGGGGTAGCCGTCCTCCAGCAGCCGCACCCGCAGCCTTCCCTGCTCCCGCTCGCTGAGCACCTGCAGCCGGCGGCCGGCGGCCGCCTGGGTGGCCAGACCGCTGCCGCCAGAGCGGCTGTAGAGGTTGAGCGGCCACTCCAGCTGCCAGATGCTGCCCGGCTGCAGGAGCTCGGCAGCGGCCTTGGGGCCCTTGAGGTTGGTGGGATCGGAAACAGGGGGAAGCGGGGCCATGCCTAATCTCGCCGCAATGGTTGCCAGCAGCGATGGCGTTCTACAGCCCCGATCCGGCCATGGCTCAGATCCTGGCCGATCTGGTGCGGGCCCTGGAACTCGACGGCCGCCCCGGCCTGGGCCAGCGCCTGGCCCTCACCTGGTTGCGCTATCCCCGCAGCCTGCTGGATGCCGGCCAGGAAGCACCGGCTGGCCGCGGCGCCTCCTGGGCGGGTGAGCGTCAGTGCTACCCGGCGAGTGTGGTGAAGCTGGTGTATCTGATCGCCGCCGAAGCCTGGCTGCAACAGGGCCTCCTGGAGGTTGACCCCGAGTTGCGCCGCGCCCTGGCGCTGATGATTCGCGATTCCAGCAACGACGCCACCGGCCTGGTGGTGGATCTGCTCAGCGGCACCACCAGCGGCCCGGCCTTGCCACCGCAGTTGATGGGCACCTGGTGCGAGCAGCGCCAGCTGGTGAACCACTGGCTGGCTGGTCTGGGCTGGTCCGAGCTGGAGGGGGTGAACGCCTGCCAGAAGACCTGGGGGGACGGGCCGTTCGGGCGGGAGCGGGAGTTCTACGGTGCCCAGCTGGAGAATCGCAATCGGCTCAGCACCGAGGCCACCGCCCGGCTCCTGGAGGCGGTGATGGCCTCCCGGCTGGTGTCACCGCCCGCCTGCACCCGCATGCAGGCCGTGCTGGCCCGCAGCCTCGATCCCGACCAGCGGGCTGCCGATCCCGAAAACCAAGTGGACGGCTTTCTCGGCGAGGGGTTGCCGCCCGCAGCCTCGCTGTGGAGCAAGGCGGGCTGGATGAGCGCGGCCCGTCACGACGCCGCCTACGTGCAGGCGGCGGGCCACGATCCCTTTCTGCTGGTGGCCTTCAGCGAGGGGGCCAGCTGCGCCGAGGACACCATCCTGATGCCCGAGATCGCACGCCAGCTCAGCGCTGCCTGCAGGCTGGAGGCCTCGGCTTGCTGATTCCCCACCCCTGCCGGGAGCAAGCCCGCCCCCCAGGGATTCTGGCGCTGCCTATCTGGGGGCTCCCCCGTTGGTCTGGCTGGCCCCTTGATGACCGTGGTTCTGATCGCAGTGGGCGCTGGCGCCTGAACCAATCAGCAGACTCGCTGTGGTGAGAGCAAGGAGAAGAAGGCGCCGCATCGGTTAGGCCAAAACTGCCTTCAGGGTATTGGGAGCAGTCGCTCTCCGTTCCTGAGTGTGGCGTGTCGCTCACCGTCCATGGGCTCTTGAGGCCTGGCGCGCTCTAGACGTATGGGAGCACACCCAACCCAGTCCATGGTGGACAACAGACTGACTGGGAGTTGATTCAAACGGAGAGGGAGGGATTCGAACCCTCGACAGAAGTTGCCTCCTGTAACTCCTTAGCAGGGAGCCGCTTTCAACCACTCAGCCACCTCTCCAGCGGCTGGACGAGCTTATCAGTGCGCCGTGCTCAGGCGAGGCAGGCGGTGCTTGAAGCCGCAGAGGATCTCCCAGGGGATCGTGCCGCAGCGCTCGCTCCAGTGGCTGGGGCCGATCTCCTCCTTGCCGTCGCGGCCGAGCAGGGTCACCACCGAGCCCACGTCCACCGCCGCACAGTCGGTCACATCCAGCACCAGCTGGTCCATGGTGATCGCGCCCACCTGGGGCAGGCGCTGGCCCTGGAACAGCACCTCCAGCTGGTTGGAGAGCTGGCGCGGCACGCCGTCGGCATAGCCGATGCCCACCACCGCCAGCCGGCTGGGCCGGCTGGTGCGGAACCGGTGGCCGTAGCTCACCCCAACGCCGGCGCCCACCTCCCGCACCAGGCGCACGCGGGCGTGCAGTTGCAGGGCGGGTTGGAGGCCCACGTCGCCGCCGAGGTGGTCGGCAGGGCGGTGGCCGTAGAGGGCCAGGCCCACCCGCACCATGTCGTAGTGCAGCCCCCGTCCGCGCAGGGTGCCGGCGGAGTTGGCCAGGTGGCGGCAGCCGCCGTCCAGGCCCCGCTCGCTGAGGCTGCCCAGCACCGTGTCGAAGCGCCGCTGCTGTTCCCGGGTGAGGCCGCCGTCGTCGCCTTCGCCCAGGTCGGCGCTGGCCAGGTGGGAGTACACCCCCGCCAGCTGCACCGCCTCCAGTGCCTGAATCGCCTCCACCAGCCGTGGGCCCTCCTGCCAGTCGGCCCCCAGCCGGGCCATGCCGGTGTCCAGCTTCAGCTGCAGCGGCATCGGCCGGCCCTGACCGCTGGCCAGGTTCTGGCAGAGCAGGGCCTCGCGCATGCCGCTGATCGTGGGCATCAGCTGCCAGTGGAGGCAGCCCCGCAGTTCCTCGGCCTGGGTGAGGCTGCCCAGCACCAGCACAGGTGCTTCGATGCCCGCCTGGCGCAGCTCCATGCCCTCCTCCAGGGTGGCCACCCCGAAGGCGTCGGCCCCGCCGGCCAGGGCTGCGCGGGCCACCGTCAGGGCGCCATGGCCATAGCCGTCGGCCTTCACCACGGCCATCAGCTGGCTGCGGCTGTCGAGATGGCGGCAGAGGTTGCGGGCATTGGCCGTGATGGCAGCCCCATCCACCTCCACCCAGGCCCGCTGGCGCTCCAGGCCCTCGCCCTCGGGCCATTCGGGCCGGTGGTCACCTGGCCGCCAGGCTGGGTTGGTGGCCTGGGTCACGAAAACGCCCAAGAATTGCCCCTAGCATGCCGCGCAGGGCTTCTTTTGTCGCGGGGTTCGACAACCATGGGCCAGGTTCTTGTGCTCAATGCGTCGTACGAACCGCTGAACATCACCAGCTGGCGCCGGGCCGTGGTGATGGTGCTCAAGGGTAAGGCCGAGGGCCTGGAGCACGACTGGGGCCGGCAGATCCGCTCCGATCTCATGCAGCCCACGGTGATTCGCCTGCGCCAGTTTGTGCGCGTGCCCTATCGCCCCCTGCCCCTCACCCGCCGCAACCTCTTTCAGCGCGACGGCCATCGCTGCCAGTACTGCGGCAGCCGCCATGAGCGGCTTTCGGTGGACCACGTACTCCCCCGCAGCCGCGGCGGCACCGACAGCTGGGAGAACGTAACCACCGCCTGCCTCAGCTGCAATGTGCGCAAGGGCAACCGCACCCCCCGGGAGGCCGGCATGGTGCTCGCCCGTCCGCCCCATCGCCCGCTCAGTGGCCCTGGTTTTGAGGCCACCCGCCTGATCCGCTCGGGCCACAACCGGGAATGGGCCAAGTACGTGATCGGCCTCGACCTGCTGGAGTTCACGCCGGCGGACGCCGCTGACCGCCTGGCCGATCAGCTGCCGGCCTGAGCGGCCAGAGCTTCCAGCTGGCGGCTCTGGTCGGCGGCGATGCAGGCCCCGATCAGGTCGGCCAGTTCGCCGTTGAGCACCGGGTCGAGGCTGAAGTTGCGCCCCAGGCGATGGTCGGTGGCCCGGTTGTCCTTGACGTTGTACGTGCGGATCTTCTCACTGCGGTCGCCGCTGCCCACCTGGGCCAGGCGGGCAGAGCGCTCCTCCGCCTGGGCGGCGGCCAGTTCCCGCTCGTAGAGCTTGGCCCGCAGGATCTCCAGGGCCCGTTCCCGGTTCTGCAGCTGGGAGCGCTCCTGGGTGCAGAACACCCGGATGCCGGTGGGCTTGTGCAGCAGGTCCACCGCCGTTTCCACCTTGTTCACGTTCTGGCCGCCGGCACCCCCGGAGCGGGCCGTGCTGATGTCCAGGTCGCCCGGGTCGATCTGCACCTCCACCGGATCGGCCTCCGGCATCACCGCCACGGTGGCCGTGGAGGTGTGCACCCGGCCCTGGGATTCGGTGGCCGGCACCCGCTGCACCCGATGCACGCCCGCCTCGAATTTCAGCTGGCTGAACACCCCCTCGCCCTTGATTGCCAGGATCAGCTCTTTGTAACCGCCCAGTTCCGCCTCGGAGGCGCTCACCGGTTCCACCCGCCAGCCCTGGCTCTGGGCATAGCGCTCGTACATTCGCGCCAGGTCGCCTGCCCAGATTGCCGCCTCATCCCCGCCGGCACCGGCGCGGATCTCCAGCATCACGCTGCGCTCATCGCGGGGATCACGGGGAAGCAGAGCAATGGTGAGGCGCTGTTCCAGGGCGCCGATCTCCTGCTCCAGGTGGGCCAGCTCGTCGTTCGCCAGCTCCTCCATGGCCGGGTCGCCGCGGTGCTCCCGCAGCAGCTGGCGGGCCTCCTGCTGCTCCTGCCGCAGCTTGCCCAGCCGTTGGTGGTCGTGTACCAGGGGCTCCAGCCGTGACCGCTCCCGGGCGATGGCCTGCAGCTGGGCCGGGTTGGCCGTGACGGCGGGATCAGCCAGTTGGCGCTCCAGGCTGGCGAAGGTGCGCTGCGCCGTTTCCAGACGCGCGTGCAGCAGGGTTGGATCCATGGGCCGGATGCTCGCACACGGAAACTCCGGATGCTCCAGGGGAACATCCGGCAGGGGGCACAGGCTGGGGCCTGGCCTGGATCAGGCTTCGGTCTTGGCGTCGTCCTTGGCGCTGGAAGCACCCGCCATGCCGTACTTGCGCATGAAGCGGTCCACGCGACCCTCGGTGTCGAGGATCTTCTGGGTACCGGTGTAGAAGGGATGGTTGCCGCTCCACACGTCGACGTGGATTTCCGGCGCCGTGGAGCCGGTGGTCATCACCACCTCTCCGTTGCAGATCACCTTGGCATCGGGAT
>JBBASN010000116.1:0-8137 GCA_040399225.1 Prochlorococcaceae cyanobacterium | reverse complement strand
GATCTGCGGCTGCTGCACTTCCACATCGGCAGCCAGATCAACGACATCGCCGTGCTCAAGGACGCCCTGCAGGAGGCGGGCCAGATCTACGCCGAGCTCACCCGCCTGGGGGCGCCGATGGGCTACCTGGATGTGGGCGGCGGCCTGGGCATCGACTACGACGGCAGCCGCACCGCCACCGCCGCCTCCAAGAACTACTCCCTGCAGAACTACGCCAACGACGTGGTGGCCACCGTGCGCGAGTGCTGCGAGGGCGCCGGCATCGCCGTGCCCACCCTGGTGAGCGAGAGCGGCCGGGCGATCGCCAGCCACTTCTCGGTGCTGGTGTTTGACGTGCTCGGCGCCGGCGGCCTGCCCGGGGCGGTGCCGGAGGCGGCCGGCGAGGAGGCCCTGATCCTGCGCAACCTGCGCGACACCCACGCCGCCATCAGCGCCATCCCCGCCACGGACGCCGCGGCGATCGGCGCCGGACTGGAGCGGCTACAGGAGGCCTGGAATGACGCCCTCAAGTTCAAGGACGACGCCATGGCGGCCTTCCGCCTGGGCTACCTGGGGCTGCCGGAGCGGGGCCTGGCCGAGCAGCTCACCTGGGCCTGCTGCCAGGGCATCGCCGAGCGGCTGGCCCTGCTGCCGGCTGACGCCCCGGTGCCCGACGAGCTGCGGGCCCTGCCGGCCGCCCTGGCCTCCACCTATTACGCCAACCTCTCGGTGTTCCGGTCCGCGCCCGACACCTGGGCGATCGACCAGCTGTTCCCGGTGCTGCCCCTGCAGCGCCTGGATGAAGCCCCCAGCCGGCTGGGCAGCTTCGCTGACCTCACCTGCGATTCCGACGGCAAGCTGGCCCGCTTCATTAATCCAGATGGGCGATCCGGGAGGGGCCAGGTGAAGAATCTGCTGGAGCTCCACCCCCTGCGCAGCGGCGCGCCCTACTGGATCGGCCTGTTCCTGGCCGGCGCCTACCAGGAGGTGATGGGCAATCTGCACAATCTGTTCGGCAGCACCGATGCGGTGCACATCCGCCTGGCCCCCGGCGGCGGCTACCGGGTGGATCACGTGGTGCGCGGCGACACCAACGCCGAGGTGCTGCAGGCGATGGAGCACGACCCCCAGCTGCTGCTGGAGCGGCTGCGCATGGCCAGCGAAACGGCGATCGCCCAGGGTCAGCTGGCCATCGGCGATGCCCGCCGGCTGATGGACCACCTGGAAACCAGCCTGCGCCAGACCACCTATCTGCAGGGCTGAGGTTCAGGTCAGCGGCTGACGAGCAGCACCCACACCAGCTTGCAGAGCAGGTGCATGCCCTGGTCGGTGCCCAGGCCAAACCAGCCCCGGCACTTGAGGTGATCGATCAGGGCATGGGCCAGCCACTCGGCCAGGCCCAGCAGCGGCAGGCCCGTGAGCAGGGCCACCACCAAGCCATGGATGGCGGCATGGGCGGTGAGCCACCAGGGCCAGGGGAGAGTGGCATCCCTGCCAGGGCATTTCTCCACGGCCATCCGGTCGCTCTGGAGGCCGAAATCCGCCAGGAAATGCCCCATCGCCAGCAGCGCGAACAGGGCGTAGCCGGTGGTGATCGGCATGGGGGTGGGGAGGGGCGACGGGATAGCCCTGGCCCTCAGCTTGGCGGTTCGCTGACTGGGAGACCAGCAGCGAAGTGGTCAGCCGTCTCCACCCCGAACACCTCCGTGGCCTCGAGGCCCTTGATCTCCTGCCTGCCGAAACTGCTCAGGGCGAAGCGGGGGTCACCGATGAGCAGTCGGGCGGTGGCGGCATCGATGCACACGCGGCTGGCCAGGCGCCGGGTGAGCGCCTCCAGGCGGCTGGCAAGGTTCACCGTGTCGCCGATCACGGTGAACTCCAGCCGTTGGGGGCTGCCGATCTGGCCGGCCAGCACTACCCCGGAGGCCAGGCCCACCCCACTGGCCAGGGACTCGACCCCCTGCTGCCGCCAGGCGGCATTGAGCTGCTCGAGCCGGGCCCGCATCGCCAGGGCGCACTGCACTGCCGCCGCCGCCTCCTGCTCCACGCCGCGGCCCACAGGTGAACCGAACACGGCCATCACCGCATCACCGATGAACTTGTCGACGGTGCCGCCATGGGCGGTGATCACCTCCACCATGGCGCCGAGGTAGGTGTTGAGCTGGCGCACGTGCAGCTCGCTCTCGCCGGCGGCACTGCGGCGGCGGGTGAGGTCGGTGAAGCCCTGCAGATCGGAGAAGAGCACCGTCACTTCCCGCACGCGCCCGCGCAGCATGCCCTGGGCCCCGGCGGGGTCCGCCAGGATCTCGGCCACCACGCTGGGGGCCACGTAGCGCTCGAAGGTGCGCCGCAACCGGCGCCGCTCCCGCCCCTCGCGGAGATAGGCATCCCCGCCATACAGCAGGCCCAGCACCACCAGGCCGCTGGCCGGTGCCAGCAGCTGCAGCCAGCGGTTCGCCTGGGTCAAGGCCAGACCGACAGCCAGCAGCTGCACCACCAGCACCGTGGACACAACCGCCAGGCGCCAGCCCAAGGAGGGCCTGCCCAGGGCCAGGAGCGCCGCCAGAGCCACCGTGCCGGCGGCCAGCAGGGCCCGGGCCCAGGGGGCGAGCGGCCAGAGCGCCAGGCCATCGCCCTCCAGGGAATTGGCCACCGCCGTGCCGAGCACCTCCAGGCCGGAGAGGGTGCCGAAGGGCGAGCCGTAGCCGGCCTCACCCTGGGACACCACAGGGCCCACGAGCACCAGGGCACCTCGCACGGCCGGCCGCAGGGGCTGGCGCTCCCAGCGCTGGGGATCGAGTACCTCCCAGGCGGGAATGCGGCGCAGGTGACCCTCCGGGCCATAGGTGTGCAGCTCCCGAGCGGCATCCGGCTGGCGGCTGCGGCGGCCGGCCAGCTGCAGCAGACGCAGCGCCAGGGACGGAGGAGAGTCGACAGCCTGGCTGGCCAGGACCGCCCGGTAGGCCTCGGGGTGCCGCAGCGACTGGCCCGGCCGCGGCGGCAGGACATTGGTCACCCCCAGGGGCAGCGTGGCGGGAAGCGCGGCCTGGAGAGCCTCCGGTCGCACCAGCACCAGGCCTCCCGCGCCCTGGCTGTCATGGGGCTCCAGCCACTCCGCCGCCAGGGCGATGCGGCCCTGATGACGGCGCAGCACCGCCACCAGGGCCCCATCGTCCGCCGGCCCCTGGCCACTGTGCCCCTCAAACACCACGTTGATCGCCACCGCCGCGGCACCGGCCTGGAGCAGGGTCTCCGCCAGCCGGCCGTAGGCGGCGCGCGGCCAGGGCAGCACGCCGATGCCCCGGGCCCACGCCGGGATGGAGGCGCTGCCGGGCTCGGCCTGCTCAAACCAGTCCCCCTGCTGGAGGGTGGCGTCATCGATCGTCACCAGCACCAGCGGCGCCGGTGGGGTCCGCGCTCCCCGCAGTTGCAGCAGCTGGGTGTCGAGATTGCGCTCCCACACCCGCAGCCGCGGCCCGGGCCAACCCGCCGACAGTCCCACCCAGACGGCCGTCAGGCCCGTGAGCAGCACCAGCACGCGATGGCGTCCCATGGCGCGTCAGCCCGGCTCAGAACAGGCCGAAGCCGAAGCCTCGGAAGGAGGGCAGCGACGGAGCCACGGGCAGGGCCGGGATCGGCACGGCGGGCAGGTTGGAGCGCAGATAGCTCTCCAGGGCCGCCTGGGCGGGCAGGGGCAGCCTGAAGCCCTCGAACAGCGGACCGGTGATGATCCGCGTGTAGTCGCCGCTGCTGAGAGCCAGCAGCGCCAGCACCACCCCCTGCGGTGAGATGCGCAGGCGCTGGCCCGCCTGCAGCGTGGTGGGCGGGGTCGCGGAAACCGCCTCCCCCTCCTGGCCGGCCTCCACCTCCACCTCCCCCTCCAGCACGGAGATCTCGGTATCCCCTGCCTCCGTCACCTCCAGCACATAGTTGGTGCCGCGCACGCTGAGCCGCGCCGAGCGGGTGCAGCCCCCCTGTTTGCCGGACACCAGCACCTGGCCCTTGTCGAGCAGGAAACAGGTGCTTCCCAGCCGCAGCTGGGACTGGCGGTTGAGCCGGCCCACGGCACCGCCGTCAAAGGCCAGCTGGCCCCGGCTTCTGCCGGTGGAAATCAGCTGGGGGGAGCGGGCCTGCTGCCTGACACGGGCCTGCTCGCGATCGATGAACAGCTCCTTGCCATCCAGGATCTCCTGCACCACTGCCGTCTGGCTCTGCTGCGCCGCCAGGGGGCGAGGCAGGGCGAAGGCGGCGATCAGCAACGCCAAAGCGAGCACATGGGGCTGCGGACGCTGGCAGAACACAGCTCTCCCGGCTCAGGTCTGGACCATTGTGACGCGATCGCCGGTGACGACCCAGCTCAGCTGGCGCAGAAGCGCACCTGCAGGGCCAGCCGGTCGGTGGGTTGCGGCAGTTCGGCGGGATCGAACGGCGCCGCATCCGCCGCCATCGCCCGCATCGCCACCGGCCGCAGGTCATGGCCCTCCACCCGCACATCCAGGGGCTGCAGAGCAGAGCGGCCCACGGCAGCCGCGAGCTCCCGTGCCTGGGCGAGCGCATCCTGATAGGCCTCACGCAGCAGGCGGGCGCGCACGGCGGGCATGGCGGCTGGATCGGCCTCGGCGGCCACCGGATTGAGACGCACGCCCTCCAGGCCGCCCACCTGGCGCACGAACTCCTGCAGCCGCTGCGGCGCCAGCTCACCGCTCACCTGCAGCGTCGCCACCACCCGCGACCCGGCACTGCGCGGTTCCGGGGAGCGCTGCCAGGTGCTGGGCGAACTGACGCGCAGCTCCCGCACGCCCAAGGCCTCCAGCCGCTGCCGCACCGCTGCAAGCCGGCGCTGCAGGGCGGCCAGGGCCCCATCGGCATCCGCGGCCTCGGCCTCCAGCCCCAGCGACACGGCCAGGCGCTGGGTGTCGCGCTTCAGCTCGGCGCTGCCGCGGGTTTCGAGCAGGGTGCCGGCGCACTGGAGCTGCACCTGCACCTGGGCCCGGGCGGGGACAGGCCCGCTGGAGGCGGCCAACACCGCAAGCACGGCCGGCAGCAACGCCCGCGGCAGGGGCAACGGTGCAGCAAAGGCCATGGCGGAGCTGGTGGAGTGGCACCAGCATGGAACCACTGGACGTGCTGCGGAGTGGCGATGGCCCTGCTGCAACGGTTGCTGCCCGCGCTGCTGGCCCTCAGCGCCCTGGGGCTGGTGCGGCTGCTGGTACACCGCCGCCGCCTGCCGGACGTCCCCCTGGGGCTGCCCCTGCTGGCGCTGGCCAGCTGGACGCTGATGCCCTGGATCGAGGCGCTCGGCCTGCCCGCCGACTACCGGCGCTGGCTGGGGATGGCGGACGAACTGCTGCTCGGCTATGCCGCCCTGCGGCTGGGGTTGTGGCTGGGGGTGGAGCTGCCGGGCGGCCTGGGCTGGTGGCGCCGCCCGCCGGAGTTGCTGCTGCAGCTGCTGATGCTCGGCCTGGGAGCGCTGCTCACGGTGCTGGTGGTGCGGGAATCGGCCCGCTTCGATCTCGTGGGCCTGGTCACCACCTCGGCCGTGCTCACCGCGGTGCTGGGCTTCGCCGCCCAGGAAACGCTCAAGGACCTGTTCGCCGGTCTGGAGCTGCAGCTGGGGGACGACTTCGCGGTGGGCGACTGGCTGGACATGGGCCAGGGCGTGCAGGGGGTGGTGGAGAGGATCACCTGGCGTGACACCCAGCTGCGCAACCTGGACGGCTGCCGGCTGATCATCCCCAACAGCAAGATCACCGCGGAGGTGATCAGCAACCGCTCGGCCAGCGGCGCTGCCAGCAACCGTTTCGAGATCGGCCTCGACTACGGCTTCCCTCCGGCCCAGGCCCGGGCCCTGCTGGAGGAGGTGCTGCGCCAGCATCCGCTGGTGCTGGATACCCCGGCGCCGCGGGTCCGCCTGAAGGAGTTCGAGGAGAGCTCGATCCTCTACGAGCTGCAGGTGTGGCAGAAGGAGATGAACCTGAGGGCTGTGCTGGAGCTGCGCAGCGCGCTGCAGGAGCAGATCTGGTATGCTCTGCAGCGGGCTGGCCAGACCATCCCCTTCCCGGTGCGGGAGCTGCGGGCGCGCCACCGTGAAGCCCCGCAGACCGGCAGGTCGGCCACTGCAGCCCTGGCGGGGAGCGGACTGTTCCGGGTGATGGCAGCGGACCAGCTCAAGCAACTGGCGGCAGCGGGGCAGGTGCTCACCTTCGCTCCCGGCGAGGCGATCGTGCGGGAGGGGGAGTCGGGCGACTGCCTGTACCAACTTCTGGTGGGGCGGGTGGAGGTGCTCAAGGCGGTTGGTCCTGGACGGCAGGTGTCGGTGCGGCAGCTGGGGCCCGGCGAGCACTTCGGCGAGATGACACTGCTGCTGGACCAACCGCGCAGCGCCACCGTGCGCGCCCTGGAGGAATGCCGCCTGCTGCAGCTCGACCGGCAAGCCCTGGCGCCCCTGCTGGAGGCGCAGCCGGAGCTGCTGGAGCAGCTGGCCGAACTGGTGAACCGCCGCCGGCAGGAGCTGGATCAACTGGACGAGCGCGCCAGCGAGGTGCAGGACACAGGTCTGCTCGCGACGATGCGCCGGCTGTTTCAGGCGGTGACCAGCGGCAGTCCGGCGGAGAGCTAGCCGCAGAGCTCCCATTCAGCCGGCCTGGCTGCGTTCAGCCCGCCAGGGCGCTGATCAGCTCCTGCCGGGCCTGCGCCAGCGCCCCATCCAGCCCCGCGCCATCGCGGCCACCGGCCTGGGCCAGGTTGGGCCGGCCGCCGCCGCCACCGCCGCAGAGCTTGGCGATGCCGCCGATGAAGGCGCCGGCCTTGGGGCCGGCCGCGATCACCGCTTTGCCGAAGGCCGCCACCAGGATCACCTTGGTCAGATCGGCCGGGTCGGGCAGGCCGCCCAGCACCACTGCGGCTCCGTCACCCAGCTGGTCGGCCAGACCCTGGGCGGCCGTTTGCAGGCCGGCGCCATCCACACCATCGAGGCGGGCCACCAGCACGTGGAAGGGCCCCACCGCCTGGGCCTGGGCCACCAGAGCCGCGGCCTTGGCCGCCGCCAGCTCGCTGCGGGCCGCCGCCAGGGCCTTCTGGCTGGCCTTGAGCTCGTCGGCCAGCTGGGCCACCCGCTCCACGATCTCGCCGGGCTGGGCCTTGAAGCGCTCGGCCAGGGGCTTCACCACCGCCTCGCGCTCCTTGAGATAGGCCAGCACCGCCGGCCCCGCCACCGCCTCAATGCGGCGGATGCCGGCGGCCACGCCGCTCTCGGCCACAATCTTGAACACGCCGATCTCGGCGGTGTTGGCCACGTGGGTGCCGCCGCAGAGCTCCATCGACACGCCGGGCACATCCACCACCCGCACCACGTCGGCGTACTTCTCGCCGAACATCGCCACCGCCCCGGCGGCCTTGGCCTGCTCGATCGCCATCTCCGCCACCTCGAGGCGGTGGGCCTCAGAGATCCAGCCATTGATCAGCGCCTCGATCTGCTCCAGCTCCTCCGGGGTCACGGCCCGGGGGCAGTGGAAGTCGAAGCGCAGGCGGTCGAAATCCACCAGCGAGCCGGCCTGACCGATGCCCGGATCCACCACCTGCTTGAGGGCCGCCTGCAGCAGGTGGGTGGCGGTGTGGTTGGCCTGGGCGCGGCGGCGGCAGGCGGCATCCACTCGAGCGGTGAGCAGGTCGCCCACGGCGATCTGGCCCCGCTCCACCCGGCCGCTGTGCACGAACACCGAGCGGTTGCGGCTCACCGCCTCGATGCTCACGATCACGCCCGCATCCACGCTGGTCTGGTCGCCACCGCCCAGCAGCACGCCCCGATCGCCCACCTGGCCGCCGCCCTCGCCATAGAAGGGGGTGACATCGAGCACCAGCTGCACCTGATCACCGGCACTGGCCCGCTCCGCCGGCTCGCCGTTCACCACCAGGGCCAGTACACAGCTGGGATGCTCCAGGGCCTCATAGCCCTTGAAGGCGGTGGCCTCGGCGCTCGCCGCCACCTGATCAATGGCCTCCTGCAGGGTGAGGTCGATGCTCACCGCCGCGGCCTTGGCCCGCTGGCGCTGCTGCTCCATCGCCGCCTCGAAGCCGGCGGTGTCCACCGTGAGGCCGTGCTCTTCGGCGATCTCCTCGGTGAGCTCCAGCGGGAAGCCGTAGGTGTCGTAGAGCTCGA
>JBBASN010000115.1:0-8152 GCA_040399225.1 Prochlorococcaceae cyanobacterium | reverse complement strand
CCCCAACTACCGTTATCTCGGTGGCAAGGCCGGCTACACCCCCACCGGGGTCGTCCACGACAGCCCGCTGGATTTCGGTCTGCGCTGCCAGGGCAATGCCAACTGCGTGCCCCTCTGCCCGGTGCAGGCCAAGTACGACGCCCGCAAGACCCTGGCAAAAGCCCTCAGCACCGGCCGGGTCGACCTGCTCGATCGCGCCGTTGCCTCCAACCTGGTGCTCAACCCGGAAACCGGCCGTATTGAGGCCGTTGAGCTGCGGCGCTATCAGTCACCGCAGCAGGCCGACCCTGACGGCGGCACCCCATTTGCGGTGCGCGGCACGGTGGTGGCCCTGGCTGCCAATGCGATCGAGAACGCCCGCCTGTTGCTGTCGTCCCAGCTGCCCAACAGCAGCGGCCTGATCGGCTGCAACGTGATGGACCACCCGTTCCTGCTCGCCTGGGCCCTGATGCCGGAGATCACCGGTGCCATGCGCGGCCCGCTGGTGACCTCCGGCATCGGCGAATTCCGCCAGGGGGACTTCCGTGCTGAGCAGGCGGCCTTTGTGGCCGACATTCACAACGACGGCTGGGGCTGGGCTACCGGTGCCATCAGCAAGGAGGTGGATGAGCTGGTGGTCCAGCAGGGATTGCACGGCGTGGCCCTGCGGGAAGCGCTCGGCCGCCGGATTTCATCCCAGGTGCTGCTCGCCTTCATGTGCGAGATCCCCCCCCTGCGCGAAAACAGAGTGGCCCTGGCCCACGACCATCGCGACGCCCTCGGCAATCCCAGGCCTGAAATCCATTACCGCATTCCCGATTACAGCCTGCGCTCGATGGTCGCCTCCCGCCAGCTGGCCCGGCGCATCTTTGCCGCCGCTGGTGCCGACGACCACACCCATTACCCCGAGGGTGATCCTGCCTACGTGTCGCTGCGTGGTGCCGACGGCAAGCTGCTGCCGCAGTTCGAGGCCGATGCCAGCCCCGATGACGAGGGCTTGTTCTACCGCGGCGGCAACCACTTCTCGGGCACCCACATCATGGGCGCGTCGCCGTCTGATTCGGTGTGCAACAGCCATCTGCAGAGCTGGGACCATCCCAATCTCTATCTGCTGGGCTCCGGCAGCATGCCCACGATCGGCACGTCCAACACAAGCCTCACCATTGCGGCGCTGTCCTTTCGTGCCGCCGACCACATCCTCGCCAACCATTCCGGCACCTGAGCCCCCACGCCTGTACCTGCCATGACAGCCATGCCACCGAGCAAGAGCGAGAGCCCGATTCAGAGTATCGAGGATCTGCGCACCTATCTGGTGATTGCCATGCAGATCGAGCACGCCACCATCCCTCCCTATCTCACAGCCCTCTATTCGATCCGTCCTGGCAGCAACAGCGAGGCGGTTGAAGTGATCCGCTCCGTGGCCGTTGAGGAGATGCTGCATCTCACGTTGGTCTGCAACGTCTACAACGCCATCGGTGGCACCATGGCGAATACCCTCACCGCCAGCGATTTCATCCCCACTTATCCAGCCTATCTGCCAACGGGAGAGCGGGAATTTGAAGTGGGGTTGCGCGGTTTCAGTCCTGACACGATCGCCACCTTCATGCAGATCGAGCGCATGCAGGAGGAGGCTGAGGATGTCCCTCTGGTGGTGGCACGCCAGCACAGCTGCCTCGGCATGTTGCCAGGAGCCGGTGAAGGACGGCAAAGCTTCTACAGCATCGGTCTGTTCTACGCCGAGGTGATCCGCCGCCTGTTTGAGCTCTGCCAGGAGCTCGGCGAGGACACGGTGTTCTGCGGCGATCCCGCCAAGCAGATCAGCCAGGATTATTATTACAACGGTGCCGGATCGGTGATTGTAGTGCACGATCTGGCCACGGCCATTCAGGCCCTGCGCATGATTCAGGAGCAGGGCGAAGGGGCGCCGCGCGGCCATCGTATCTATGCAGGCAGTGCGGTGGGTGACCATGCCCTGGCCCACTACTTCCGCTTCCAGCAACTGCAGCTCGGGCGCTACTACCAGACCCTCATCCCCGGCAGTGACGAGGCCGACGCCCCCGATGCGCCGACGGGAGCGCCGATGAATGCTGCCGAACTCGATTACGCAGCTGTATATCCGATCAAGCCTGATCTGCGCCTGGCTGATCTGCCCGAAGGTTCCGAGGTGCGCACCAAGGCGCTCGATTTTCAGCAGCGCTACAGCGCTTTTCTCGGCGAACTGGAACGGGCTTTCGACGGTGCCCCGGAGCAGCTGATCCCGGCGGTGGGGAGCATGTTCCGCCTGCGCAGCCTGGCCGATGAACTGGTGCGCACCCCGATCCCGGGCCAGGAGCACCTCCACGCCGCACCGCTTTACACCCTCACCTGAACCTCACCCACCCCATGACCCACCGTCCCCATCTGGCGCCGTTCCTGGCACTCTCCGCCCGACTCACCGGCTTCAGCATCGTTGACCTTGAGGGCACCGGCATGGCCGAGCTGTACCACGATGTGGTGCTCGAAGCTCTTGGGCATGATGGTCTGGAGGCTCTGCTGGCCGCAGGCCCCCCCGGCCCGAGCGGGGCGGATCAGGGCCCCACCCAGGGCCCTACGGCCAGCCAGCGGCTGATCCGTCTCTGGTACACCGGCCTCTGGGACGACGCTCTGGTTGATCCCCAGGCCTACCGCGAGGGCCTGCTCTGGCGCGCGATCGAAACCAACCCGCCCGGCTCCCGGCCGCCCGGCTACGGCACCTGGGCGCTGGAACCCAGCTTGCGCGCCACCCTGGCCCGGGGTGTGGCGTCCCTGGTGCTGGTGCTGTCCCTGGTGCTGGGCTGGGGCGGCCCGGCCGCGGCCGCCAGCGATGCCGATCTGCTGCGGTTGCAGCAGGCCAACAATTGCAGCGGCTGCGATCTCACCGCCGCTGCCCTGGCCCGCAGCGACCTCTACGGGGTGGCGATCAGCAGCAGCGATCTCACCGGTGCCGACTTGAGCGGCAGCCTGCTCAACGATGCCCGACTGGTGCGCTCCACCCTGGTGGACGCCAACCTCGAGAACGCCCTGCTGATCGGTGCGGACCTGAGCGGATCCCAGCTCAGCGGCGCCGACCTGAGCAACAGTCACCTCACCAACGCCATCCTGCGCGGTGCGGTGCTGCGTGGGGCCGAGCTCGAGGGCGCCGATCTCTCCAGCGCCGATCTGCGCCAGGCCCAGCTGGTCGGCGCCCATCTGGCCGGCGCCAACCTGGCTGGCAGCCGCCTCCAGAACGCCGACCTCAGCAACGCCGATCTCAGCAATGCCGACCTGCGGCATGCCGACCTGCGCAAGGCCGTACTCGATGGGGCCAGGCTCTGCGGCGCCGATCTGCAGGAGGCCCTGATGCCCGACGGCCGCAGGGCCGATGGGCTCTCTCCTGCCTGCTGACTCCCCCCATTCTCGATCCCTTCTCCTCCAAGGCCATGCGTTGTCCCACCCTCCTCCCCAGACCCCGGCCCTGGCTGCTCCGCCAGGCTTGCTTCGCCCTGGTGATCGCTCTGCTGTGGCTTGCCCTGCCCGGGCCGGTGGACGCCGCCGCCCCCCTGTTCCCCGCGGGCCAGGTGCGGATCGGTATTACCCCCACCGGCTGGAGCAACAGCGACGACCCTTCGATCGACCTGGTACCTCCGATCGGCTACCGGCAGATCCTCAGCGAGATGGCCCTGGCCGGGTATCAGGGCACCCAGATGTCGGGCAAGTTTCCCGCCGATCTCAACACGCTCAAGCAGGAGCTGGCCCTGCGGGATCTAACCATCTCCGAGCCCTGGGTGGGCACCTACTTCTCGATCGGCGATGTCGATGACAGCGTCGCCGCGTTCGAGCGGCAGGTGGCCTTCATGCGGGCGCTTGGGGAGACCACGATCGTGGTGGCCGAGCTGGGGGGTGCGGTGCACCAGCAGCCAGTGGCACCGCTGCCCAACCGGCCGATCTTCACGGATGCCCAGTGGGAGCAGGTGCTCAAGGGACTCAACGATCTCGGTCGCCGCGCTACGGCCGCCGGCATGACCCTGGCCTACCACCCCCACGTGGGCACCGGCATCGAAACCCTGCCGGACATCCGCCGGCTGATGGAGGGCACCGATCCGCAGGGAGTGCACCTGCTGCTCGACACCGGCCACCTGCTCTACGCCGGGGTCGATCCGCTCGAGGTGGCCACCACCTACGCCGATCGAATTGGCCATGTGCACCTCAAGAACATCCGGCCACGGGCCCTGCAGCAGGCCGTGAAACAGGGCAGCAGCTTCCTCGATTCCATCCGCCAGGGGGTGTTCACCGTGCCGGGTGACACCGATGGCACGATCGCCTTCGAACCGATCTTCAAGGCCCTGGCCGCCGCGGATTACCACGGCTGGCTGGTGGTGGAGGCCGAGCAGGATCCCAACAGCGCCAACCCGCTCCAGTACGCCCGCATGGCCCGCAGCTACCTGCGCGAGACCACCGGCCTGTGATCCAGTTGTCCCATCCTCTGATCCGATGAGCGAGCCCAACCGGGCCATCCGCGAGCTGTTCGAGCACCGCTACCCGGCAGCGGTGGCCGGACGGGATCGGCTGGCCTACCTGGCCCTTTACACCGACGATGCCCTCTGGATCCATCCCGGTGACGTTCCCCGACGTGGGCCGGACGCCATCGCAGCGGGCTTCGAGGCCATGCTGGCCGGTTACGCGATCCAACCACGCTTCGTGGCGGAGGAGATCGAACGGCATGGCCCCAGCGCCACCGTGCTCGGCCAGGCCGATGCCCTGGTCACCAACCTGGGCGATGGCAGCCAGCAGAAGCAGACGTTCCACGCCCTCTGGATCGTGCGGGCCGAGTCGGATCAGCACCATCACCTGCACTGGCGGATCCACCGTCAGATCTGGACCCCCACCCGCAGCGCGCCATGACCAGCCGCCCTGAGCCCAGCTTTTATCTGAGCTTCTTTCTGTTCACCACCGATCCCCGGCCCGGCGATCCGGCAGCCCGTGAGCTGCTGCTGGGCCAGGTGCGGGAGCTGGTGGCGATGGGCTACGGCGGTTTCGAACTGCCGATCCCCCCCAGCGGCATGGCAAACCCCGAGGCCGAAGTGGAGGCCTACCGGCAGCTGCGTCAGGCCCTCGACGCCGAGGGCTTCGCGGCGGTGGCCCTCACCACCAATGTGGCGGCCACGCCGGATTTCGATCCCACCTCGGCCGATGCCGCGGTGCGCGAGCGGGCCCTGGCCTATCTGCGCTCCCGGGTGGAGATCACCGCCGCCCTGCGCGGCACGGTGATGATGGGGCCGATCATTTACCCCTATGCCCTGCGCCCCCGCGGCAGCGATGGCGCCGAGCTGTGGAGCGATGCCCTGCAGGAGGCGCTGCCGGCGGGCTACGCAAGGGCGGCCACGGTGCTGGCCGAGCTGGCCGACCATGCCGCCGGCCTGGGGGTGCGGCTGGCGATCGAGCCGATCAGCCACTGGGAGACGGCCGCCCCCAACACCCTGGCGGAGCTGCAGGCGTTCCTGGAGCTGGTGCCCAATCCCCAGCTGGGGGTGGTGATCGACAGCGCCCACGAGACCCTCGACGGTGCTGGCCCCGAGTGCTTCGCAGCCCAGGTGGCGGCCCTGGCCGCGGCGGGGCGGCTTCACTATGTGCAGCTCTCGCCGCCGGATCGGGGTCGGCTCGACCGCAGCTGGTTGCCCTGGACTCCTTTCCTCGAGCGGGTGCTGCCCCACTACCAGGGCCCCCTGGCGATCGAGATGTTCAACGCGCTGCCGGCGTTCCAGCCCCTGTTGCGCCTCAGCCGCCTCAAGTACTGGATCGCCGGCGTGGATGCTCCCAGCGACGCCCCCAGCGCCATGGATGTGGCCGCGGCTTCGCTGGCCGCTTCCCGGCAGGCGGTGGCTGCCGTGCTCGCCAGCCTCTGACTTTCCCCGCCCCCGCCCCTCGCGCCATGGCCCAAGCGCTTCCCCGGCACCGGTTTCTCCGCCCCCAGCCTTGGCTGGGACTGCTGTTGAGCCTGCTGCTGCTGCTCACCCCGGCCCGGGCCGCCCAGGCCGCCCTCGGCCGCTGGCAACTGGCCCCGCTGCCGCCGCCGAACACCCGCATGCAGGCGGTGCACAGCGCGCTGCTGCCCAACGGCAAGGTGCTGGTGGTGAACGGCAGCAGCTTCCGCACCCAGTACCTCAGTCCCGACCCGGCCACGGGGGAGGCGGGGCGGTTCGTGGAGTCGATCGATCTGGGCCATCCCGGCTGGACCGACAACAGCGGCCTCTGGGATCCCGCCACCGGCAAGTTGCAACGGATCAGCTCACCGCCGCCGCTGCTGTTCGACCCCACCGTGGGCGAAGCGGGGGCGATGACCGCCAACGACCTGTTCTGCTCCGGCCATCTGCAGCTCAGCGACGGCAACGTGCTCTTCGCCGGCGGCACCGGCAGCTACTACGCCGGCGGCGCCTTCACCGGCTCGAAATGGCTCAACCTCTACGACTGGAAGCGCAACCGGTGGCGCAGCGTCGGCCGCATGGCCGGTGGGCGCTGGTATCCAACCCTGCTGGAGCTGGCCAGTGGCCGGGTGGCGATCGTGGGCGGGCTCGACTTCAATGAGCCCAACCAGATCAACAAGACCCTCGAGATCTTTGATCCCGGCAGTGGCACGATCCAGGCGATCGATCTCAGCACGATTGACGGCAGTCCGTTCAACAGCAAGCTCAGGGGTGACGACGTGTACGACACGATCGATCTCTATCCCCGCATCTTTCCCCTCGCCGATGGCCGCTTCCTGCTCACCGGCGATGAGGCGGGCATCGACGGTGTGCTGGTGCCCCACCGCAGCACCAACACCTATCTGATGACCATCGAGGAAGCCGCCGATGGCCTGCTCTCGGTGAGCTTCAGCCCCGGCCCCCAACGCCAGGAGACCAACCGCGCCTATGGCACGGCGGTGCAGCTGCCCGGCCGCGAGGATGTACTGCTGCTTGGCGGCATCGTGGGCTCCAACAGCATCTCCTTCGGCCGCGAGGGGGTGATCGATCCGAAGCGTTTCCCGGGGGTGAGTGTGTCGCGCACCCTGCAGCACTGGCATCCAGGGCCGGACGGTGGCCGCTGGGAGTCGACCGCCGATTTCCTGCCCACCCCGCGTGCCAATCTGCAGGCGGTGATCCTGCCCACCAGCCAGCTGCTGGTGCTCAACGGCGGTGTGTTCCCGGAATATGAGCCCCGTCGCGATCCGCTGCTGCTCACCCCTGACGCCTCCGCCCCGGGCGGTTACCAACTTGAGCCCCAGCCAGAGGCCACGCTGCCACGGCTTTATCACAATGGCGCCCTGCTGCTGCCCGACGCCCGGGTGCTCTCCATCGGCGGCAATGCCAACCGGGCCAGCCACACCAGTAGCGGTGTGCGGGTGGACGTGCTCGGTGATCCGGAAACCTTCTTCCGCTTCCCCGCCATGGGCACGGCCGATGGGCAGGAGGAGCCCTTCTCGGTGGAGCGGTACTACGACGATCCCCGGCGCTACTTCGCCGATGGCAACAAGGAGCCGTTTGTACCGGCGGAGATCTGGCGTAGTGAGATCTTCAGCCCGCCCTACCTGCAGGTCGCTGAGCAACGGCCACAGATCACCCAGGCTCCAGCGCAGCTCAGCTACGGCCAGGCCTTCGAGCTGGCGGTGAGCACGCCGTCAGGCAGTGCGGTCAGCGGCGCGGTGCTGGTGAAGCTGGGTTCGGTGACCCATTCCTTCGATGTCGGCCAGCGGCTGGCGCCGCTGTCGCTGGAGGGTTCAGCGGCAGAGGGCCGGCTGAGCCTGCGGGCGCCCGACAATGCCCATCTCTATCCGCCGGGCTACTACATGCTGTTCTGTCTGGATGCGACTGGTGTTCCCTCCGTGGCCCGGATGGTGCAGCTCGGCGTGCCGGCATGAACACCCTGCACCCGAGCGCTCTCCCCAGCCAGTGCTGGCACCGGCGTGAGGAGATGGCTGGCGGTGGCGGGTCGTTCAGAACGCTTTAACCAGTGTGCCGACGGCGACGTGGGGATAGCTCATGCCTCGAAAGTTGATCAGAGCTGTCTGGGAGTACTGGAGTTGAAGGTATTCGTAGCCGCAGGCGTCGGTGACACTCTCGATCGCCCACACTGACTCGAAATCGAGGGTGTTGGCGTTGGCGGTGATGAAAGGGATGTTGCCGATGGATTTGTCGTCGGC
>JBBASN010000114.1:0-8165 GCA_040399225.1 Prochlorococcaceae cyanobacterium | reverse complement strand
TGATCGTGATCCCCGACACCCAGTCGGCGGAGAAGATCGGCCTGCTGCGCAGCCTGGGCGCCGAGGTGCGCACGGTGCCGGCGGTGCCCTACCGCGACCCCAACAACTACGTGAAGCTCTCGGGCCGCATCGCCGCCGAGACCCCCGGTGCCGTGTGGGCCAATCAGTTCGACAACCTGGCCAACCGCCGCGCCCACTACAACTCCACCGGCCCGGAGATCTGGCAGCAGACCGACGGCAAGGTGGATGCCTGGGTGGCCGCCACCGGCACCGGCGGCACCTACGCCGGTGTGGCGCTTTATTTGAAGGAGCAGAACCCCCGGGTGCGCTGCGTGCTGGCCGATCCCCACGGCAGCGCGCTCTACAGCTGGGCGAAAACCGGTGAGCTTGTCAGCGAGGGCAGCTCGATCACCGAGGGCATCGGCAACAGCCGCATCACCGCCAACCTGGAGGGGGCGCCGGTGGACGCCGCCGTGCGGGTCAACGACCAGGACGCACTGGAGACGATCTACCGCCTGCTCTGGCAGGAGGGCCTCTTCCTGGGGGGGTCGGTGGGCATCAACGTGGCGGCGGCGGTGGAGACCGCCCGGCGCCTGGGTCCGGGTCACACGGTCGTGACGGTGCTGTGCGACAGCGGCGACCGCTACCGGTCCCGTCTCTATGACCGGGACTGGCTGCTTGGGAAGGGTCTGCGGCAACCTGAGCGCTCTTCGCTCACCGCCGGCTGATGCCCTCCGATCCGGGTCATTCCCCTGTCGATGGCCAGCCCGGGGAGTCCGGTCAGTTGATCGGCGAGCGTTACATGCTGGAGGAGCGACTCTCCCAGGGGCCCCAGGGAACCCTCTGGCGCGCCACCGACCAGCTGGCCGCTGCCGCGCCGATGGTGCTGCGCCAGCTGGGCCCGGACCTGGACCAGCAACGGGCCCGGGAACTCTGGACCCGGCTGCAGGGGGTGCTGCATCCCCAGGTGCCCCGGCTCGGCGGGGCCCTGAGCCAGGACGGCTGCCTCTGGCTGGTGCGCGAGTGGCAGTCCGGCCGCACCCTGCAGGCGCTGCTCGAGGCCCGGGCCGAGCGCCAGATGGTGTTCGGCGCCGGCGAGGTGCTCCTGCTGCTGCGCCAGCTGCTGCCGGTGCTGGCCGCCCTGCACAGCCAGGAGCTGGTGCATGGCGATCTCTGCCCCGCCAACCTGCTCCGCCGGGACAGTGATGGCCTGCCGGTGTTGCTGGACTTCGGCCTGGTGGTGGGTGGCGATGCCGTGACCCCTGGCTACGCCCCGCCCGAGCGCTCCCGCGGTCAGGGGCCCGAGCCCTGGATGGACCTCCATGCCCTGGGCGTCACAGCCCTGGTGCTGCTCAGCGGCGATCCGCCATCCCGCCTGCTGGAGCCCAGCTCGCTGAAGTGGCGCTGGCCCGCCAGCCTCAGCGACCAGCCGGATCTGCAGGCGGCCCTGGCCCGCCTGCTCGCCCGCGACCCCGGCCAGCGCTTCCCCTCGATGGCCCAGGCCCTGGCAGCCCTGCAGGCCCTGCCCATGCCGGAGACCACCGGGCCCGTTCCCCGTGCGGACCGCACCGTGGCCCTGGTGCCGCCTCCTGTTGCGGCCGTCGCCACCGGGGTCGCCCCTGTCCCTGGGCCGGAGACGGTCGAGCCACCGCCCCCAGTCCAGCCGCCCGCTGTCCAAGCACCCGCAGTTCAACCGCCGGTGCCTGAACCCGTGCTGCCGGAGGTTGAGCCCAGCCTGTCTGTGCCACTCCCCCGCCTGCGGGGTGAAGAGCGGGAGCTGGCCGCCGAGGGCGGTCTGTGGCCCGTGGTGATCGCTCTGCTGCTCTCGGCTGTGGCGGGCACGGCCATGGGCTGGTGGTGGCTGAGCCGCGGCCAGTCCAGCCGCCCCAGCACCCCCGACGCGGCCCTGCAGCTGCCCAGCAGCCTGCCGCCCGCCGAGATCGACCAGCGCCAGCAGTTGCTCAACCGCCTGCGGGCGATGCAGGTGGACCGGGCCTGGTTCCTGAAGCTGGTGGATGCCAGCCTGCTGGCCCAGTTCCCGGAGCGGGGTGGGCGGTTGCCTGGCGACAGCCTGGAGGATGCCCCCCTGCGCAAGGTGTGGAACGAGCTGGCCCAGGAGTGGCTGGCCCGGGTGGAGCAGCTGCCCCTGGCGATCCGCCGCCGCCTGGGCAGTTACGGCAATGCGGACTGGGAGCAGAGGCTGCGCGGCCTGGCCGACCAGGGGCTGAGCGGCGAGGTGCTGAGTCAGCTGGTGTCGGCCCAGGCCCAGAACCTGCTGCCGGGCCGCTCCGGCAGCACCATGCCCCCCGAGCCCTACCGCCAGCTCTGGTATGCGGCCGCCGAGCAGAGCCTGGCCTCGATCCAGATCGAGCCGATCCAGGCCCGCAGCAGTGAACCCCAGGTGCTCAGCGCCCCGGTGTCCGCCGGCGGTGCCCGGCTGTTCCCGATCCGGTTGCCTGAGGGCTACCGGCTGGTGATGGGGGTGAACGGGTCGCCCCTGATGCAAATGAGTGTGTTCGCCGCCGACGGCTCGCTGCTGGAGCCCAGCGGCCCGCTGCGGGTGGTGAGCCTCCCCCCCCAGTCGCGCTCGCCGGTGCAGTTGCTGGTGACCAACGAAGGGGTGGCACCGTCGCTGATCACCCTGTCACTGCGGGCCGACGCACCGCCAGCCCAGCCGGACTCCCCCCCGCCCGCGGCTGCCGACGACACGTCCGAACCGGCACGCCCACCCCTGCGTCCTCCGTTGCGGCGCCCTGCCGATCAGGACACACCGGCGGAGGAGCCCCCCGCGCCGACCCCCCCGACTGCGCCGCCGCCCCTGCCTTCAGCGCCACCCTCCACGCCACAGTCGCCGGTGCAGGGCCCCTCGCCCTAGGCGCCCTCGCCATCGCCTGCTGGTCAGTAGCGGGAGATCGCCGCCCGGGTTTCCTTGGCGTCCTGCTTGCGGCGCTCCTCGGCGCGCTTGTCGTGCAGCTTGCGGCCCTTGGCCAGTCCCAGGCTGAGCTTGATCCAGGAGCCTTTGAGGTGCAGGTTGAGGGGAATCAGGGTGAGACCCTTCTGGTCCAGGGCCACCCGCAGCCGCTCGATCTCGCGGCGGTGGGCGAGCAGTTTGCGCACCCGCAGGGGCTCATGGTTGAAGTAGGCGCCGGCGTGGCTGTGGGGCGAGATGTGCACGTTGTGCAGCTGCAGCTCGCCGCCCCGCACCAGACAGAAGCCATCGCGCAGATTGGCCTGGCCTGCCCGGATCGACTTCACCTCGGTGCCGACCAGCTCGATGCCGCACTCCAGGGTTTCGAGGATCTCGTACTGGTGGCGGGCGAAGCGGTTGTCGGCCAGCAGGCGGTTGGCGGCATCCCGCTGGGCCCGGGCGGCCAGCTTCTTGGTGCCACCCTTGGCCATCGCTCCCTGCGCCGCTGTCGTCGTTGTCTCCCCGACCCTAGGCAGGGGCCGGTACCCTCCATCCATGGCGCCCCCACCCATGGCGATTGTTTCCTCGGGACCGGCTGCAGCGGATCGTCGTGGGGGGGCGCAGGCCCGGGCAGCCAGGCCCGCCCCCGGCGGTGGCCCCCGGCCGGAGCCCGAGCGCCTGGTGCAGCCGGCCGCTGCCGGCGATGATCCCGAGCCCGGCCGCGCCGACACACTCAGGCCGCGGCGCCTGGCCGACTACATCGGCCAGAGCGAGCTCAAGCAGGTGCTGGCCATCGCCGTGGAGGCCACCCGCAGCCGCCAGGAGGCCCTCGATCACGTGCTGCTCTATGGCCCGCCGGGCCTGGGCAAGACCACGATGGCGCTGGTGCTGGCCGAGGAGCTGGGCGTGCGCTGCCGCATCGCCAGTGCACCTGCCCTGGAGCGCCCGCGCGACATCGTGGGCCTGCTGGTGAACCTGGAGCCGCGGGAGCTGCTGTTCATTGACGAGATCCACCGCCTCAACCGGGTGGCCGAGGAGCTGCTCTATCCGGCGATGGAGGACTACCGCCTCGACCTCACCGTGGGCAAGGGCAGCACCGCCCGCAGCCGCAGCCTGCCCCTGGCTCCCTTCACCCTGGTGGGGGCCACCACCAGGGCCGGGGCGCTCAGTTCCCCGCTTCGGGATCGCTTTGGCCTGATCCAGCGGCTGGAGTTTTACGGCCTCGATGACCTGCAGGCGATCGTGGAGCGGGCGGCCGGGCTGCTGGCGATCGATCTGGACAGGGCGGCGGCCCTGGAGGTGGCCCGCCGCTGCCGGGGCACGCCGCGGATCGCCAACCGCCTGCTGCGCCGGGTGCGCGATGTGGCCAGCGTGAACGGCGAGGGCCGGATCGGTGCCGCCCTGGTGGAGCAGGCCCTCAGCCTGCACCGGGTGGATGGCCGGGGCCTCGATGCCCACGACCGGCGGCTGCTGGCGCTGATGCTGGAGAGCTACGGCGGCGGCCCGGTGGGGCTGGACACCCTGGCTGCTGGCCTGGGGGAAGATCCGGCCACCCTCGAGACGGTGGTGGAGCCCTACCTGCTGCAGCAGGGCCTGTTGCAGCGCACGCCCCGGGGCCGGCTGCTCACCGAGGCGGGCCGGGCCCATCTGGCGGAGTCGTGGCCGTGAGGGTGCGGCCCTGGCTGTGGGGGGTGCCGGCCCTGCTGCTGGCGGTATGGCTGCTGCTGGTGTCGCCCAGGGCGGTGCGGGCGTCGGAAGGGTCGACATCACCTTCAGTGCCCCAGCTCTCCTCGCTACCCCAGCTGTTCGATCAGGCGCTGCAGGCCAGCCGTGAGGGCCACTTCGGCGAGGCCCTGCCCCTCTGGGATCAGGTGCTGGAGCTGGCGCCTCGGGATGCGGCGGCCTGGAGCAACCGCGGCAACGTGCAGCTCGCCCTCGGCGATCCCCTGGCGGCCATCGCCGACCAGGACCGGGCCCTGGCGCTGGAGCCCGGCAGCGGCGACGCCCATCTCAACCGCGGCACGGCCGAGGAGGCCCTGGCCCGCTGGGGGGCGGCGGCCGACGACTACCACTGGATCCTGGAACACAGCGACGGGGCTGAACCGCGAGCCTCGGCCCTTTACAACCTGGGCAATGTGCAGGGGTCCCAGGGCGATTGGGCCGCCGCCCGCAGCAGCTATGCCGCCGCTGCCGCTGCCCGTCCAGGCTTTGCCATGGCCCGCGCCAGCGAGGCCCTGGCCGCCTTCCAGCTGGGTGACCTGGACGCCGCCGAACAGCAGCTGCGCTCCCTGATCCGCCGCTACCCCCTGTTCGCCGATGCCCGCGCCGGTCTCACCGCCCTGCTCTGGCAGCGGGGCGGCCGCGGCGAGGCGGAGAGCCACTGGGTGTCGGCCTCCGGTCTCGATCCGCGCTACCGCGACCCAGAATGGCTACTGGCCGTGAGGCGCTGGCCGCCGGTTCCGGTGGCGGCCCTGCAGCAGTTCCTCTCCCTGGCCTGAACAGCCGCAGCCACTCCCCAGCATCAGGTCACCGGTCCAGCGATGTCTCCCCCCCCTCCCCAGTCACCCCTGCCGACGGCCGCCGCTGAAGCTGATGCCGGCGCCCGCGAGGGGATCTGCTGGTGGCAGCTGGGGCTGGAGGAGGATCTGGCCCAGCTGCTGCCCGAGCTGATCCAGCTGCGCCGCCACCTGCACCGCCATCCTGAGCTCAGCGGCCACGAGCAGCAGACCGCCGCCCTGGTGGCCGGCGAACTGCGCCGCTGGGGCTGGCAGGTGCGCGAGGGGGTGGGCCGCACCGGGGTGGTGGCGGAACTGGGCCCCCACCGCCTCGAGAACGGAGAGCCTGCACCGCTGGTGGGGCTGCGGGTGGACATGGACGCCCTGCCGGTGGAGGAGCGCACCGGCCTGGACTACGCCTCCACGGTGCAGGGGTTGATGCACGCCTGCGGGCACGACCTGCACACCGGCGTTGGCCTGGGGGTGGCGGCGGTGCTGGCCTCCCTGACCCGGCGGCGGCCGGAGCTGCTGCGGGCCCGGGTGCGGCTGCTGTTCCAGCCGGCCGAGGAGACGGCCGAGGGGGCGGCCTGGATGAGGGCCGATGGCGCCACCGAGGGTCTGGAGGCCCTGTTCGGCGTGCACGTGTTCCCCTCGATTGCCGTTGGTGAGGTGGGGGTGCGCAGCGGCAGCCTGACGGCGGCGGCCGGGGAGCTGGAGATCGAGGTGCTGGGGGAGAGCGGCCATGGCGCCCGCCCCCACCAGAGCACCGATGCGATCTGGATCGCGGCGCGGGTGGTGAGTGGCCTGCAGGAGGCGATCAGTCGCCGGCTCGATGCCCTGCATCCGGTGGTGGTGAGCTTCGGGCGGATCGAGGGCGGCAAGGCCTTCAACGTGATCGCCGACCATGTGCGTCTGCTGGGCACGGTGCGCTGCCTGGATCTGGAGCTGCACGATCGGTTGCCGGGCTGGATCGAGGACACGGTCCAGGCCCTCTGCCGGGGCCATGGCGGTGAGGCCCGGGTGCGCTACCGCTGCATCTCGCCGCCGGTGCATAACGACGCCGCGCTCACCGAGCTGGTGGCTGCGGCGGCGGTGGACCTGCTGGGTCGCCAGCGGGTGCACTGGCTGGAGCAGCCCTCCCTGGGCGCCGAGGACTTCGCCGAGCTCAGCGAGGGCATCCGCTGCACGATGTTCCGCCTGGGGGTGGCCGGTGCCCAGGGCTGCACGCCCCTGCACAGCAACACCTTCGCCCCCGACGAGGGCGCCCTGGCCGTGGGGGTGCGGGTGCTGGGGCTGAGCCTGCTGCGCTGGATGGCCCAGGCCCACTCCCAGGACTGCCCCCCTGATCGATGAGTGCATCGATGAGCCCATCCGAGCCCCGTCGCCGCCGGCTGCTCGAGGTGCTGCTGGCGCTGTCGTCGCCGCTGCTGATCCTGCTGGCCCTGCTGCTGATCCTGCAGCGCCAGGGGCGGGAGCGGATCCTGGCCCTGCCGGCCCTGGCGATCGGCATCGGCCTGGCCAGTTCCAGCCGGTTGAGCCGGGGCCGGCGCCGCAGGGCCCTGTTGCATGCCCTGCGCCAGGGTGCGCCCCCAGCGGCCGGTTCCTGAGCCAGGCTGGTATGCCCAGTCCGTCCAAGTGTGTCCTCGCCCGATCTGGAGCAGCTGCGCGCCGCCATCTGTTGCGGTGACCCCAGCCGTTCAATGCCCGCCCTGGCGGCCCTGCGGGAGGTGCCGGTGGAGTCGGCAGTGCCCCTGCTGCTGCTGGGCCTGGAGCAGGAGGCCTTTCTGGTGCGCTCCCTGAGCTGCGCCGGCCTGGGGGTGAAGTGCAACCCGGCCGGCCGCCAGGCCCTGGTGCGGGCCCTGGAGCACGACTCCGATGCCAATGTGCGGGCCGAGGCGGCCAACGCCCTGGTGAGCCATGGCCTGGAGCAGGCCTGGCCGCTGCTGCTGGACGCCTTCCGCCGCGATGACCAGTGGCTGCTGCGCTGCAGCGTGCTCTCGGCCGTGGCCGAGCATCCCGAGGCCGATGCGGTCCGTCTGCTGGAGCTGGCCAACCTGGCGATCGCCGCCGCCGATGGCACGGTGCGGGTGGGCGGTGCCGAGATCCTGGGCCGGCTGGTGCGCGAGGGCGGTGCTGCGGCTGGCGGGGTTGCTGAGGCCCAGCAGGCCCGCGAGCTGTTGCAGCGGCTCCAGGCCGATCCCGACCACAGGGTGGTGGCGGCGGCGCTGAATGGCCTGCAGTGCTGAGCCAACTGGCCCGGCTTCGAGGGATGTTGCTAGGTTGCGGAAGTCACTAGGGGTGCCCGGCTGCGTCAGGCAGTGCCGGGCTGAGATCACACCCTCCGCACCTGATCCGGGTCATGCCGGCGCAGGGAAGTGAGCCAGCCGCCGCCTCGGTGGGCGTCTGCGATCTCGGCAACGGAACCGGAACCCCGCCAGGGCCGCCGCCAGGCTGCTCCCCATTCCGCTCTTTGCCCCTACCCATCATGCGCAGCGCCTGGATCGAGAAGCGCAAAGGCCAAGCCAATGTGAGCCAACTTCACTATGCCCGCCAGGGGGTGGTGACGGAGGAAATGGCCCACGTGGCCAGGCGGGAGAACCTGCCCGAATCCCTAGTGATGGAGGAGGTGGCACGGGGCCGCATGATCATCCCGGCCAACATCAATCACCCCAATCTCGAGCCGATGGCGATCGGCATCGCCAGCAGCTGCAAGGTGAACGCCAACATCGGCGCCTCGCCCAACGCCAGTGATGTGAGCGAAG
>JBBASN010000113.1:1529-8286 GCA_040399225.1 Prochlorococcaceae cyanobacterium | reverse complement strand
CGTGCTCTGGGGTACCTACTGTCCAGATGCCCTGGAGAAGCGCACCCCCTTCCGGGAGGAGCACCTGGCCGGGCTGCAGCGCCAGAAGGACGCAGGCACCCTGGTGACCCTGGGCCCCACCGAGGGCAGCACCCATGTGTTCGGGATCTACGAAGCCGACAGCCGTGCCCAGGTGGAAGAACTGGTGAAGGCCGACATCTACTGGCGCGAGGGGATCTGGACCTCCGTGGAGATCCATCCCTGGATCCAGGCCTTCTGAATCCCCAGCCCGATCAGGCCCGGGGCCAGTCGGTCTGGGCCTGCTGCCACACCCAGGCGGCCACTGCCGCCACGCCCTCCTCACCGAGCACGCCGGCATAGCCGGACATCTGCCCTACCCCTGCGGCGGCAATCGCGGCGATCGCCGCCTCAGAGGCCACCCCCTGGCGCTCCAGGGCCGCCAGGCGCAGGGTTTTGCCCCGGCGAATGATGTTGCCGCCATTCACATGGCAACCGGCGCAGTGGGCCTCAAACAGTTCATCCCCTGAGGGCGCGGCCAGCACGGGCCCCGCCAGACCCAGGGCCAGCACCAGGACAACCAGCAGGCCCCACAGCGCTCCGGCGTGACTTCGAGTGGCAGGGCTGGCGAAACCTGGCTTGGCGGACACTGAGCTGGCGAAAACCGGGCTGGGGGGCACGGAACGGGCGGCAATCTGGGTGCAGTCTGGCCCCCGGCCCATGTCCGCCCTGCGTCCCCTCTGCCCGGCCGACCACGACGCCCTGGTGGCGGTGTACCGGGATGCGGTGCTCAGCCAGACCAAGGGGCTGTACAGCCCGGCCCAGATCGGGGCCTGGGCGCACCATGCCGCCCGCTCCGGCGCACTCCTGGAACCGCTGCGCGACGGCTACGGCCTGGCCAGCACGGGGTCGGGAACAGCCCAGGAGAACCAGCCGGCGGGCCCGATCGAGGCCTTCGGGATCCTGCATCCGCCCGATCGCCTGGCCTTGCTCTACTGCCGCGGCCGCTCCTGCCGCCAGGGGCGCTCGGGCGCCATCCTCCAGGGCCTGGAGCAGCACGCCGCCCTGCAGGGAGTTCGGCAGCTGCGCACCGAGGCCAGCCAGCTCTCGCGCCCCCTGCTGCTGCGCCGCGGCTGGCAGGTGGAGGAGGAGGAACGGGTGCTGTTCGCCGGTGAATGGTTCGAGCGCTGGCGGATGATCAAGACCCTGGCCCACCCCTGACTCCGCTCCGTCCCGTGGCTGAAGCCCAACTGCAGCAGTTCCTGGAGAAGGTGCGCCAGCTGAACGCCTTCGTGGCCCTCAGCGAAGCCGATCCGGCCGTGCGGGCCGCCCTGCGCGACTGCAACCATCACCACGCCGTGGTGGACCTGGCCCGGCGCCACGGCTTCGAGATCGGCCGCCGCTGGGGGGAGGGGGAAGCCGCTTCAGCCCAACCTGACAACCTGCTGGCGGGGCCCTGCCCGCCGCCCGGCAGCGAGACCAGCTGCGTGCTGGCGGCCGAGGGAAACTGGCGGCTGGAGCGGATCCACTCCTGCCAGGCGGCCAGCCCCGAGGGGTTCTGGTACGACCAGCAGGAGGTGGAGTGGGTCACCCTGCTTCAGGGCAGCGCCCGCCTGCGCTTTGCCGACGAACCAGCCGCCCGGGAGCTCTGCCGGGGCGACAGCCTGCTGATCAGTGCCCACCGCCGCCATCGTCTTGAGGCGACTGATCCGGCTCCCGGCTCCGTATGGCTGGCCCTGTTCTGGAGGGAGGCTTCTGCATCGTGAGCGAGCGCACCAGCCAGAAGGCGCCGGCCAGGGCCAGCACCGCCACCCCCAGACCGGCCAGCAGCTGGGGCTTGCTCTCCGCCCCTGCCGGCAACACGATCACTTTGCGGGCCACCGCCGTCATGGCGGTGAGCAGCACCAGCTCGATCTGCACCACGTGCCGGCGCAGATAGGAGGTGATGTTCTGCAGCACCTCCAGGGCGATCAGCAGGTTGAGCAGGTCGCCGAGCACCTGGTTGAGCTTGGCGCCCATCCAGGGGGTGCCGGGCACCATCAGCGCCAGCACCACCTGCACCACCAGCTGCACGGTGGCCGCCAGCATCACCACCACCAGCACCACCCCGAGCAACTTGGCCAGCTGCTGCTCGGTGCGGTCGATCACATGCAGGTAGTTGGCGTCATTGAACAGCCGCCGCCAGCGTCCCATCCGCGTGCCACTGGCCATCGGAGATCAGTTGCGGAAGAGGTCGAACTGGGGCTGGGCGCGGGTATCACCCGGTGGATTCACCAGCTCGGTGTCACAGGTCACGGTGCCGTCCGGCGCGGTGACGCAGTTTTTGGGCTTCACCTCGGTGGCAGGCCCCACCTTGCTGCCCGGACCGAGCAGAAAACTCTCGGTCTGGGCAAGGGCTGGAGCCGCCAGACCCAGGCAGGCGGCCAGCAGCACCGGCAGCGGACAGGGGAAACGGAGCGAACGTTCTGCCATGGATCCTGGCCCAGACTCAATTGACCCACTCTGCCTGGCGGGGGCCGCTGCCGCCGCTAGAGGGGCCGCTCCGCGCGGATTTCCTCCAGGAGCAGATCGAGCTGGCCCAGTTCCCCCGCCGCATCCAGCTCGGCGGATGCGGCGGGGGGGGCGTCGCCGTCCTGCTGCCAGTTGTCCTCCACCGCGCACAGCCGCTCGGCCAGCCCTGCCAGCCCCTGGCGGGTATAGGTGTGCTGAAGCACCTCAAGCAGCACCGGCATGCGGATCGAGCTGGCCTGCAGGGCCCGACGCAGGTCGGCCTGGGTCCGGCCGCAATGGCGCAGCCAATCCTTGAGGAAGTCGTGCAGATCCTCCAACTGCTCCGCGGTCAGGGACGCCATCGCCATCAACGCGTCAGGGGCAACCAGGCATCCAGTCTGCGCCGGGCCCGTTGGCGCACGGCCTCGCTGCGGTGGCGGCCGCAGATGCCGAGCAGGGCGGTGATCGCCACCAGGTCGTCGCTGAAGCCGGCCACGGGCAGAAAGTCCGGGATCAGATCCAGCGGCACCAGCAGGTAGGTAAGGGCCGCCAGCACGGTGAGCTTGGCCGGGTAGGGGGTATCCGAATCCAGCAGGATCTCCAGACATTCCAGGGCGGGCAGGGCCACAGTGCGACCGGCCCGTCGCAACAGCCGCAGCAGCAGGGCCTCGTCGACAACGCTGCTTGCCAGCACCTCGGCTTCAACGTCCGCTTCAACTCCAGGAGCCATGACCGCTCGGTGAGCCAACGGCTTTCATTGTGGGGGCATCAGGCCTCCACCAACCCGCTCTCGATGCCGGTTTTCCGCAGCTTGCGCAGGGCACGCTGCACCACCTGCCGGCAGTACTCCCTGCTGCAGTCGAGCTGGCGGGCCACCTCCGCCAGCGTGCGCCACTCGTGGCTGCCGTCGAGGCCGAAGCGCAGCATCACCACCGTGCGTTCCTTGGGGGTGAGGTTGGCCCGATCCAGCAGGGTCCACACCGTGGCGGACCGCTCCGCCAGTTCGGCCCTCTCCATCGGTGGGGGTTCCGGGCTGGGCAACACATCCACCAACTCGGAGGGATCCGACTTGGCCTTCACCAGCCCCTGCAGGCTCACCGTGACGCTGCGCAGTTCACAGCTGAGCAGCTCCTCCACTTCCACCAGGGGGATGACCATCAGCCTGGCCAGCTGGGCCGGGCTGGGATTCACCCCATGCACCTGCAGGTAGCGGGCCTTGGCCGCCCGCAGGCGGGTGAGCTTTTCATTCACATTCACCGGGATACGAATCGTGCGGCTCTGGGTGGAGAGGGCCCGATTCAGCCCCTGGCGAATCCACCAGTAGGCGTAGGTGCTGAAGCGATGGCCGCGGGTGGGGTCGTACTTCTCCACAGCCCGGGTGAGGCCGAGGGTGCCCTCCTGGATCAGATCGAGCAGGTCGAGCCCCTTGTTCTGATAGCGCTTGGCCAGATTCACCACCAGGCGCAGGTTGGCGGTGATCATCTGGTTCTTGGCCCGCTCGCCCAGGCGCAGGGTGCGCCGTTCCAGGTCGCTGTAGTCACAGGCCGCCCCCGTGCCTCCGGCCAGGCGGCAGCGCTCCTGCAGGGCCGCCATGGCCTGCACCTTGCGGCCCAGGGTGAGTTCCTGTTCCGGTGTAAGCAACTGATGGCGACCGATTTCACCGAGATAACTGCTCAGGGAGCTCGCCATTTGTCAGGGTCGCAGTTCATTGAACCTAAGGAGTTCGGCGTGGGAAAGCGGAACCATCACAAAGGCTTCCGACTTAACCATTGCTTCCCAAGTTCATTCTTTTTTCGCTTCCCCTGGCAGCCTCTCCAGCACTGGCCGATCACGCCCCCAGCCGGGCCCCGCTACGGTTTCATGGTCTGCATTTACTCGCATGGCAGCTCTGGCGGCCATTCCTCCCGAGATCCTCAGCCGGGCCGGCGTGGCCTACGTGCACTACCTGAGCTTCATGCTCTGCTTCGGCGCCCTGGTGCTGGAGCGGCGCCTGATCCGGCCCAACCCCAGCAAGGCTGACGCCACCACCATGGTGATCACCGATGTGGTGTATGGCATCGCCGCCCTGGCCCTGCTGGTGAGCGGCATCCTGCGGGTGCTGTATTTCGGCCAGGGCAGCAGTTTCTACACCGAGAACCCCCTGTTCTGGTGGAAGGTGGGGCTCTATCTGGGCGTGGGGGCCCTGTCGCTCTACCCCACCATCACCTACATCCTCTGGGCCATCCCCCTGCGCAAGGGCGAGCTGCCCCAGGTGAGCGAGGCCCTGGCCAACCGTCTGGCCTGGATCCTGAACATCGAATTGGTGGGCTTTGCCCTGGTTCCCCTCCTCGCCACGCTGATGGCCCGCGGCGTGGGCCTGCCCGGCAGCATCGGCGCCTGATGCAGGCCCTGGCCTGGGGTTTGGTGCTGCTGGTGATCGGCAGCGTCCATCCCGGAGCATCCAGGGCCGGCCCCGCACCCTCTCAACCCTGCCCAGCTGCCGCCGTGCTTGCGCTGGTTCCTCCACCCCCTGGAGTGGGCGCGGGCCAGGTCCCGGCCGCCTCAGCGTCCACGCAGGGCGACTACCGCCACCGGCTGAGCGGCACGGCCCAGGGCTGGCCCCGGCGCGACAGCTGGTGCGTGTGGGTGGAGCCGGCCCAGGCCGAGGGGCCGGCCGCCCGCTGGGACCAGGCCTGGCTGGAGGCCGTGGACAAAGCCCTGGCCAGCTGGGCCGAGCTGGTGCCGATCGAGCGGGTGCACGATCCCGAGCAGGCCCAGGTGCGCATCCTGCGCCGCCGCCCGCCCCTGCGGGGGGGCAGGGCCAGCCATGGCCGGGCCGACCTGCAGCTGGCGGTGGTGAACCGGGATGGAAGGCGCCAGCTGGAACCGCGGGTGGTGGTGCAGATCAGTCCAGGCCAGCGCGCCAGCGCCATGCAGGCCACAGCCCTGCACGAACTGGGCCACGCCTTCGGCCTCTGGGGCCACAGCGAGGCAGCCGACGATGCGATGGCGGCGGTGCCCGGAGCCTCGCCGGTGCTGGAGCTCAGCCCCCGCGACCGGGCCACCTTTCTCTGGCTGCAGCAACAGCCCGGGCTCGGCCCAGCCCCCACCCCCTGAGCCGGGACCCGAGCCAACCCGCTCCATTGCGGGGTGTTGCGCAGCGTGAATTTGTTTGTTGTTTGCCGCAGCCACCGGCAATTCGCTGGCCGGCGCCCATACCTTGCGCGTTTTTCCCGTCCCTGCCCGATGCCCTTGCCCGTTCTGGCCACCAAGCCCCTCACCAACAATGCCCGGGTGAGCAGTTTTCTCGCCGCCAACGAGGAGTCACCCCGCCAGAGCACCACGGTGGCCCTGCAGCACGACCGTGCCGCCAGCGACGCCCTGATCGAGCAGGCCTACCGCCAGGTGTTCTTTCACGCCTTCAAGGCTGACCGGGACGCGGTGCTGGAATCTCAGCTGCGCTCCGGCCAGATCAGCACCCGCGAGTTCGTGCGCCAGCTGCTGCGCTCGGAGAAATTCCGCAACGACTTCTACCGCTGCAACAGCAACGTTCAGGTGGTGGAGCAGGTGGTGGGCCGGGTGCTGGGCCGGCCGGTGCACGGCGATCAGGAGCGGATCGCCTGGTCGATCGTGATCGCCGAGCAGGGACTGCCCGCCTTCATCGACGCCCTGATCGACTCGCCGGAGTACCAGGAGGCCTTCGGCGAAGACCAGGTGCCGTTCCAGCGCTCCCGGGTGCTGGCTGGCCAGTCGGTGGGCACGATGCCCTTCAACCAGCAGGCCCCCCGCTACAACGCCTACTGGCGCGATGCGATGGCCCGCCGTGCTCCCGCCGGCAGCGGCGGCGGCTGGTCGCCGAACGCCGGCTGGCCGCGGCCGGCCTGGCTGGCCAACCAGCCCACGCCGGCGGTGCAGAACGCCTGGCGCTGGTTCGTGGCCACCGGCGGCTTCGTGCTCACCGGCTTTGTGATCTGGACGGCCCTGGCGATGCTGAGCACCGGCGCCCAGGGCTGAGCCGGTTCAGCAGGCCCAGCCCGCTCAGTCCCGCCGCGGCGCGCCGCGGCGGGCGGCCAACACCTGTTGCACCTGGCGCCAGCTCACACCGTGGTGGGCCAGGGCCACCTGCAGGTGAAAGAGGATGTCGGCGGCTTCAGCGGCGATCTCGGCGGGGTCGCCGTCCTTGCAGGCCATCACGAACTCGGCGCTCTCCTCGCCGATCTTCTTGAGGATGCGGTTGTCGCCCCCGGCCAGCAATTTGTTGGTGTAGCTGTCAGCCTGGGGATGATCGCGG
>JBBASN010000113.1:0-1519 GCA_040399225.1 Prochlorococcaceae cyanobacterium | reverse complement strand
CGGAGCGGCGGCCGGCCCGCCGGTGCTCGGGTGGGGGCCCTCGTCGTAGAAGCAGCTACGGGCGCCGGTGTGGCAGGCCACCTCGCCGCGCTGCTCAACCGTGAGCAGCAGCACGTCGGCGTCGCAGTCGTAGCGCAGGCCGCGCAGGGCCTGGGTGTGGCCGCTGGTGGCGCCCTTGTGCCAGAGCTCAGCGCGGGAGCGGCTCCAGTAGTGCACCTCGCCGCTGGCCAGGGTGCGCTCGATCGCCTCGCGGTTCATCCAGGCCACCATCAGCACGGCCCCATCCAGCCAGTCCTGGGCCACGGCCGGGATCAGGCCGGCCGCGTTGAAGCGCAGGCCGGCGATGAAGGCGGGATCGGCCAAGGCGGGCGCTGGGGAGCCCGGGGCGGGTGGCTGAAATGATGCTGACAAGGCCCCTGCACTGCTGCTGCCCCGATCCTCTCCCATGCCCACGCCGGCCTACAGCTGCAGCAAGACCTTCAGCGGCTTCCCCTGCACCCACCGCCAGTGGCGCCACAGCGGCCACTGCCGCTTCGTGCACGGCTACAGCCGCAGCTTCACCTTCTGGTTCCGCGCCCGGGAGCTGGATGGCTGTGGCTTCGTGGTGGACTTCTCCGGCCTCAAGGAACTGGAAGCCCGGCTGGCCCGGCAGTTCGACCACACCTTCCTGGCCAGCGCCGACGACCCGCTGCTGGCCACCTGGCAGCAGCTGCACGAGCAGGGCGCCCTGGATCTGCGGGTGATGGCCAACGTGGGCATGGAGGCCAGCGCCGAACTGGTGTGGAGCTGGGCCAATGCGCTGCTGCAGCAACGCGAGGGCGGACGGGCCTGCTGCTGGAAGACCGAAGCCCGCGAGAACGAGAAGAACGCCGCCTGCTACGAGGCCATGCCGGCGTGGTTCAGGAGCTGAGTTGCCATGCCCAGAGATCCCCACGCAACGCGAAAAGAATCAAAGCCAGGCATAACCAGGACCGGCCAGATCCCGCATGAGGGATGCGGCGAAGCAGAATTGCGAAACAAGGATGAAATTGATTGGTGCAACTCTTACAACTTGTCCTTCAATAGGGGGAGCAAGATAGAGGCGGCAAAAGCTGTATCTGAGAAGTCGTCATCGTTGCGCAAACTTCGGGCCAATGGGGTGAGGTGGAAGACGGTGGAGCCAAAGTGCCAGGGCCAGGGCAGGGCCCACTGGGCATGGGGCTGCCCTGCCAATCGAGCAGACCGCGGCGCACCAGGTGACGAAACAGGGCTTTCGTGTCCTGCCGCTGCAATCCCAACGACTCCTCCACGTCCAGCGGCGAAGCGCCGCCGTTGTCCACCAGCACGAGCACCTCGAGGTCTTCGAAGCTCAGGGTGAGAGAAAAGGGGACTTGATTACCCATAAGCCTCCGCGACCCAGAGATCCCGTTCGGTACAAGGCATACAGCAACAGACCGCATTGGCGATCCGTTCGCTCATCGCAGCCATCGAGAAGCGCCTGTTGAAGCGGAAGCAGTAGCCACCGAGGTAGCGCCTGGCG
>JBBASN010000112.1:0-8318 GCA_040399225.1 Prochlorococcaceae cyanobacterium | reverse complement strand
AGGGCGAGCGAGGGGACTCGAACCCCCGAATAGCGGCGCCACAAGCCGCTGCCTTAACCACTTGGCGACGCCCGCCGTGGTGCGGTGCCAATGTACCAATTCACCCTGCCCCCGTGTCCGTTTGGCCCCTGCTCCGCGAACTGGCTGGCTGGGCAGGGCGGCGGCGGCGGCGGCGCTGGGCGGTGCCCTGGTGTTCAGCAATCCCCGGCCAAGCGACTTCGACGGCTTCGCCGCCGAGCAGCTGGTGGATGTGATCGAGGCGGAGGTGTGCCGGGGTGAGGTGCTGCCCACGTTGCTGCGCCTGGCCCTGCGCGACTGTCCCCGCCTGATCCGGGCCCAGCGCGGGGCGATCGGGGCCTATGTGGGGCGCCACACCCGCCGCACCAATCTGGGGCTGTTGAGCCTCTATCGCACCGAGTTCGGCGGCACGGATCTGCTGGGCTGGAGTCTGCCCCGGTTTTCCGCCACGGTGGTGGGGGCCGCCGGCCAGCTGGTGATCGTGCAGGCCGGCCTCGACGCGGAGGGCAGCTGACGCCCATCCTGGGGCGATGGCCAACCCTTCAGCCGCCGCATCCAGCCTGTCCGGGGAGTGGCCGGCCGGCCGGCTGCGGCTGCGCCTGCCTCGCTGTCTGCTCGATCCGGGCCTGGCGCGGCTGGCGGTGGGCGAACAGGACGGACTGGTGGCCCTGGAGCTCGAGCACCGCGAGGGGCGGGTCGTAAGCCTGCGCCCCCTGGCAGGGGAGGGCGATCCCGCTGCCCTGCCCCTGGCCCTCACGCCCCTGGTGGAGCCCCATGCCCACCTCGACAAGTGCTTCACCGCCGAGGCCTTCCCCAACCGCAGCGGCACCGTGGCCGGTGCCCTGGCCCAGAACCACCGGGAGGCGGAAGGGCGCAGGGTGGAGCTGGTGCTCGAGCGGGCCGAGCGAGCCCTGGAGCGGGCCTGGCGCCAGGGCCTGCGGGCCTTGCGCAGCCACATCGACAGCGGCGGGCCCGGGGGCCGCCCCAGCTGGGACGCCCTGCTGGAGTTGCGCCAGCGCTGGGCCGGTCGGGTGGAGCTGCAGCTGGTGGCCCTGGTTCCAGTGGCCCACTGGGCCACGGCCGAGGGCGAGGAACTCGCCCGCTGGGTGGCGGATCGGGGTGGGTTGCTTGGGGGGGTGCTGGGCCCTCCCTATGGCCATGGCCGCAACGATCGCGAGGCGTTGCAGGCCCTGCTGGGGCTGGCCGAACGCCTGGGCACGGCCGTGGATCTGCATGTGGATGAGGCCGACAGCCAGCCCGGCCGCGGCATGCAGCTGCTGCTCTCGGTGCTGCGGCAGCTGCTGCGCCCTGCCGTGCCGCTCACCTGCAGCCATGCGGCCAGCCTGGCCCTGCTGGGCGAACGCCGGCTGGAGCGGCTCGCCGAGCAATTGGCCGACGCTGAGGTGGTGGTGGTGGCCCTGCCGCTCACCAATCTCTGGCTGCTTGGCCGCCGTCCCGAGCGCACGCCGCTGCTGCGGGTGCAGGCGCCGATCCGCAGCCTGCAGCGGGCCGGGGTCACCGTCGCCCTCGGCGGCGACAACGTGCAGGATCCCTGGTATCCCGGGGGTGACTTCGATCCCCTTGAGCTGCTGCGGCTGGCGCCGCTCACCAGCCATCTCTGGCCGGCTGAGCGCCAGGGGCTGGCGCCCTTCACCACTGCGCCGGCACGACTGCTCGGCCTGGAGTGGGATGGCCTGGTGCGGGAAGGGGCGCCGGCCGATCTGGTGCTGCTGGCCGCGGGCAGCTGGAGTGACCTGCTGGCCCGCACGCCCGAGCGGCGGGTGCTGCGCGGCGGCCGCTGGCTGCCCCCACCGCAGCAGCAGCTCTCCTCCCCCCTGCTGGAGGCCAGCATGGGCTGAGCTGCCGAGAGCCCCGTGTCGTCCCTGCCGCCGCGTTCAAGCCAGGCCACGATCGATCAGCTGGCCGCCGAACTGGGCCAGCAGGACGTCCAGCTGCGGCTGGTCACCGCGGCCGAGCCGGCCGAGCTGGAGCGGCTCTCGCGCGACTACTTCGACTACTCCCCGCTGCTGGTGCCCCTGTTCAGGGGCCAGCGGGCCCAGCTGGCGGTGCGGGCCACCAGCGTGGAGCAGGTGCGGCTGGTGGCCGGCGCCTGTGCCCGGGCCGGCGTGCCCCTCACCCTGCGCGGGGCCGGCACCGGCAACTACGGCCAGTGCGTGCCCCTGGCCGGCGGCGTGGTGCTGGACCTCACCGGCCTCGACCGACTGCGCGATCTCGACGCCGGAACCGGGGTGATCGAGGTGGAGGCCGGAGCCGTGATGGCGGGGCTGGATCAGCGGCTGGCCGCCCAGGGCCGGGCCCTGCGGCTGCTGCCCAGCACCTACCGCAGCGCCAGCATCGGCGGCTTCATCGCCGGTGGCTCCGGCGGCATCGGTTCGCTGCGCTGGGGCTTTCTGCGCGATCCCGGCAACCTGCTCGGGCTGGAGGTGGTCACGGTGGAGCCGGAACCCCGGCTGCTGCGGCTGGATGCCAGCGCCAGTGAGCCGCTCAACCATGCCTATGGCTGCAATGGCATCATCACCGCCCTGCGGCTGCCCACCTGCGAGGCCGTGGCCTGGCAGCAGCTGGTGGTGGGATTCGCCAGCTGGGCCGAGGCGGTGGAGGCCGGCCGAGCCCTGGCGGCCACGGCCCTGCAGCTCAATGGACTCACGCTGCTGGAGGCTCCGATCGCCGCCCGCTCTCCCTGGCCCCAGGGCTGTGCAGCGGCCGGACGGGGGGAGCATCGCCTGCTGCTGCTGGCTGCCCCGGACGCCCTTGAGGTGCTACCGGCCTGGCTGGCGGCCCGTGGCGGCACGTTGGTGTGGCAGGCGCCCCAGGGTGAGAGCCGGGGCCTGCCCCTGCGGGAGCTCTGCTGGAACCACACCACCCTGCACTGGCGGGCCCAGGTGCCTGGCTGGACCTACCTGCAGTTGCTGCTGCCCCAGCCGGAGCTGCCCCTGCTGCAGGAGCTGAGCCGCCAGTGGGGCGATGCCCTGCACTGGCATCTGGAGGCCGTGCGCCAACAGGGGGCAGCTCGCCTTGCGGCCCTGCCGCTGCTGCGCTGGCAGGGGGAGGCGCCGTTGCAGCAGCTGATGGCCCAGCTGCGCCAGGCCGGGGCGGTCATCTTCAATCCCCATGTGATCACCGTTGAGGACGGCGGCCTGGGGGTGATCGACGCCGACCAGGTGGCGGCCAAGGCGGCCTACGACCCCGCTGGCCTGCTCAACCCGGGCAAACTGCGGGGCTGGCTGGAGCGCTGAGCTGGGCGGGGCCAGCGGTTCAGATCAACAGCCCAGACTCAGGCGTGTCTCCACCCCGGTGACGGGGTTGGTGCCCTCGGCATCGCTGCAGAGGGCCCGCTGGTCGACCCGGTCGATCAGGGCGTCGCTGAAGTCGGCGCCTGTCACCGTGGCGCCGCTGAAGTTGCTGCCCGCAGCGATCACCCCGCTGAGCAGGGCATCGGTGAAGTCGGCGCCGCTGAAATCCACTTTGTCCATCAGCACGCCGCTGAGGTCGGCGCCCCGGAAGCTGGCCTCCGGAAAGGCGGCCTGGGTGAGGATCGCTCCGTGCAGGTTGGCGCCGCTGAAGTTGGCATGCCGGCCCGACGCCCCGGCAAACGAGGTGTTGGCCAGGTCCTGGCCGCTGAAATCAGCCTCGTTCTGGTTGGTGAGGGTGTAATCCACGCCCGTGAACTCCGCCCATGCCGCACCCACCGGCAGCAGCAGTGCCAGCAGGCTGAACAGCAGCCCCAGCAGCAGGGGCCGCAGCGGGCGGGAGAGCAACCGCTGCAGCCTGGACGGGGGAACTGGGGGCATGGACGACAGCTCCGGGCGGGACCCGTTCACTCTGCCGCGACGGCCACGCCGAGGTGGGTGCGGATGCGCTCCAGAGCTGCCCGCTCCTCGGCGGACACCTTCTCACCGGAGCCGAACAGGCCCTTGCCGGCCGCCTCCGCCACGGCCACGCAGCCCTCCACGATCATCTGGCAGTACTGCTGCACGGTGGCCGCATCGGCTTTCTGGCGGGCCAGTTCCAGGGCGGCGTCCACCTCCTCGAGGGCCCGGTCGAGCACGCGGCCGCCGCGCACGTCCTCCGGGTTGATCTGCAGCTTCTCGGGGCGGATGCCCTCCTTGAGGGCCTCCGGGCTGAACAGTCCGGCGATCAGGGGGTTGTCGGCGTAGCGCTGGGCCGCGCCGGCCAGCTCCCGCCCCAGGGCCAGGGCTTCCTGGGCACTGGAGATCACCCCCATGTCCACGGTCATCACGGCCAGGGCTGCCGCCAGGGGCGCGCCCATCAGTTTGCTGCGCTCGTCTTTGCTGAGGTCCAGGGTCATGGAATTGGCAGGGCAAGGGAGCTGCGGCAGCCCGATAGGGTTGCCGCAGGAACGCCCTCCACTCTGGCGAGGCTGCCCCGATCCGTCAGCCGTCAGCTCGAGCCGTCAGCCCCAGCCAGCAGATCGCCGATCAGATAGAGCGAGCCGGCCACGATCAGCCGTTCGCCACCGGCGCCGTGCTGCGCCAGCTGGATGGCCTGTTCCAGATCTTCCGCCGCTTCCAGCTGCTGGGCCAGTTGCGGCGCAGCGGCGGCCAGAGCGTCACGACTCCAGCTGGCATGGCCCGGCACCGGCACGATCCAGGCCAGGTCGGTGGGGGCGAGGAGCTGGGTCACCAGCTCTGCTCCCTGCTTGTTGGCCAGGATCCCCAGCAGCCAGTGGCGCGGCCCCTTCCCCAGCCCGTGGCGGGCGGGATGACGGTCGAGCTCAGCCCGCAGGGCCGCGGCTGCAGGCGGATTGTGGGCCCCGTCCAGCAACAGGGGTACGCCGCACCAGTGCAGTTGCTGCAGCCGGCCGGGCCAGCGGGCCTGGGCAAAGCCCTGGCGAATGGCGGCGACGCCCACGGGCCAGCCCCGTTCGGCCAGGGCCTCGAGCATGCCCAGCGCCACTGCTCCATTGGCCGCCTGCACGCTCCCGGCCAGGCCGCAGGCACAGAATTCGCCCTGGATCTCCAGGCTGCCATCGGCCGCCTGGGCCAGGGGGGGGCGCCAGCACAGCTGGGCACCCATGGCCTCGGCCTGGCGCTCAAGCACCGCCGTCACCGCGGCTGCCTGGGGTGCGCTCACCGCCACGGCCCCGGGCTGCAGCACGCCGGCCTTCTCGGCGGCGATGCTGGCCAGGTCGGGCCCGAGACATTCGCGGTGGTCAAGTCCGACCGTGGCGAAGCCGATCACGCCGCGATCGGGATGGCAGCTGGTGGCATCGAGCCTGCCGCCTAGACCCACCTCCAGCACCACCAGCGGCAACTGGGCCTCGGCGAAGGCCAGAAAGGCGGCGGCCGTCACCAGTTCGAATGGCGTGAGCTGGTGGCGCTCGGCCACCTCGCGGGCGCTGCGCAGATGGCGGCGCAGAACGGTGGCCGGGATCGGGTCGGGCCCCAGCCGGATGCGCTCGGTCCAGCTCACCAGGTGGGGCGAGGTGTAGAGGCCTGCGCGGATGCCCGCCGCCAGCAGGCTGCGGTGCACCAGGGTGCAGATTGAGCCCTTGCCGTTGGTGCCGGCCACCTGCACGGCGGCAAAGCGCCGCTCGGGATGGCCCAGCTCGGCCAGGGCCCCCTGCAGACGGCCCAGGCCCAGATCCACGCCGCGATGGCTGAAGGGCTCGATCAGGTCGGTGAAGGAATCCAGCACCGTTTCAGCGTCTAGGAGGGGTCGGGATGGCTCAGACCAGGCTGAGCAGGGCCTGCTCCAGCAACTGCACGGCCTGGCGGATCTGACGGGTTTTGATCGTGAGTGGTGGCACGAAACGCACCACGGTGGGGCCGGCCGGTACCACCAGCAGCCCCTGGGCGAGGGCGGCCTTCACCACCGCCGGGGCAGCCGGAGCCTCGGCCCGCAGCACCAGACCCTGCAGCAGCCCCCAGCCGCGGCTGCCGGCCAGCAGCTGGGGGTGGCGCTGCACCAGGGCGCCCAGCTCCTGTTCGAGCACGGCACCCACGCGACGCACCCGGGTGAGCAGGTCGCGGCGTTCCAGTTCGGCCAGCACGGTGAGGCCGGCGCGGCAGGCGAAGGGATTGCCGCCGAAGGTGCTGGCGTGGTCGCCGGGGCGGAAGACGTCGCAGTGGCTTTTCACGGCCAGGGCGCCGATGGGAATGCCGCCGCCCAGGCCCTTGGCCAGGGTGAAGGCGTCCGGTTCCACCCCCAGCTTCTGGTAGCCCCACAGCTCGCCGCTGCGGCCCACGCCGATCTGCACCTCGTCGAAGATCAGCAGGATGTTGTGGGCATCGCAGAGCTCGCGCACTCGGCTGAAGAACGCCAGCTCGCCGGGATGCACGCCCCCTTCGCCCTGCAGGGGCTCAAGCAGCACGGCGGCCACCCGGGGACCGCTGGCCTCGCACTCCCGCAGCAGATTCTCAAACGCGCCCGTGTCGTTGTAAGGGAAGTAGCGGAAGCCCTGCACCATTGGCTCGAAGCCCTGGTGGTACTTGGGCTGGCCCGTGGCCGTCACCGCGGCCAGGGTGCGGCCGTGGAAGCTGGCCTCGGCGGTGAGGATCAGGGGCCCCTGCTCCGGGCTGATGCCGCGCACCAGCTGGCCGTGCTTGCGGGCCAGCTTGATGGCCGCCTCGTTGGCTTCGGCGCCCGAGTTGCAGAAGAACACCCGGTCGAAGCAGCTGCGGGCTGTGATGGCCTCCGCCAGCTGCTGCTGTTCCGGGATTCGGTACAGATTGGACACATGCTGCAGCCGGCCCAGCTGGCGCTTGAGGGCCTTGCGCAGGCGCGGGTCGCTGTGGCCCAGGGTGCACACGGCGATGCCGGCCACGCAGTCGAGGTAGCGGCGGCCGTTGTGATCCCACACCCACACACCTTTCCCTCTCACCAGCTCCATAGGGAAGCGGGCGTAGGTGTCCATCACCGGGTTGGTGGGGTCCGGGGCTGGCGGGATGGGAGCGGTGGGACTCGAACCCACATGCCCGAGGGCGCTCGATTTTGAGTCGAGTCCGTCTACCAATTCCGGCACGCTCCCGATTGCTGGAGTTTAGGCGGCCAGGTGGGGGCTGGACTGCTGGCTGTGGAGGAGGCTGGCGGGATCGATCCGCTGGATGGAGGCCCCCACGGCATTCAGTTTGTGCTCGATGCCGGCGTAACCCCGATCGAGGTATTCCAGGCCGTACACCTCGCTCACCCCTTCCGCCGCCAGGCCGGCCAGCACCATGGCCGCGGATGCCCTGAGATCGCTGCCCTTCACAGGGGCAGCGCTCAGCCGGGCCACACCGTCCACGAAGGCGGTGTTGCCATCGGTACGGATCGAGGCGCCCATACGCTGCAGCTCAGCCACATGCTGCAGGCGGTTTTCGAAGATCTTTTCGCACACCATGCTGGTGCCTTCAGCCGTGGCCAGCAGGCTCATAAACGGCGCCTGCAGGTCGGTGGGGAAACCGGGGAAGGGCTGGGTGCGCAGATCCACCGCACGGATCCGCTCGGCCTGGAGGGTGAGGCCGTCGCCATCGCGCTCGATGCGGCAGCCGGCCTCCTCCAATTTGGTGAGCACAGCGCCGAGGTGCTCCGGAATCACCGGTGCCACGCGCAGGGCAGAACGGGTGATCGCGGCGGCGAGCAGAAAGGTGCCGGCCTCAATGCGGTCGGGGATCACGCTGTAGTCGGCACCGTGCAGCCGTTCCGTGCCGGCGATGGTGATGGTGGGCGTGCCTGCCCCGCGGATGCGGGCGCCCATGGCCAGGAGCAGATCGGCCAGATCCACCACTTCAGGTTCCTGGGCGGCGTTCTCGATCACGGTTTCGCCGTCGGCTAGGGCGGCGGCCATCATCAGGGTTTCAGTGGCACCCACGCTGGGGCAATCCATGTGGATGTGGGCGCCACGGAGTCGACGGTTGGGCCCGGGAACGACCGCAGTTACTACACCGTGCTCGATCGTCACCTGGGCGCCCATGGCCTTGAGGCCCTTGACGTGCTCGACCACAGGGCGGGTACCGATCTGGCAGCCACCCGGCAGGGGCACCTTGGCCATCCCCATCCGGGCCAGCAGCGGGCCAATGCAGAAGAAGCTCGCCCGCAGGCTGTTCACCAGCTCGTAGGGAGCGGCTGAACAATTAATCTCGGAACCGTCCAGCTCGAGGGTGTCGGCAGAGCGGAGCACTTTGCCGCCCAGGCTCACCAGCATCTCCCCCATGCCCACGATGTCAGTGAGGGGGGGGACATTGCGCAGAAGAATCTGGTCGCGGGTGAGCAGGCAGGCGGCCATCAGCACCAGGGCTGAATTCTTGGCGCCACTCACGCGCAGTTCGCCGCTCAGG
>JBBASN010000111.1:0-8369 GCA_040399225.1 Prochlorococcaceae cyanobacterium | reverse complement strand
CAGATGCAGGTGAACCTCACCTGCGACCACCGCACCATCTACGGCGCCCATGCCGCCGCCTTCCTCAAGGACCTGGCCCAGCTGATCGAGACCAATCCGGAGAGCCTTGCTCTCTGACGCGGATCGGCGGCTCTCGAGCTACGACTTCCACCTGCCCCAGGAGCGCATCGCCCAGCGGCCGGTGGAGCCCCGCCATGGGGCCCGGTTGCTGGCGGTGGATCCCCTGGGCAGCGGCCCGGCTCCCCATGTCCGCCATCTCAGGGTGTGGGACCTGCAGCAGGAGCTGCGGCCCGGTGACCTGCTGGTGGTGAACGACACCCGGGTGTTGCGGGCGCGTCTGGAGGCGCGCCGGCCCACGGGTGGGGCCGTGGAAGTGCTCGTGCTCGAGCCCTGGCAACCGCCCGGCGCTGCCACGAATCCCGCTGGTGTCGCCGCTGGGGCGGGTCGCTGGCTGTGCCTGGCCAAGCCCGCCAAAAAGCTGCAGGCCGGGGACTGGATCGAGGTGGTGGCGGAGGGCCAGCCGCCCCTGCCGGTGCAGGTGCTGGGCAGCGACCCCGAGACGGGAGGGCGCATCCTGCAGTTCCCCGCCGCCAGCGGCGATGCCGCCGCCAGCGGCGATGCCGCCGCCCTGGAGCCACTGCTGATCCAGTACGGGGCAATCCCCCTGCCGCCCTACATCCACGAGCACGACGATTCCGACAACGAGCGCTACCAGACCCGCTACGCCGCCCGCCCCGGTGCCGTGGCGGCCCCCACCGCTGGTCTGCATCTGAGCGATGAGCTGCTCGCCGCCATCCGCGCCCGGGGCGTGGAGCTGGCAACCACCACCCTGCACGTGGGCCTGGGCACCTTCCGGCCGGTGGAGACGGAAGACCTGCGCCAGCTGGAGCTGCACAGCGAATGGGTGGAGGTGACGCCGCAGCTGGTGGCGGCGGTGGCGGCCTGCCGGGCGCGGGGCGGACGGGTGATCGCCATCGGCACCACCTCGGTGCGCAGCCTGGAGGCGGTGGCCCAGCTGCATGGCGGCGAGCTGCGGCCCCACACCGGCCCGGTGAACCTGGTGATCCAGCCCGGCTACCGCTTTGCCGTGGTGCAGGGTCTGCTCACCAACTTCCACCTGCCGAAGAGCTCGCTGCTGCTGCTGGTGAGTGCCCTGCTCGGCCGCGTGCGCCTCTTGGCTCTCTACGCCGAAGCAATCGAACGGGAGTACCGCTTCTTCTCCTACGGGGATGCGATGTGGATCGCGCCGGAGGCGGTGCTCAGCGCAGCAGCGCCAGATCCGGGAAGGTGGTGAACACTGGATCGCTGCTGGCCAGAAGCAGGTTCTCGGCCATCGCCTGCGCGGCCAGCAGACGATCAAAAGGATCGCGGTGCTCCACCTGCAGCAAGCCGGCCTGGCGAGCCACGTCGCCGCTGATCGGCAGGTCGTTGGCGGCCAGTCGATCGAGCACCTGGCGGTAGTTACGCACAACGGCGCCGGCCTGGTTCAGTTTCCCCAGGCGCCATTTCGTGGCGATTTCCCAGGCACTGGCCGCACTCACCAAGAGCTGGTTGCCGCTGTTTTCCAGGGCTTCGCGCTGGGAGTGGGAGAGTTTCTGGGGTTCCAGCACCGCCCACAGCAACACGTGGGTGTCGAGCAGCAGCTTCATGCTCCCCAGCGTTCCAGTTCTTCCTGGGGCAGAGGGTCGAAAAAGTCGTCTCCCACACTGCCCTCGAGGAAGCCCAGCTCCCGGCGGGGGGTGGGATCGAGGGGCACCAGCTGGGCAATCGGTTTGCCGTGGCGTGCCAGCACGATGCGCTCTCCGGCGGCAACCCTGGCCAGGAGTGCCGAGAGGTGGGTCTTGGCCTCCTGCACATTGATGGTGCGGGCTGGCATGGGGTTGGCCGGGGTGGCCCGGGGGGGCACGGCCATCACATTTCAGACCAGGTTTGCCTGGTCAGACTAACCGCGGTGGCCAAGGCAACAAAAAGCCCCCGGCGCGCTGGCGCGGGGGCTGGGGGTGCGGGGGGACCGGCGAGCGGGGGCTCAGGCAGCTGCCAGGTTGGAAGCCACGAAGTCCCAGTTCACCAGCTTCTCGAGGTAAGTGGTGATGTAGTCGGGCCGGCGGTTCTGGTAGTCGAGGTAGTAGGCGTGCTCCCACACATCCATGGTGAGCAGGGCGTTCTGGCCATGGGCCAGGGGCAGGTCGGCGTTGGGGGTCTTGGTGACCTTGAGGGTGCCGTTGTCGAGCACCAGCCAGGCCCAGCCGCTGCCGAACTGGGTGGCGCCGGCGGTCTTGAACTGCTCCACGAAGGCCTCGAAGCTGCCGAAGTCGGCGTTGATCTTCTCGGCCAGGGGGCCGCTGGGCTGGCCGCCGCCGCCGGGCTTCATGCACTGCCAGTAGAAGCTGTGGTTCCACACCTGGGCGGCGTTGTTGAACACGCCGGCCTTGCTGGCGTCAGCGGCCACGGCGGTGATGGTGTCCTCCAGGCTCTTGCCCTCCAGCTCGCTGCCGGCCACCAGGTTGTTGAGGTTGGTGACGTAGGCGTTGTGGTGCTTGCCGTGGTGGAACTCGAGGGTCTGGCGGGAGATGTGGGGCTCGAGCGCGTCGAGGTCGTAGGGCAGCGCGGGCAGCGTGTGAGCCATGGGACGGGATCGGGTGCTTTTTGTTGCCGGCCGGAGTGCCCGTCGGCGCCGGCATCCTAACGATCGCTACAGGTTTCCCAATTCCTGCGGCGGTGGGGTTATCCGCAGCAGGACAGCCGCCTCCATCAACCTGGGGCCGCAGCTCAGCCGCGGATCTCCAGCAGTTCCACCTCGAAGATCAGGGTGGCGTTGGGGGGGATGACGCCGCCGGCACCGCGCTCGCCGTAGGCCAGGTCGGGGGGGATCACCAGCTTGCGCTTGCCGCCCACCTGCATGCCGGCCACGCCCTCATCCCATCCCTTGATCACCCGGCCTGCGCCGAGGGGGAAGGAGAAGGGGCCGCGGCCGTAGCTGCTGTCGAATTCCTTGCCGTTCTCCAGGGTGCCGCGGTAGTTCACGATCACCGTCTGGCCGGAGCGGGCCTCGGGACCGTCGCCGAGCTTGAGTTCGGTGATGCGCAGGCCGCTTTCACTCACCCGCTCGCGGGGGGCCACCATCTCGCCGCCGAGGGCGCCGGCCTGGGCCAGCTGGCTGGGGTCGCCGGCGTTGCCGCCGCTGTTGCTGTCGCTGGCCATGGTGAACAGGGTGGGGTTGGGGTCGTCGGGATCGAGTTCAAAGGCGGCCCGGCTGGGGGCCGCGGCCGCCGCAGGCTGGGCGACGGCCGCCCTGCCCGCCGCGAAGGCTTCGGCAGCGCTGTTGGCGGCGGCCACGCTGGTGGGGCTCACCAGCTGGCTGATCAGGGCCAGCAGCAGGCAGGCCACGCAGACGCCGCTGCTGATCAGGATTTCACGCATGGCTGGGCGGCAACTGTGGGCGATTCTTGCTCAGCCCCAGGCTCAGATGCCGCTGGGGGGGGCGCTGTAGGGGGTGGCGCCAGAGCTCGTGCCGGCATCGCCGTTCTGGCGCTGGCGCAGGGCCTGCTCCAGCCGGTCGATGCGGCCGCGCAGTTCGTCGAGTTCGCGCTGCTGGGGCAGGCCGAGGTCCTGGAGCAGCTGGTCGCGGTTGCGCTCCAGCTGGCGGCTAGCTTGCTCCTCCAGGCCGGGGGTCTCGCCGCGCAGGGCTCGCAGTACGTCCTCCACCAGCACCGAGGCGTGGCTGGGGTCGAGCTTGCCGCTGCGCACCCACTCCTGACTCACGTAGCGCAGCCGTTCCGCCACCAGCGAGCCGGTGCCCAGGCCGCGCAGCAGGAGCTGTTGCAGTGGGTTGTTGGCGTCCATGGGCCGGGCATAGAAGGGTTGATCCCAACCTTGGCGCCTCCTGCGCCGGCGGGCCATGGGGGAAACCGAAGCGCGGCGGTACGGGTGCAGGTCGGGTGCTGCCTACGCTGGCGCCCCATGGGGGATCGGTGGTCTTGCGCTGGCTGGCAGCTGGCCCTGCTGGGGGGGGCGCTGGCCGGCTGGGCCCTGGCGCCGCCGGCCGTGTCCGGGCTGCAGCTGGCGGCCGTGCCGCTGCTGTGGCTGGCCCTGGCCCTGCTCTGGAGGCTGCAGGAGCGGCCCGAAGGCGGACGGCTTGCGGCGCTGTGGGGCGGGCTGGCGGTGGTGGTGAGCCACCGCTGGCTGCTGGCGCTGCACCCGCTCGACTGGATCGGCGTGCCCCTGCCCCTCAGCCTGCCGCTCTGCTGGCTGCTGCTGTTGGGCTGCGGCGCCCTGGCGGCGCTGTTGCTGCTGCTCTGGAGCACCCTGGCGCGCCGGCTGGGGCCGCGGCGGCCCAGCACTGCCCTGCTGCTGGCGGCGCTGTGGGGACTGGTGGAGGTGCTGCTGGCGCGGGGGCCGCTGTTCTGGTTCGGCCTGGGGGCGGCCGCCCTGCCCGGCAACCCGGCCCTGGCGGGGCTGGCGGTGTTGGGCGGATCGGGGCTTGTGGCAGCGGTGCAGCTGCTGATCGGCTGGGGGCTGTGGCGACTGCTGGAGCGGCGGCCGGGCTGGCGCCGCTGGATTGGAGCGGCCTTGCTGCTGTTGGCGCTGCACGGGCTGGGGGCGGCGCAGCTGCACACCGGTGGGATGGCCGTCGCCGCAGCAGCAGGTGCTCCTGCTGCCGAGCGCCCAAGCGAGCGGGTGCTGCTGGTGCAGCCGGCGGTGCCCACCCGCGAGAAGCAGCAGTGGCCGGCGCGGCGGCGGCTGGAGCGGCAGCTGCTGGCGGCCCTGGCGCAGGCCGAGGCGGCCTGCGCCGACCTGGTGCTGCTGCCGGAGGGGGCCCTGGGGCTGGAGCCGCTGCTGGCGGAGCCGGCGCCGGTGGAGCTGATCAGTGGTGGTTTCCGCTGGGCGGCGAGGAGTGGCGCAAACGGTGGGGCAAACGCAAGCAGTGGGCCAAACAACGACGAGCAGCGCAGCGCCCTGCTGCGCTTCACGGCGGGGGAGCGGCGTTTCAGCGGCGTCCTCGACAAGCACCGCCTCGTGCCCCTGGGGGAATGGGTGCCGTTCAGCGGGCTGGTGCGCTGGAGCGGTCTCTCGGCGGTGGGGGGCGTGGCGCCGGGCCCGTCCTCCAGGCTGCTGCCGCGGCCGCCGGCGGCGCCGGCCCTGGCCGGAGCGATCTGTTACGAGATCGCCGACGGCACGGCCCTGCGCCAGGCGGTGCGGGAGGGGGCCGGCTGGCTGCTGGCCAGCGCCAACCTCGACCCCTACCCGCCGCTGCTGCAGCGGCAGTTCACGGCGCTGGCACGGCTGCGGGCGATCGAGGCGCGCCGCTGGCTGGTGAGCGTGGCCAACACCGGCCCCAGCCAGCTGATCGACCCGACGGGCCGGGTGGAGCGCAGTCTGCCGGCGGGGGTGCCGGCCACCGGCCTGGTGACGGTGCCCGCCCTGGCGGGGCTCACGCCCTACGGCCGCTGGGGCGAGCTGCCCCTGCTGGGCCTCGGCCTGGGCGCGGGCTGCTGGCGAATGATTAAAAAGCGAAATGCATCATGCCGAAATGGGGCCTCTCCGTGGTCGGAAGGTGGTGCTCGGTAGTTCTAGGGTGGTTGGGTCTTTGCGCATTCCGATGCGGATCACGCAGTGCGAGGGGGAGGTGATGGTGGCCCTCGATGGTCGGGAGGCTTCACGGCTGATGGATGCCTGCGCCATGGTGGTGCTGGCCGCTGAATCGGTGCCCGAAGCCCGCCTGCCCCAGGACCTGGCCGTTCTGCTCAGCGACCTCTTCGAGGGTCTGAAAACCTCTGCGGACTATCACCAGGGCGCCTGTAACCCGATCCAAGGCTCATGAAGGTCACCCATCACGGCGATGAGCACCTGCTCTGTCTCACGTCCGAGGAAGTGGGATTGCTGGTGGACCTTGTGCATGCCGGAGCCTTCTCCGACCTCCTGCCCCGCTCCCGCGCCAAGCGCCGGCGGCTGGAGGGCTTCCTCGGTGATGTGCGCACCACCCTAATGCGCACCGCCCAGCGGACCGTGACTCGCCCCAGCCCCAAAGCGGTGAATCCTTCGTGATAGCTGCCTTTAGGACGGCTGTAACCAATTCGCACCAACGGCTGGATGTCCTCCAACTCCTCTGCCAGTTGCGCACTGCGACCACCGCGTTGTGGGCGGGCTGGGCGCGCTCAACCCATAGCCAGGACTGGGCCCAAGAACGCGGCCATGGCGCAGATCGGCGTTGGCAGTGATCGTCCTCTGGCCGCTGGTGATCTCGCTGATGCCCAGCGGTTCGAGGAACTCCTCGCGGAGCAGTTCATAAGGGGGGACTGGGGCGAGGCGGTTCATGGAACTGATCATTGCTGCTGTTGCCAGGCGGCACGCGCAGATCATCAAGGCGATGGACGATTATCAGTTTCTGCTGCTCAAGGCGCACCACCCGCTTGAAATCCTGGAAGCACGGAAGGACTTTTACGCGGCCGCCAGTGCGCGTGACCAGCTCAGCGGCCCTAGACCGTGATGACATAAGTTCTGAGGACTAAGTGTCAGAAATTCACGTATATTTCTGACACAACTGGACGTAACAGGAGGTATCCAGACGCGATGGCTGTTCTGAGGGAGCGGACCGTGCTGAGCGAGCGGATCCTGGAAGCCGCGGGCAAGCGCCCGGAAGGGTCCCTGCTGGCAGCCAAGCAGTTCCTGGCGCTGGGCAACCGCGCTGCGGTGGATCAGGCCCTGCGGCGACTGGCCGTTCGCGGCAAGCTCGTGAAGATCGCGCGTGGTCGCTAGGCCCTGCCTATCAGCAGCCGCTTCGGGACAAGACCTCCGGCGCCGGAGGTGGTGATCGCCCAGCTCAACCGGGAGGCTGCTCAGCAGCTGGTGAGCAGCGGTGCCGCCGCCGCCAATGCCCTGGGCCTCACCACCCAGATGCCGGTGCAGCAGACCTTTCTGGCCGGCACCCGGAGCCAGAATCGCTACGTCTTCGGGAAGCAGCAGGTCACGATCCGACCGGCAGCAGCCTGGAACGTCCTGCTGCCTGATTGCCCTGCCGGCCAGGCGATCCGCGCCCTGGACTGGCTTGGCCCAGATCAGGCCTCAGCTGTTCTGCCGAAGCTCCGAACCGTGCTGCCGCCGGTGGAGTGGGATGCCCTGCACTCCGTCTGTGCCGAGCTGCCCCTCTGGCTGGCGCAGCTGCTGAGTGAACAGCCGCACGAGCCGCAGAAGGCTCGTGGCTCAGTCCTGGTTCGAGCTTTCCCCAGAGGACCAGACGGAAGCCCTGGCGGTCGCTGCTGCCGAATCCGGCTGGCCGGCGAACCTGCTGGAAAAGGACATCTGGGTGGTTTGGGCGCTGCAGACCCTCGGGACACAGCAGCAGTTGCTGGAGACCCCCACCTTCACAGGGGGCACCTCCCTCTCCAGGGCCTATGGACTGATCGATCGCTTCTCGGAAGACGTCGATCTGACCCTCAACATCCAGCACCTCTTGCCTGAGGTTGACCTGTCTCCTGCAGTCAATCCCCGCCAGGCGGACAAGCGCCGCAAGGCCGCCGCCAGCCCCAGCATCGTCATCCACTACCAACCGCTGATCCCGGCGCCAGATCACAGCCCCCGGTATGTGCGGCCGACGGTGCGGCTGGAGTTCGGAGCCCACTCCACCGGCGAACCGCATGGGCCGATGCCCATCTCATGCGAACGGCGACCCATCTGGCGATGCTCGACTTCCCGGCCGCCAGGCCACTGGTGATGGATCCCAGGCGCACCTTCCTGGAGAAGGCCGCGGCCATCCATGTCGCCTGCCGCAAGGGACGCTGGGGCAGCGGCGATGGCGGCTGCTATTCACGGCACTGGTATGACCTCGATCGCCTGGCCCGTGCAGGTATCGCGGAGGCGACCATCTGTGACCATCCCCTCGCCGTTGAGGTGGCGCAGAACAAGGAGGACTTCTGGCGTGCCACGGATGCCGATGGGCAGCCGATCAACTACGTCTAGGTGATCAACGGCCAGCTGCAGCTGGTGCCGACCGCTGCTGCCAGGGAGGCCCTTTAAGCGGACTACAGGGCCATGACCGACTCCTGGATGCTAATCGGTTAGATCCCGAGCTTCTTGGAGTTGCTGGAGCGGATCGAGCTGCTCGAGCTGTAGTGCAATGCCATTGCCCGCTCTGTCAGTTGAGCCGCCAGGCCGACACGCATTCGTGTTGAGCCCCTGCTCAAGGTCAGCTGCTTGCCTCAGTTTTGCGTTGAGTTGTGCGCTACCGGGCCTGATCGCGGCACTGCGAGCAGCATGAACAAAAGAAAAGACCCCTTGCAGCGCAAGGAGTCTGACTGAATGGAGCCAAGCGGATTCGAACCGCTGACCCCCTGCATGCCATGCAGGTGCTCTACCAGCTGAGCTATGGCCCC
>JBBASN010000110.1:0-8619 GCA_040399225.1 Prochlorococcaceae cyanobacterium | reverse complement strand
ACGAGATCCCCCCCTTCTACGACTCCCTGATCGGCAAGCTGATCGTGTGGGGCGTGGACCGGGAGCACGCTCTCAAGCGCCTGCACCGGGCCCTCTCCGAGTGCGCCGTGACGGGCATTCCCACCACAATCGAGTTCCACCTGCAGCTGCTGGAGCGGCCCGAGTTCCAGGCCGGCGACGTGCACACCAAATTCGTGGAGCAGGAGATGCTTCCGCGCGCCTAGCCGATCGAGGCGGAGCGCTGCATCAATTGGGTCACCAGGCCCTGCTGGCCCACCAGCAGCTCCCGCACCAGACTGATCAGCCCAACCCACACCACCGGGGTCACGTCCACGCCGCCGATCGGTTGAATCAGCCGGCGGGTGGCAGCAAGCAGGGGCTCGGTTGGGGCCCCCACCAGGCGCATCACCCCCTTGCTGAGATCCACCTGGGGGTACCAGGTGAGCACGATGCGGAACAGGAACAGCAGGGTCCAGGCCGCCAGGGCCAGGCCAAGCAGCAGGTGGGTCCAGGCCAGCGGCGAGGCGGGCAGCGCCGTCACAAAGCTCTAAGCAGTGGGGCCCACCAGCGTAGGCAGCCATCGCGTCTGCCTAAGATCCGCCCACATCCGTGACGCCCAGCAGCGGCCGCGCCATGACCCCTTCCCTCGCCAACTTTCTCAGCAGCCTCGTGTGGGGCGCGGTGATCGTGGTGGTCCCCATCGCCGTGGCCCTGGTGCTGATCAGCCAAAACGACCGGCTCGATCGCAAGCTCTGAGGAGCAGCGCCCCTAGAGTGGGGACATGCACCGAGGGTGATGGGTAGTGGTTAATGCCAGCCTGAACTGGGCCAGCATCGTGGGCATCGTGCTGGCCGTGGGCGGCGCGCTGCTCTACTTCATGCGCAGCTTCAAGCCCGCGCTCGCCCGCGATTACGACGTGTTCTTCGCCGCCGTGGGCTTGCTCTGCGGCGGCATCCTGTTCTTCCAGGGCTGGCGGCTGGACCCGATCCTGCAGTTCGGCCAGTTTCTGCTGGCCGGCACCACCGTGTTCTTCGCCTACGAGAGCGTTCGGCTGCGCGGCGTGACCACCGAACAGGCCCGGCGCTCCTCCTACTTCGACGACGACGAGCCCCTGCCGGCGCCACCAGGCCCCTTCCGCCCGCGCATGGGCGGCCGCAGCTTGGATGAACCCGAGCGAGAGCGCTTCGATGAACCCCAGCCGGTGCGCAGGCGCATTCCCTCTCGGCCTGACGACGGCGAGGACGCTGATGCCTTTTACCGTCCCAGCCGCAGCAGCCGGGCCGCAATCCCAGAGCGAGCCGCCAGCCGCCGCGGTACCGACTGGGATGGCCCATCCAGCGTAAGGGAGGAGCCCCCTGCCAGCCAGCGGCGCTATTCCGCCGGCCCCAGCCCCGACACCCCTGAATTCGGCGCCCGACGCCGCGATGGTCAGCCGGAGGTTCGCCGCGGCAGCCGGCCCACGGCCAGCAGTGAGGCCATGCCACGCTCCAGCCGCCGCCCCCTCGGGGGCCAGAGCAGCCAAGCCCCGAGCGATGGCGGCCGTCCCGGCATTCCCAAGGGCTCGCCGATCCGCACCAGCCGGGTCCAAGGGCCGGCCAATTCCCGCAGTGAGAGCGCCCGCACGGACAGCGTGAGCGACGCCGACTTCACCCCCATTCGGCCACCGGCCGGTCCCGACCCAGCCCCTTCCCGGGGCCGTGACAACACCTCCCGATTCGACGACTGAGCCGTCCGATCGCCACGCCCCAGGGACTGTTGGTGTCAGTTGCGGTACCCGCGCTGGCCCTGATGCTTGGCGGCTGCGACGCCCTGGGGCTGGGCAACCGGCGGGCCGCCCCCTCCGCCGGCCTGGCAGCGGCCAACCGCAGTGACCCCGCCCTCAGCGGGGATGGCCGCCTGCTGGCTTCCCTGATCGAGCAGGACGGCAGGCTGCGGATGATCCTGCAGGAGCAGGACAGCGGCCGCCAGTTGCCACTCCGCCACTGGCGGGGCCACACCCCCCATGGCTCCCCGGCCCTGAGCTGGAACGGCCGCTACCTGGCGGGGCTGGTGCAGCAGGGCAGCCAGCGGCGGGTGGTGGTGGATGACCGGCTGAGCGGCAGGTTCTGGCGCCTGCCCCTGGTTGGCGGAGGGGAGGCGCAGCGGCTAAGCCTGGCCCCCGACGGTCAGCGGCTGGCGGTGGAGGTGCTGCGGGACGGCCAGCGCCAGGTCCAGGTCTTCGCCCTGGATGGCGTGCTGGAGCCGGATCAGCCTGCCGGCCGCAGCCTGCTGGGCGGAGGCCTGGGCCCATGAGCGCGGAGCGATGAGCACCCCTGGGCGGCGGATGCTGCTGCGGCCACACCTGCTGCTGCTCCTGCTCACGGTGCTGTCCCTGGCGGGCTGCATGGACCCCCAGGCCCGACCCCTGCTGCCGATCAACAGCCGGCTGGAGCAGAACGGCAGTGGCCGCGAACCGGCACTGGCTGGCCGCTGGCTGGCCCTGATCAGCGGCCGTGGCGGCCGCGAGCAGGTGCAGCTGCTGGATCTGGAGCAGGGACTGCTGCGCCCCCTGCCGGGGCTGAACCGGGCCGATGCCCAGCCGATCAGCGTGAGCGTGGATGAGCGGGGAGAACGGCTGGCGCTGGTGCGCCAGCTGGGCGGTCGCACGGAACTTCTGCTCTACCGCCGCTCCCAGGGTCTGCTCCAGCCCCTGCCGCTGGAGCCGGCCGGGGTGCCGAGACGGGTTCAGCTGCGGGCCGATGGCCGCCAGCTGGCCGTGGAGGTGAGCCGCAACGGCCTCTGGCAGCTGGACCTACTCAACCTTCCCTGAGCTCAGGGCAGCAGGCCCGCCCAGCGCAGAAAAGTGTCGCCGCTGATCGCCTCCACCAGCAGCACCGCCACGAAGCCCACCATCGCGAAGCGGCCATTCACCCGCTCCGCATAGGCGCTCCAGCCGAAGGCCGGCACATCCGGGGTGGTGGCACTGGTGGTCGCCGGACTTGTACTGGCGTCGTTGGTGGGACCGGCGGATTCAGTGGAAGAGGGGGCAGCCATGGTTCAGAACTGAAGGGATGCGGGACAGGAAGCGGCGGACATCAACACGTGAGGCGAAAGCTGGGCTGGGCTGGGCAAGCCGTCCCGCTCAGGACTCCTGGCCAAAGGCATAGCCAGCGGCCGGCAGCAGCCGCCAGCCGCCTATGCCATCCAGTTCCAGCACGGTGTCGTGGAAGGCGGTGAGCGTGGGGCGGTGACCGACGCTCACAAAGGCGATCTCCCGTTCGCTGAGCAGGTCGTAGAGGTGGCGCTCAGTGCTCACATCAAGGGCACTGGTGGCTTCGTCGAGCACCACGAAGCGCGGGCCATTGAGCAGCAGCCGGGCAAAGGCCAGCCGCTGCTGTTCACCGAGGGAGAGCAGCCGCGGCCAGTCCTGCTTGATGTCCAGGTCCGGGTAGCGCTGCACCAGATCGGGCAGGCGCACCTGCTGGAGCACATGGCGCAGCTGGTCGTCGCTGAAGCGGTCGGGGGGGAGGGGGTAGGCCAGTTGCTCGCGCAGGCTGCCGAGCAGCATGTAAGGCTTCTGGGGGATGAACAGCAGCTCGCCGGCCCCCGGGCGCTGCACCTGGCCGGCGGCCGGCGGCCAGAGACCACTCACCATGCGCAGGAAGGAGGTCTTGCCGCAGCCCGAGGGGCCTACAACCAGCAGCCGTTGGCTGCGGTCGATGGTGAGGCTGAGGTCGCGGATCAGCAGGCGCTGGGTACGGGGCGGCATCAGATCCACGTGGCTCACCACGATGGCGTCGGCGCCGGGGCTCACCCCTCCCTGCTCTCGAGCCAGCTGGGCTGCGGCCTCGCCGCCGATCTCCTCCACCTTGCCCTGGAAGCCCTCCAGGCGGCTGATAGCCGCGGAGAAAGCAGCCAGGCGATCGATATTGTTCACGATGTAGCTCACCGAAAACAACACCTGGGAGAAGGCGATACTGGCCTGGCCAAAAACGCCGAAATCCACTTGCTTGGCAAAGTAAATCGGTGCGATCACCAACCAGGGAAGGAAGCGGGAGAAGTAGTCGTAGGAGCGCTGAATCACACTGATCAGTGCTTCCCAGATGATCAGGCGGTTGTAGTTCGTGATCGCCCCATCGAGGCGACGCTCGGCCTCACGGGATTCCTGCTGCTCTCCGCGATAGAAGGCGATCGATTCGGCGTTGTCACGGATGTGCACCAGTCCATAGCGAAAATCGGCCTCCAGCTTGAGCTGCTGATAATTCAAGGCCACCAGCTTGCGGCTGGCAAACACGATCACGGCCGTTCCAACAACGGAATAGATCAGCAGCCAGAGCGCCAGTGTGGAGCTGATGCTCCACAGCACAATGATGAAACTGAAGAAGGTGAGCAGGGCAGAGAGGATCTCAACCGTCACGCTCAGGCTGGTGGTAGTGAAACTGGCCGCGTCCTGGGAAATCCGCTGGTCGGGATTATCGATTTCTTCGGCCGTCTCATCGTTGGGATTGAGAACGTAGTAAGCCCGGTTGCTGAGATAGCGATTCAACAGTCTGCCGCTGAGCCATTCGCGCCAGAGCAGCCCGAGCCTGGGAATCAGATAGCTCTGCAACGCCCGGATCGGCAACGCCAGCATCAGGCAGAAGGCGTAGATCGCCACGATCTTCCAGAAGCCATCCTGGTCGTAGGCCACCAGGGCATTGTCCACATTGCGGGCGATGAAACTGATGCCCACATTGATGCCGTTGATCACCAGGATCAGCAGCAGGATCACCCCCAGCAACACCCAGGGCAGCCAGCGACCCTGGCGCAACTTGGCGCGCATCACGCCAAAGCAGCTCAGGCCAGCCACCATCAGCACCGTGATCACCGGCCCGCCCGGCCCGCCCCAGAGGGCAGCCACCTGCTCGGGCACCCCGGGCAGGAAACGGCTGCGCAGGTCGGGGATCAGGGCACCGCTGAGGGCCACCGCGCCGGTGAGCAGCAGCAGGGTCACCCCCACCACCACGGCCACCAGGGCCACCACCAGCAGCAGGAACTGCCAGGGCTGGGTGTCCTCAACGGGCAGGAAATAGGGCTGGGCCAGGCGCTGCAGCTTGCCCAGCTGGCTGCGGAAGGCCTTGAGCGGATTCATGGAACGGCTCGGTTGCGGGCATTGTGCCCCGCCGGCCCACTCAGCCGGGGGGCCAGGCCAGGGCTCGCCCACCGATCACATGCACATGCAGGTGGAACACGGTCTGGCCGGCCTCCACGCCGCTGTTGATCACGGTGCGAAAGCCCTGCAGGCCCTCCTGGCGGGCCACCCGGGCCGCCACCAGCAGCAGGTGGCCGAGCAGGGCGGCGTTCTCCTCGCCCGCCTCATCCAGCCGGGCGATCGGCTCACGGGGGATCACCAGCACGTGCACCGGCGCCTGGGGGGTCACATCGCGGAAGGCCAGGCAGAGGTCGTCGGCGTACACCTGGTCGCAGGGGATCTCGCCGCGCAGGATGCGGCCGAAGATCGTGTCCTGCGCGGGGGCTTGGGTCGTGTCGTCGGTGGAGTCGTCTGCAGGGGCCATGGCGACGGATCCAGACAGCGGATGGGACAGGAGGTGGCACTGGCTGAGCAGTGACTGAGCCGCGTGCTCTCCCCTGGCGATGTTGGCACGGTGCACCACGGCGGCCCTGCAGGGACTGGAGGCCCAGCCGGTGACGGTGGAGGTGGACCTGGGGCCTGGCCTGCCGGCGCTCACCCTGGTGGGGCTGGCCGATGCGGCGGTACTGGAGGCGCGGGAACGGGTGCGCTCAGCCCTGCGCCACAGCGGCTGCCGGGTGCCCCAGGGGCGGGTGGTGGTGAATCTGGCCCCGGCCGACCTGCGCAAGGAGGGACCGGGCTTCGATCTGCCGGTGGCCCTGGGCCTGCTGCTGGCCAGCGGCCAGCTGGAGCCGACCCGTCTGGCCGGGGTGTGGAGCGCCGGGGAGCTGGGGCTGGATGGCACCCTGCGGCCGATCCGGGGGATGCTCTCGATCGCGCTTCAGGCCCGCGCCTGCGGTGCCCGGGCCCTGCTGCTGCCGGCCGCCAATGGCCCCGAGGCAGCGCTGGTGGACGGGCTGGCCCTCTGGCCGGCCAACAGCCTGCGGGATCTGCTGGGACGCCTGGCAGGCGAAGGTGGCGACTGGCCGGCAGCGGCGCCACCCTCCGCTGCCCAGGCCCCGGGCGAGAGCGCCGGCTGCGATCTGGCCGACATCCAGGGACAGATGCTCGGCCGCCGTGCCCTGGAGATTGCGGCGGCCGGCGGCCACCACCTGCTGCTGGTGGGTCCGCCCGGCAGCGGCAAAACCATGCTGGCCCGCCGGCTGGCTTCGCTGCTGCCGCCCCTGGAGCGCAGAGAGGCCCTGGAGCTCACCCGCATTCACTCGGTGGCGGGCCTGCTGCCGGCAGCGGGCCAGCTGCTGTTGCAGCGCCCCTTCCGCGCCCCGCACCACAGCTGCACGGGCGCCGCCCTGATCGGCGGCGGCGCCAATCCACGGCCGGGGGAGCTGGCCCTGGCCCACCACGGGGTGCTGTTCCTGGATGAACTGGCCGAATTCCGTCCTGGGGTGCTCGACCTGCTGCGCCAACCCCTGGAGGAGGGCGAGATCCGCCTGCAGCGGGCCCGCCAGCGCCTGCGCTTCCCCTGCGCGATCACCCTGGTGGCCGCCTCCAATCCATGCCGCTGCGGCTGGCATGGCGATCCGGGCCGCGCTTGCAGCTGCACCGAGGCAGAGCGGCGGCGCTACTGGGGGCGCCTGTCAGGCCCGCTGCTCGATCGCATTGACCTGCAGGTGGTGATGCGCCGGGTCGAGGCCGGCGAGCTCGCGGCGGCCTATATGAAGGCGGGCGGTGAGGCGGGGCGACTGGCGAGCAAGACGGGAGCTGAGCCTGAGGCCAGTGCCGTCGTGGCCCAGCGGGTGGCCAGGGCCCACAGGCGGATGGCCCGGCGGAATCCCGGCGGCGTGGGCAATGCCCGGCTCCCCGTTGCGGCCCTGAGGCAACTGGCCCAGCCGGATCGGGAAGCACTGCGGCTGTGGCAACTGGCCTTGGCCCAACACCGGATCAGCGCCCGCGGCGGCGAACAGCTGCTGAGGGTGGCCCGCACCATCTGCGACCTCAGCGGCGAACGCCAGGTCACCGCGGACGCCATTGCTGAAGCCCTGCTCTTTCGCTGCATGGATCAGCAGAACCAGCAGAGCTGAAGGCTGGCTCCACAAGGGAGGGCATGGCCAGGACCAGCCCTGCAGCACGGCGCTTAGGGCCAGCCTGGTGCAGCGTCGTCCTCAGCGGCGGCGGCGGCGCTGCTGGGCCTTGCGCTTGTACTTCTCGGTGGGGGTCTCGTGGTGGCGGAGACGCTTGAGGTCGGCAAAGATGCCGGCCTTGGACACCTGACGCTTGAAGCGACGCAGGGCCGACTCGATGCCTTCGTTTTCGCCGACGGTGACCTGGGTCATGAAGCGGGAGGTGCAATCAATGAGTTATTCACCCTAGCAACTGCCCTTGCCCTACCCCTCACGACCCACTGCCGAAGGGCTGAACCGGCAGACCATTGCCGGGCAGCTCCGGCGGGCTGGGCAGGACGGGTGAAGCCACGGCCTCGCCGCCACCGGGCCAGTCTGCCCGATACAAATACACATGGCCGAGATTGCGGCCGTTGTAGGCGCGGCGCTTGAGCTCCCAGCCAGGCTCCAGCACGAGCTGCAGGAATCCGTCGCCGGCCCCCTGGGTGCGTGCCACCACCATCTCGGGCCCCGCTCCCGGAGTGGTGGGAACGGCCAACAGCACGTTGTCGTCGGCACGACGGATCACAGTCAACCGGTAGGTGGGGGCCAGGTCGGTGACTCCCACCCGCACGGAATAGCCATTGGTATCGAGGAAGCGGCCGCAGATGCCGGTGAAATCAAACGTTGTGAGCAGGGGATTCACCTGAGCGGGCTGGCTGCCCTGGGTTGCGTAGCAGGGGCGGCGGTTGTTGAGCTGCTCGTAGATGTTCAACTGGGCCTTGGTGCCATCGCCGATCGGAGCGGACACCAGCACAAAATTCTGCTGGTTGAGCTCGGCAATCTGGAACAGGGAACCGGCAGCGACGGGCCCACCCGAAATGGCCCCCAGTGCCGCGATCGTGCCGCTGACCGCCAGGGCAGCGCGCTGCAGGGGGAAGAGGGCCATGGCGGCGATGTCCGGGATGGCGCCAATCGTATGCAGCGGTTCGGGGCCAGGCCAGGGTGAAACTGGACACTCAGGGAAGCGTCGGCACCAGGTCCTGGTCGGCCGGCCCGCTCAGACCGGCTTGTTGATGCGGATCGCCACCAACAGGGCAGCCACGGTGCCGGGCAGGCTCAGGCCCAGGATCCAGCGAGTAGGGACCACCCCCAGATCGGGCTCACCGTAGGCCAGCTCAAACACCGACCCTGTGGCGGCGATGCCCAGCAGACAGGCGAGGGCCAGGAAGAGCCCGGCCAGCGGTTTCATCGGCATTTTCAGCAGGCCTCAGCGGATCGACTGGACATCGCCACGGGCAAAGCCGTGGTCCTGGAGCTCGGCGTTGAGGCTGAGCTCGTCGGTGACGCGATCCACGAACAGCACGCCGTTGAGGTGGTCCATCTCGTGCTGGATGCAGCGGGCCAGCA
>JBBASN010000109.1:0-8717 GCA_040399225.1 Prochlorococcaceae cyanobacterium | reverse complement strand
GCGCTTCCGCGAGGAGGCCCGCATCCTCGGCATCGCTCTGGAAGTGGTGTCACCCGATGAGATCGACCTGATCGTGACCCGGGGCGGCCGCCGCTCGATCCGGCTGCGGGGGGAGGAGGTGGAGCTGCCCGATGCCCTGCTGGCCCGCACCGGCAGCGGCACGAGCTACTTCAGCCTGGCGATCCTGCGCCAGTTCGAGCACCTGGGCGTGCCGGTGATCAATTCCAGCCGGGCGATCGAGGCGGTGAAGGACAAGCTCTACAGCCAGCAGCTGCTGGCCCAGATCAACCTGCCGATCCCGCGCACGATGCTGGTGCGCTTCCCGGTGGACAGCGAGCTGGTGGAGCGGCAGATCGGCTTCCCCTGCGTGGTGAAGGTGCTGGCCGGCTCCTATGGCGAGGGGATCTACCTGAGCCGCGACCGCGAGAGCTTCCGCGACCTGATGGAGCTGGTGGCCAGCCTGGATGCCGGCAAGTCGCTGATCCTGCAGGAGTACATCGGCGAGCGGCCCGGCCAGGACCTGCGCGTGTGGGTGATCGGCGGCCGGGTGGTGGGGGCGATGCTGCGCCGCAGCGTGGACGGCAGCTTCAAGGCCAACATCACCCGGGGCGGCCAGGGCGAGAACTTCCCGGTGGATGAGGCAATCGACGTGCTGGCGCGCGACTGCGCCCAGACCCTGGGCCTGGAGATCGCCGGCATCGACCTGCTGTTCGACGGTGACGGCTACCGGGTGTGCGAGGCCAACAGCAACCCGGGCTTCAGTGGCTTCGAGGCGGCCACCGGCGCCAATGTGGCCCGCCAGATCCTGCAGCACTGCCACTGGCGCATCCGCCGCCAGCTGGCGGTGCTCGAACCGGCGGCCCTGCCCAGGACGGACAGCCTGCCCCAACATGCCTGACGTTCCCCTTTTCCCCTTGCCGAGGCCCGATCAACCATGACCTACTGCGTGGGCTACTGGCTGGAGGAGGGGCTGGTGCTGGCCTCCGACTCCCGCACCAACGCCGGGGTGGATTACATCTCCACCTACAGCAAGATGCACGTGTTCCAGCCGGGGCCGGACCGGCTGTTCGTGCTGCTGGCGGCCGGCAGTCTGGCCACCACCCAGGCGGTGGTGAGCACCATCCGCCGCGACCTCGACCAGGGCTTCGAGGCCGCCGAGAGCGGCCGCGGCGACCTGCGCCACTGCGACTACCTGTTCGAGGCCGCCGCCTACGTGGGGCGGGTGAGCGTGGCGGCGCAGAAGCAGAACGAGGCGGAACTGCGCAGCGCAGGCTCCAGTTCCCAGGCCACCTTCATCCTCGGCGGCCAGATCGGCAGCGAACCCCATGGGCTCTACCTGATCTATCCCCAGGGCAACGCGATCATGGCCACCCGCGAAACCCCCTACCTACAGATCGGCGAGAGCAAATACGGCAAGCCCCCGCTCGACAACGTGGGCCACACCAACCTCAGCCTCGACGATGCCGCCAAGCTGTGTGTGATGTCGCAGGTGCTGACGCAGCGCTCCAACCTCACCGTGGGGCCGCCCTTCGAGCTGGCGGTGATCCCCCGCGGCACGCTGGCGATTGAACGGCGGCTGCACCTGGAGGCCGACCACCCGATGCTCACCGAGATGATCGACATCTGGAGCGACGCCCAGCGCGAGGCGCTCTACCGCCTGCCGGCCCTGCCCTGGCAGCAGTCATGACCCCCGCCAGCGAGGCCGGTGGGTCCAGCTGGGTGTCCACCGGCCAGCTGCCCACACCGGAGGTGGTGCAGGGCCTGGTGGAGGAGGCCCACGCCCACTTCGCCTCAGTGAACCAGGGGGAGCTGGCCTCCTATATCCCAGCCCTGGCGGCCGCCTCGCCGGCGAGCTTCGGCATCAGCGTGGCCGCCACCACGGGCGCCACCTTCCACGCCGGCGACTGGGCGGTGCCGTTCAGCATCCAGAGCCTGTCGAAGCCGTTCCTGTTCGCCCTGGTGTGCGAGGCGATCGGTGAGCAGCTGGCGCGCGACGCCCTCGGGGTGAACAGCACGGGGCTGCCGTTCAACTCGGTGCTGGCGGTGGAGCGCACGGTGGAGGGGCTCTCCAACCCGATGGTGAACGCCGGCGCGATCGCCACCACCAGCCTGGTGCCCGGCGAGGACGCCGCGGCCCAATGGCGGTTCATCGAAGACGGCCTGTCGCGCTTCGCCGGCCGCCGGCTCACGCTGGATGAGGAGGTGTACCGCTCCGAGCAGGCCACCAACGCCGGCAACGAGGGGATCGCCAGCCTGCTCAGTGCCCACCAGCAGCTCTGGAGCGATCCGGCCACGGCGATCGACCTCTACACCCGCCAGTGCGCCCTGCTGGTGACGGCCGAAGATCTGGCCCTGATGGCCTGCACCCTGGCCAACGGCGGCCGCCAGCCGCTCACCGGCGAGCAGGTGATCGCGCCGCTGATCTGCCGGCGGGTGCTGGCGGTGATGGTCACCGCCGGGCTGTACGAGACCTCCGGCGACTGGCTCTATCAGATCGGCCTGCCGGGCAAGAGCGGCGTGTCGGGCGGGATGATCACTGTGGCCCCTGGAAAGGGAGCCCTGGCCAGCTGGTCGCCGCCCCTGGATGAAGCGGGCAACAGCGTGCGCGGCCAGCTCACCGCCCAGTTCCTCTCGGAGCACCTGGGGCTGAATCTGTTCGACTCCCGACCCAGCCAGGACGCCCCTGCAGGCTCCCCCTAAGTTCGGTTCCACGAGAGGGACCGGCGGCAGGGATGCAGCAGATCGAGATCGGCGCGTTCGCCAGCTTCAACATCGCGATCATGGTGCTGGCGGCGGGCAAGCTGCTGCACCGCCGCCTGCGCGTGCTGCGCAGCTTCAACATCCCGGAGCCCGTGGCCAGCGGCCTGCTGGTGAGCCTGCTGGTGGGCGCACTGCACGCCGTGAGCGGCGTGGAGCTGGGGTTCAACCTGGCGGTGCGGGATTTCCTGCTGCTCTATTTCTTCGCCGGCATCGGCCTCAATGCCGACATCCGCACCCTGCGGGCCGGCGGCTGGCCGCTGCTGATCCTGCTGGCCGCCACGGTGGTGTACATCGCCATCCAGAACCTCACGGGGGTGGCGATGGCCAGCCTGCTGGGGCTCGATCCGCTGGTGGGCCTGCTCACCGGTTCGGTGTCGCTGGTGGGAGGCCATGGCACGGCGATCGCCTGGGGGCCGCGCTTCGCCGAACTGCACGGGGTGCAGAGCGCCGTGGAGATCGGCACGGCCAGCGCCACCTTCGGCCTGATCCTCTCGGCGCTGATGGGCGGACCGCTCGCCCGGATCCTGATCCGCCGTCTGCCCGCCCCGGAGCAACAGGCCAGCCCGGAAGACCTGCGCGATCCGATGGCCGAAACGGCCCGGCCGGGGCCGCCGATCACCAGCTTCCAGCTGCTGGCCACCCTGTTCTGGCTGAACATGTGCCTGGGCCTGGGCCAACTGCTCTATGCCGCCCTGGAGGCCCTCGGCCGCAGCCTGCCCCTGTTCGTGTGCGCCCTGTTCGCCGGCATCCTGCTCACCAACACTGTGCCGCGGCTGGCGCCCATCCCCTGGCCGGCCCACAGCACGGCCCTGGCGGTGGTGTCGGACGTGGCGCTGGGGGTGTTCCTGGCGATGTCGCTGATGAGCCTGCAGCTGTGGACGCTGCAGGGGCTCGGGGGTCCGCTGCTGCTGATCCTGGCGGTGCAGTTCCTGGTGGCCTTCGCCTACGCCCTGGTGGTGGTGTTCCGGCTGATGGGCCGCGACTACCAGGCGGCCGTGCTCTGCGCCGGTTTCGGCGGCTTCGCCCTCGGGGCCACCCCCACGGCCATGGCCAACATGGCGGCCGTGACCCAGCGCTACACCCCCGCGCCGAAGGCCTTCCTGATCCTGCCGCTGGTGTCGGGCTTCTTCGTGGACATCAGCAACTCGCTGATCATCCAGCGCTTCATCAACTGGTTGAGCTGAACGCGGCCAACATATGGTCCGTGCCAGCCAGCGTCTCTGATGCCCGAGGAGTCCAGTCCGGAGCCCGTCGCAGGCAGCCAGGCCCGGCGGGAGCTGCTGGCCCTGCTGCGCCAGGAGCCCCGCGGCGCGGCCAACCGCCAGGGCGAGCGGGTGAGCCAGCTCTGCCAGGAGCTGGAGCGCGACCAACCCGCCGACCTGGCTGCGCCCGGCGCGGTGGAGCTGCTGGAGGGGGTGTGGGAGCTGCGCTGGAGCAGCAGCCGCCAGCCCTACCTGGCAGTGGGGCCCTGGCTGGAGAACCTGCAGCTGCTGGCCCCCTCACAGGGGCGGGGGATGAACCTGCTGCGGCTACCGGGGGGCCTGGCACCCCTGGCGGGCATCGCGGTGGAGGCAGCGATTTCCGTGGAGAACAACCAGCGGGTGCAGGTGCGCTTCCAGCGCGGCGGCTGGCTGGGGCCGCAGGTGGGTAGCGGGCGCCTGCAACTGCTGCGCGGGGTGCAACAGCCCTTCCCGGCCTGGCTGGACATCACCGTGCTGGATCAGGACCTGCGCATCTGCCGCGGAAACGCCGGCACCCTGTTCGCCCTGCTGCGCCGCCCGGATCTGCAGCTCGCCGACCTGCTGCTGCCGCTCACATCCGCTCCAGGGCAGGAATCCCCTGCAGGCCCAGACCCAGCCTGAGGGTGTCGGCGGTGAGACGGCAGAGGGCCAGGCTGGAGCTGCGTGCGGGCTGATCGGCTTGAGCACCGGCACCTGGTCACAGAAGCGGTTGGGCGGCAGCTCGGTGTCCACAGGGGGCGAACTTGGGGGAACTCCATCACAGGCCCAGATCGCTCCAGTCACCGCGGGTATCGCAGAGCGTGGCAGGATCGAGCGCCTGCTGCAGCGACCAGGGCGAGAGCTCCGGCAAGGCGCGCAGGGCCAGGTCGGTCTCCCGCAACACCAGGTCGACCCCACCCTGAAAGCCATCGGCCAGGGCCTCCTCCAGCCGCGCACCCAGGCTGGGGTTCTGCTCCAGCAGGCGGGCAATCGCGCGGCGCTGCTCGCGCACGCTCAGAAACCAGCTCCTGGAGCGACGCTCCGGCTGGAGCTGCCACTTGAGCAGATGCCCCAGCAGCACCCCCAACCGACTCACCAATTCACGATATTCCTGGCGTCCCAAGGCCTCCAACTCCTCCTTCAACCCGTCCCAGTCGAGACGGCTGCTGTCGTGGGCCTGCAGGGCTGCGCACTGCTGCTCCACCCAGCCGTAGAAGTCGCGATCATGCAGGGAGGGAGTAGGTGACGTGGAGGTCACGGCCGGGGGATGGTGACTGCCGGCTTCAGCGTAGGGGCGGCAACGCGGACCTACATCCGCTCCAGGGCCGGAATCCCCAGCAGGCCCAGACCCAGCCTGAGGGTGTCGGCGGTGAGGCGGCAGAGGGCCAGGCGGGAGGTGCGGGCGGGCTCCTCGGCCTTGAGCACCGGCACCTGGTCGTAGAAGCGGTTGAACACCTGGGAGAGCTCGAACAGGTAGCTGCAGAGGCGGTTGGGCAGCAGCTCGGCCTCCACCTCGGCGACCACGCCGTCGAGCCGGAGCAGCTCGCGGATCAGGGCCCACTCCTGGGGTTCGCTGAAGGTCAGCCCCCCCGAAGCCACAGCCCCATCGGCCAGATCGCCGCCCTTGCGGGCGATGCCGGCGATGCGCACCACCGCATAGAGCAAATACGGGGCGGTATTGCCAGTGAGCGCCAGCATGCGATCAAAGCTGAACTGGTAGTTGGTGATCCGGTTGGTGGAGAGGTCGGCGTACTTCACCGCCGCCAGGCCCACGGTGGTGGCCACCTGCTCAATGAAGGTCTCGTCTTCCGTGCGCTCCTCCTCGGCCAGACGGCGACGCAGGTCGGCCTCGGCCCGCTCCACCGCCTCATCGAGCAGGTCGCGCAGGCGCACGGTGTCGCCGGCGCGGGTCTTGAGCTTCTTGCCGTCGTCGCCCTGCACCAGCCCGAAGGGCACGTGCTCGAGACTTCCGTGGGGAGGGATCCAGCCGGCGCGGCGGGCCACCTGGAACACGCCGGCGAAGTGGCTGGCCTGGCCGGCATCGGTGACATAGATCACCCGGCCGGCGCCATCACCCTGCGGGGCCGGAGCGAAGCGGTAGCGGATCGCCGCCAGGTCGGTGGTGGCGTAATTGAAGCCGCCATCGGACTTCTGCACGATCAGGGGCAACGGCTGGCCGTCCTTGCCGCTCACCCCCTCCAGGAACACGCAGCCGGCGCCGGCATCCACCACCAGCAGGCCGGCGGCCTTGAGGTCATCGACAACCGCCTGCAGGAAAGGGTTGTAGAAGGATTCGCCGCGCTCGCTGAGGGCGACATCCAGCCGGTCGTAGATCCGCTGGAATTCACGACGGCTCTGGTCGCAGAGCAGCCCCCAGGCCTTCAGCGACAGCGGATCGCCGCCCTGCAACTTCACCACCTCCTCGCGGGAGGTGGCCTGGAAGGCTTCGTCGTCGTCGAAGCGGGCTTTGGCCTGGCGGTAGAAGGCCACCAGATCGCCGAGGTCCACCGCATCGGCTGTGGTGAGCGCCTCGGGGGCCACCTGCTTGAGGTGGGTGATCAGCATGCCGAACTGGGTGCCCCAGTCGCCCACGTGGTTGATGCGCAGCACCGGGTGGCCGCGAAACTCCAGCACCCGCGCCAGGCAGTCGCCGATGATCGTGGAGCGCAGGTGCCCCACGTGCATCTCCTTGGCGATGTTGGGGCTGGAAAAGTCCACGATCACCGGCGCCGGCGACTGGCCCCCCGCGTCCTCGGCCGCCGTGGGCACCCCCAGGCGCGGATCAGCGAGCCGCTGCGCCACCTCGGCCGTGAGCCGCTCGGGCCGCAGGGTGAGGTTGATGAAGCCGGGGCCGGCGATCACCGGCTCCAGACAGAGCTCGGAGAAGGCCGGATCGGCGCTGAGCTGCTCCACGATCGCCTGGGCGATCTGACGGGGCGGCTGGCCCAGGGGCTTGGCCAACGGCAGGGCGCCATTGGCCTGAAAGTCGCCGAATTCCGGCTTGCTGGCCGGCGCCAGCTGGGGGTCGAGGGGCTGGGCCGCCTCCGGCAGGGCCCGCTCCATCGCCGCACGCAGCCGGGCTTCAAGGAGATGGGCGATGCGCAGCATGGGCAAGGGCGGCTCAGGTCCTGATCATCCCGCGACGCCGGCCGCAACTCAGAGCAAGGAGCACTGGTGATCCTGCGGCACCAGGGCCTGTCGATGGCCCGAACCCGGTTGCTGAGGGCGTGGTGACCACGCAGGGGCAACTCTGTTGAAGTGTTCAGGAGAGCACCCATGGAGAACCCGCCGCGCCCACCCGGGCTAATCCAGCGCTACCGGGAGGAGCTGCAGGCCCGCCATTACGCGCGCCGCACGGTGGGTACCTATGAGCAATGGCTGCGGCGCTTCCTGCGGTTCCACGGCATGCGCCATCCACGGGAGATGGGCAGTGCGGAGGTGAACGCCTTTCTCACCCATCTGGCAGTGGAGGGGAACGTGAGTGCCTCCACGCAGAACCAGGCCCTGGCGGCGCTGCTGTTTCTGTACCGGGAGCTGCTGGAGCGGGATCTGGATCTGGAAGGGGTGGTGCGAGCCAGACAGAAGCGACGGCTGCCCGTGGTGCTCACCCCGGGGGAGGTGCGGGCGGTGCTGGAACGGATGGACGGTGTGGAGGCGATGGTGAGCGAAGTGTTGTACGGAAGTGGGCTGCGCTTGATGGAAGCGCTGCGGCTACGGGTGAAGGATCTGGATTTCGAGAGGCGCGAGCTCACTGTGCGCGACGGAAAGGGCGGCAAGGATCGGCGCACGATGCTTCCCATTGGGGTAGGAGAGCGGCTGCGAGAGCACCTGCGGAAGGTGAAACGCCTCCACGAGAGAGACCTGGCCGACGGGTACGGACGGGTGGAACTACCCGGAGCGCTCCGCCGCAAATACCGGCATGCCGAAAGGGACTGGAACTGGCAGTGGGTGTTCCCCCAGCACCAGCGCTGGCGCAACGACGAAACCAGCGAGCAGGGGCGGCATCACCTGGATCCGAGCCTGGTGCAAAAAGCGATTCGTCGCGCCGTGACTGCAGCAGAAATCAGGAAGCCCGCCACCTCCCACAGCTTCCGCCATTCCTTTGCCACCCATCTCCTGGAACGGGGGCATGACATCCGCACGATTCAGGAACTGCTCGGCCACAGCGACATCCGAACCACAATGATCTACACCCACGTACTCAACCGCGGCCCGTTCGGCATCAGCAGCCCAGCCGACGCTCTGTAACGCAGCGTACACATCTTAGGCGGATCCGCCTAAGATGCCGATGCTTGGGTACCCCCGAAGCGGGATATCCTGCAACCAGGCCCATCTCAACCACTCCTTCCTTAGTCACCAGCGTCTTAGGCGGACAGCCGAGGGCCTCAGGGGGGCTTAGGCGGGTCCGCCCAAATAGTTGTTGGACTGGCAGGCCTGCGCTAGATTGCTGAATAGATGGACATTTTGTTGGAAGTAAAAAATGCTCAGTCGATTGACACTTAAGGCGGGTTCAGGTCCATCAACGCCCCCTTTAGACCTACCTCTAACCTCAGTCACAATCTTTGTTGGGCCCAACAACGGAGGAAAGTCACGAGCACTTATGGAGATTGAAGGGTGGATTACTAAAAGTCAACCTCCTGAAGGTCTTGTAATCGATAAAGTTCACTTTGAACCATGGGATCTTGAAAGTCTTGAAGCTGAGATAAAAAGGTTTGAAGCCGAGCCTGCTCCATCTGA
>JBBASN010000108.1:0-8752 GCA_040399225.1 Prochlorococcaceae cyanobacterium | reverse complement strand
TCTGAGTCCCGTCGCGCGGTGCCACGGGCGCGGGAGCCAAACAGAACCACCTTGCTGATCTCAGGGTCCTGGCCCAGCTGCGCCAGGGCTGCGGCGATCTCCGCTGCCTCCAGCCCCGGACCGAGCAGGCATTGGTGCCGGGGGGTGGGGGACAGACTGGCCACCCCTTCAGGCTAGGCGGGACCTCAGCTGGCGCAATCCACCTCAGCCCAGGGCCGGCAGCTGCGGTTCGGGCTTCGCCGCAGCTGGGCCGGGGGGCAGTGGCAGGGGCAGGGCGTTGCCGTCGCCGTCGAACAGGCGCCAGCCGCTGGTCTCCACATCGAGGTGCACGGTTTCCCCCGGCACCAGTTGGCGGTCGGGATCGGCGCGAACCTGCACCAGGTGCTCGCCCTCGGCCAGGCGGCAGGTGAGCAGCTGCTCGTTGCCCAGGGCCTCGCTGTGGCACACCTCCGCCGCCAGGTTGCGGTTGGTGGCCGGGGCCAGCCGCAGGTGCTCCGGGCGCAGGCCGGCGGTGAGGGTCTGGCTCACCCTGGTGCTGGTGGCGCCGGCCAGCGGCTCCTCCAGGGCGAAGCGGCGGCAGCCCAGCAGCAGCTGGCCGACCGCCGGGATCTGTACCGGCAGCAGGTTCATCGGCGGGCTGCCGATGAACTGGGCCACGAACAGATTGGACGGCCAGTGGTAGAGCTCCATCGGTGTGCCCAGCTGCTGCAGCCGGCCGGCGTGCAGCACGGCGATGCGGTGGCCCATGGTCATCGCCTCCACCTGGTCGTGGGTCACGTAGAGGGTGGTGGTGCCCAGCCGCTGCTGCAGCTCCACGATCTGGGTGCGGGTGCCGGTGCGCAGCTTGGCGTCCAGGTTGCTGAGCGGTTCATCCATCAGGAACACCGCCGGCTCCCGGGCGATCGCCCGGCCCAGGGCCACCCGCTGCTTCTGGCCGCCAGAGAGTTCCTTGGGAAGTCGCTCCAGCAGGGGCTCCAGCTCCAGGGTGGCCGCCACGTCGGCGATGCGCCGCTCGATCCGCGCCTCCCGTGGCGAACTCAGCCGCAGCCCCGCGGGCAGGGGGCGGGTGGCCTGGTGCAGACCGTCCCGCAGCTGCTGCAGGGGCGTGCGCGGCTGGCTGCGGCGCAGGCCGAAGCCGATGTTGCCGGCCACCGTGAGATGGGGATAGAGGGCGTAGCTCTGGAACACCATCGCCACGTTGCGCTGGGCCGGCCGCAGGTCGGTGACGGGCCGGTTGCCCACCAGAATCTCGCCGCTGCTGGGTTGCTCCAGGCCTGCCAGCAGCCGCAGCAGGGTGCTCTTGCCGCAGCCGGATGGCCCCACCAACACCAGAAACTCGCCGTCGCGCACGTGCAGGTCGAGCTGGCGCAGCACCGGCACCGGCTCGCCGCCGCGGCGGCCTGGGTAGGTCTTGCAGACCTGCTGGAAGCGAACGTCAGCCAATCTCCTTCGCTGCCTCGGGCCCTGCGTTGGGCGCGATCCTAGGTTTGCTGCAATGCAGTTCATCGATCAGGCCCGCATCGCGGTGAAGGCCGGCCGCGGCGGCGACGGCATCGTGGCCTTTCGCCGCGAGAAATATGTGCCCGCCGGCGGCCCCTCCGGCGGCGACGGCGGCCGCGGCGGCGACGTGCTGCTGCGGGCCGACCCCAACCTGCAGACGCTGCTCGATTTCAAGTACAGGCGGCTGTTCGCCGCCGACGATGGCCGCCGCGGCGGCCCCAACCGCTGCACCGGCGCCAGCGGCGAGCACCTGCTGATCAAGGTGCCCTGCGGCACCCAGGTGAGCGATGCCCGCACCAGCATCCTGCTCGGCGATCTCACCGCCGCCGGCGATGAGCTGCTGGTGGCGGTGGGCGGCCGCGGCGGCCTGGGCAATGCCCACTACCTCAGCAACCGCAACCGGGCGCCTGAGAAGTGCACCGAGGGCAAGGACGGCGAGGAGTGGCTGGTGCAGCTGGAGCTCAAGCTGCTGGCCGAGGTGGGCATCATCGGTCTGCCCAATGCCGGCAAGAGCACGCTGATTTCCGTGCTTTCGGCGGCCCGGCCCAAGATCGCCGACTACCCCTTCACCACCCTGGTGCCCAATCTGGGGGTGGTGCGCCGCCCCAGCGGCGATGGCACCGTGTTCGCCGACATCCCCGGCCTGATCGCCGGGGCCGCCCAGGGCGCCGGCCTGGGTCACGATTTCCTGCGCCACATCGAGCGCACCCGGCTGCTGCTCCATCTGGTGGATGCGTCTTCAGCTGCGGTGCTGGAGGACGTGCAGGTGGTGGAGCGCGAACTGCAGGCCTATGGCCATGGCCTTGCGCAGCGGCCCCGTCTGCTGGTGCTCAACAAGATTGAGCTGCTCTCGGCAGAGAACCTGAACGACCTGCTGGCCTCGCTGAATGATCACCTTCTCCACTCACCCATCGGAATGGGGACTGCTCGAGGAGGCTTTGAAGGGTCTGAGTCCATCGATCAGCAGCAACAGGTGCTGGCGATCTCCGCGGCCACCCGGGCCAACCTGAACCAGCTGCTGGCGGCGGTGTGGCAGCAGCTGGGCATCCAGGCCTGAGGACTCGCGCCACTCAGTCGTCGTAGACGAGGCACTCGGGGGCCTCGGGGTTCATGTCGCAGAACACCTCAAGGGGGGTGGGGTCGTGGCTGTCCTCGGGGTGGTGGGACTTGTACTCCTCCAGACCCTTCAGTTCGCCCTCCAGGTGGCGGACCTTGGCGTCGTCGCCAGCGGCCTTGGCGGCCTCGATCTCGCTCTTGTCCTTCTGGATGTGCTCGTCGATGGTGCTCATGAGGTGCCGGCCCACAGGGCCCGGAACGAATCGGTCCCACCATACGGGCGCTGCCAGGCCGGATGGAATCCTTTTTGTGCGCCTGGCGATCCGGCGCCGCAATTGGACACGCTTGTGTGTGCAAACGCCCATCAATCAGCGTCTATTCGGCCAGTTCGCTCAGCTCCAGCCAGCGCTCCTCGGCCGCCTGCAGCCTGCCGCTCAGCTCGGCCAGGGTCTGGGTGAGGGTCTCCAGGCGGGTGTAGTCAGTGGTGGCGCCGGCCAGCTCCTGCTCAAGGCTGCTGCGTTCCGCTTCCCAGCGGGGCAGATCCGCCTCGATCTGGGCCAGCTCGCGCTTCTCCTTGGTGCTGCGCCGGCGGGGGCCCGCCTGGGCCCGGCGCTCAGCTGGGCGACCAGCCGCCTTTGGCGTGGCCGCGGGGGCCTCGCTCCGGTTGGCCTGCACCTGCTCCAGATAGGCGCTGTAGTTGCCCTCGAACCGCTTCAGTTCCCCGTTGTTGAACGCGAACAGGCGGTCCACGGTGCGATCGAGGAACCAGCGGTCGTGGGACACCACCAGCACGCAGCCGCGGAAGTCCTCCAGGAAGTCCTCCAGCACCGCCAGGGTCTGCACGTCGAGGTCGTTGGTGGGCTCATCCAGCAGCAGCACATTCGGGGCCTCGATCAGCAGCCGGCAGAGGTGCAGCCGCCGCCGCTCGCCGCCGGAGAGCCTGCTCACCGGCTGGTGCTGCTGGGCCGGCGGGAACAGGAAGCGCTCCAGCAGCTGGCTGGCACTCAGGCTGCTGCCGTCCACCACCACGCTGCTGGCGGCCTCCTGCACCACGTCGATCACCTTGCGGGGCCGCCCGGCCGCGTCCCGCTCCTGCACCAGCACATCGCTGTGCTGGTCGAAGTAGGCCAGCTTCACGGTGCTGCCCAGCTCCAGCAGGCCGCTGTGGCTGCCGGCCTCGCCCCCTGCCGCCACAGCGGCGATCCGGTTGAGCAGGCTGCTCTTGCCCGAGCCATTGGGGCCGATGATGCCCACCCGGTCCTCCGGGCTGAAGGCATAGCTGAACCCGCGCAGCAGGGGCTCCTGCCCTGCGGCACGGGCGCTGTCACTGGCCCAGATGCAGAGATCCTCGGCCTCGATCGCCCGCCTGCCCAGACGCCGCTGGTTGCTGGCCAGGCTCAGTTCCCCTCTGGCCTGGCGCTTCGGCATCTCTTGCAGGGCCTCGATCCGCTGGATGCGGGCCTTCTGCTTGGTGCTGCGCGCTTTGGGGCCCCGGCGCAGCCACGCCAGTTCCCGCCGCAGCACGCCGCCCAGCTTGGCCGCACCGGCCTCGGCAGCGGCTTCCTCCTCCGCCTGGCGGGCCAGATAGGTGGCGTAGTTGCCGGCGTAATGGCGCGCTTCGCCCCGGTCCACCGCCACGATCCGGTTGGTCACCCGGTCGAGCACGTAGCGGTCGTGGGTCACCAGCACCAGGGCCCCGGGGAAGCGGCCCAGAAAGCCCTGCAGCCACTGCACCCCATCGGCGTCGAGGTGGTTGGTGGGCTCATCGAGCAGCAGCACGTCGGGTTCGGCCACCAGGGCGGCCGCCAGGGCCAGCCGCTTGCGGTAGCCGCCCGAGAGGTCGCCCACCCGGCGCTGCCCATCCCGCACCCCCAGACGCTCCAGCACTTCGCGCACCTGCTGCTCCAGGGCCCAGGCCTGGGTCTGGTCCATGCGGGCGTTGAGCTGGCCCAGTTCGGCCAGGAGGCTCTGCTGGTGGGCGCCGCCGCCGGGGGCATGGGCCAGGGCGTCGCTCACTGCCGTGTAGCGGGCCAGCAGGGCCATTTTCTCGCCGCTGGCCGCGAACACCTGCTCCAGCACCGTGCGCTCGGGTTCGAGCTGGGGCTCCTGGCTCACCAGCACCACCCGGGCCTGGGGCTGGATGCGCCGCTCCCCGGCTCCCACCGGCTCCTGCCCGGCCAGCACCCGCAGCAGGGTGCTCTTGCCGGCTCCATTGGGGCCGATCAGGCCCAGCCGGTCGCCCGGCTCCACGTGCAGGCTGAGATTGTCGAAGAGAGTGCGGATGCCGAAGTCCTTGCGGACCCCCACCAGGCTGATCAGGCTCACGCGGTTGTGGCTCGGCGCTGCTCCTCCAGAAAAGCAAACACGCTCTTGTCCCCCACGTCGGCCGCGGCGGCCATCGGGAACTTGCGCAGGCAGAGCACCAGCAGCAGGGCCGCCTCCAGCGCCAGCAGCCGGCCCACCAGCGGCGGCGGCAGCAGCCCGCTCAGCTGGCCGAGCAGGGCCAGCGGCAGTAGCAGGGTGACACCGATCGCCTCCGGGCGGCGGAAGCAGAAGAACTCCTTGAAGCCGATGCCGGCCAGGGCGGCGCCCAGGGGCCCCACCGCCCAGATCCAGCGGCCGTCGGCCGCCAGGGTGGGGGCCATCGCCGCCGGACCCACCCGCCAGGCCAGCAGCCCCAGCCCCAAGCAGCCCAGCAGCCAGAACAGCTGCAGGGCCCGGTGCAGGGGCCGCAGATAGATGTGAATCCAGTGCAATGCCAGGCCGATGCCCGCCGCCAGGGCCAGCAGCCAGGGCCATACCGCCGCCCCCCCCAGTAGCTGCCACTGCAGCAGCAGGGCGGCCTGGGCGAGAGCCGCTGCGAGCAGGCTGAGGCGGTAGGCCAGCACCTCACGTTGGTCGCGCTCGGTGATGCGGAAGGGGCCGTACACCCCCTCGATCAGCGGGCCAACACCTCCGGCATCAGCGGGCAGAGCCATGGCTTGTTTCGCCGGGACAGGCACCCACCAGTGTGGCCAGCTCCGGCCCCGCCGGCACGATGCCCGAGGGATGGAGGGGGAACAGGGCGCCGAAGTAGTCACGCCGCCAGGCCTGGGGCCAGCAGCTGGCGGCCACCCCCGGCAGCGCATGGAAGCGGCTGCGCCAGCGCCACAGGGCCGGCAGCTGCCAGAGCGGACGGCGACTCACGCCGAACAGGGGGGCATAGACCAGCTCCAGGCGGATCAGGGTGGTGAACAGCTGCACGTCCGCCAGGCTGGGCTGGGCACCGCTCAGCCAGGGGCTGGACGCCAGGCTCTGCTCGGCCTCCTCCAGGGTGGCGAACAGCTCCGCCTCCGCGTGGTCGTAGGCCGCCTGGGTGCGGGCGAAGCCGCAGCGATACACCCCGTCGTTGACGCTGTGCTGCAGGCGCTGCCGCCAGGCGACCGTGCTCTGCCGCTGCTCCGGCGGATCGAGATCGGGGGCTGAGGCCGGCGCGGGCCAGTGGTTGAGCAGCTCGATCAGCCGGGCGCTCTCCCCCACCAGCACCTGGCTGCGACTGCGGGAGTAGAGCAGGGGCACCGTGGCCCGCACCTGCAAACCCGCCCCGCAGCGGCGGTATAGCTCCAGCAGGCTAGTGCAGCCCTCGAACGGCGGCGCGAACCGCCAGCGTCCGGCCTGGGGATCGGGCTCCACCACCACCAGCTCAATCGTGGCGCCCAGCTCCCGCAGGCTCCACACCAGCCAGGCCCGGTGGGCCCAGGGGCAGCTGCGCCCCACGATCAGCACGTTGGCGCCGGGACTGGCCGCATCGTCGGGCAGGGGCGGCAGGCTGGTGAAGCCCGCCTCCGGCCGGCGGTAGTGCCCCTCGGCATCCGCGGGGCCGAGGCCCCCCATCAGCCGCAGCCACTGCCAGTGCCAGCCCTGCCGCACGCCGCGCACCAGCCAGGGAGGGGGAGCCAGAGCGCACACCGGGAGCGGTAGCGGCAATCTGGGCCAGATCCGGTTGAAAATCCAGCTCTGCCGCATCCAGGCCATGGATTCCCTGCCCCGGGCTGCCGCCGTGCTGGTGGTGGCCGGCACCCATGGCAACGAGCGCAATGCCCCCTGGCTGCTCCAGCATTGGCAGCGGCAACCCGCCAGCCTGGCCAGCGCCGGGCTTCGGCTGGAGCTGGTGCTGGGCAATCCCGCGGCCCACGGCCGCAACCAGCGCTACCTGGAGCGGGATCTCAACCGCAGCTTCCGCCCCGACCTCCTCGCCGATCCCCAGGCCCAGGGGCCGGAGCTGGAACGGGCGCGGCAGCTGCTGGCCCTGCACGGTCCCGAGGGTGAGCGCCCCTGTGCCGTGGCCTTCGACCTGCACAGCACCACCAGTGCCATGGGCAACTCCCTGGTGCTCTACGGCCGCAGACCCGCCGATCTGGCCCTGGCAGCGGCGCTGCAGGCAAGGCTGGGGCTGCCGATCTACCTGCATGAGGGCGACCCCAGCCAGACCGGCTTCCTCGTGGAGTGCTGGCCCTGCGGCCTGGTGATTGAGGTGGGGCCCGTGCCCCAGGGGGTGATCCAGGCGCCGATTTGCCGCCAGACCCAGCTGGCCCTGGAGGCCGCCCTGGCGGTGCTGGCGGAGGCGCGACAGGGCTGCCTGCGGTTGCCTCCACGGTTGTGGGTGCACCGCCATCTGGCCAGCCTGGACCTGCCCCGCAGCGCCGATGGCACCCCCCTGGCCTGTCTCCACCCCCTGCGTCAGCACCGTGACTGGCGGCCGATCGCCCCAGCCGATCCCCTGTTTCTGGAGCCGAATGGGGCCGTGATCCCCTACCAGCCGTCCCCCCAGCTGGAGGGGCTGGCCGCCCGGGGCGAGCTGGTGCCTGTGTTCATCAACGAGGCGGCCTATGGGGAGAAGGGCATTGCCCTCAGCTTCACCCAGCGCCAGGTGCTGGTCTGCGAAGCCGGCTGGGTGGAGGCCCTCAAGGCAGTGGCCGCCAGGCTGGATCTGGCCGCCGGCTAGGGGCGAGTGGGCCCGTTAAAGATCACCTCCACCACCGTGCGGCCATCCTTCGATACCAGGATTTCCGTCTCGGTGGTTGGGGGTAACTGCAGTTGCTCCCAGCCCGGGGCACCCCCCTGGAAGCGGAACACGAAGCCGCGCTCCTCCCGCCTCAGCAGGCAGGGGTTGTCGCTGATGCCGGCATACATGCAGCTGGCAGGGCGGTAGACGCTCAGGCCACCATTCAGGCGGATGGCGGTATCCCGGGCCAGATTCAGGCCCCGCTGCAGCCCCTGGGAGTCGGCCACGATCGCATCGATGCGCTCCATGGCTCCGGTGGTGCGCGGTGCGCTCGGGCCGGTGGGTGTCTGGGCCTGGCTGGCGAGGGCTCCCAGGGCCACCAGGGCAGGGGCCAGCAGCAGTGGGCCCAGCCGCTGGAGTGGGGAGGGGGTCGGCGGACGAGCCATCGGCTGTCTGGAAACTGCCCATCAGCAGATTCCATCCCCCCAGCGCTGTCAAGCGACGGTCAACCGCACACCAAGGTGTTCTGTTCCTGGGTGCAGGGCAGGTCGCTGCTGCTGCCATCGGCCCAATAGATCCGCAGCCTGTCGTCCTCGGTGCCGGTGCGCAGCGTCAGCGACTTCACCGGGCCGGCCGGAGGTTTGCCGGCACTGTCGGCCCCGTTGCGGGCGGGAATCTCGTTCAGCCGCTTCTCCAGTTGCTGCAGCTTGAGGTCGAGCTGTTCCTGGCGTTGCTGCAGGTCCAGCACGGCTTCAGACGGCTTGCTCTTCCTCGGATCGCAGCCCGCAAGCAGCAGGGCGGCGCAACAACCGAAGCCGCTCAGCAACAGGGTGGCCCGGGGGCGATGCGCCGGGGTGGGGCAGGGCAGGGCCATACGGGCAGGGTTTGCTGGAATCTGCACGTCTAGCAGTGGCAGCTCTCGCTGTCAGGCGGCGGCAGCCAGCCGCTCACTCCAATACACAACCGCTCCCAGCCGCTCCAGTTCCTGCCGGCGGCGGCGGGCCCACTGCACGGGAATCCGTTCCTCGAAGCGCTCGCCGTTGAGATCCCAGCGCAGCAACACCATGGTCTGAGACCTGAAGAGGATTGCCCGAGCCTGCCGGCGGCCTACGCGAGTTGCGCGACCCGGTGGGCCAACCCTGACCAGCGGCCCTTTCGACATCCCCCTTCACAAACCCCGCAATGTTCCGTTACAGTCGCGAATGACGGGAT
>JBBASN010000107.1:0-8788 GCA_040399225.1 Prochlorococcaceae cyanobacterium | reverse complement strand
GTGAGCACCTGGCAGCAGTGGCAGTGGATGAGATCAAAGGATTCATCCTGGAACCACTGCCTGCAGAAGGATTCAACGCGCCCGTCCTGGATGTCGGCCCATGAGCGAGGCGGAACGGCAAGGCGCACGATTCGAGCGCCTTGCCAATCCCATACATCGAGGGGGAGGGTATCGCCGCTCAGGTCCTGCCAGGGATCGTGATCAATGCACAGCACAGTCACGTCGTATGCATTGTCGTTGGTTTGCAGGATTTCACGCACCTGGTCTTGAGCAACACGTGTAGCACCGCCGATGCTCTGGGGTGCAAAGAACACGTTGATCACCAGCAGTTTCTGGCGCGTTGGGTTGGGCGTATGGCTCTGGTTGCCGGTGTTACTCAGATTTGTGGAGAGGAAGTGTTCGCTCCAGACCAATTCGCCGAGTCGTTCATTAAAGACGGTCTGGGCCTGTTGACGTGCCTGACTGCTCACGCGGCTGAGCAGCTCGGGGTCTGCGAGCAGGCGTTCCACTTGCTGCACCCAGGCCTGTTGGTCCTCGGCCAGCAACAGGTGTTGATCCGGGGAGGCGGCATCGGTGTAGGCGCGCACCGGTGAACAGACGCTCGCCAGGCCGAGGAGGCTGGCCTCCATCCACTTGATAGCGCTCTTGCAGTGGGTGGTGGGGTGGGCTTCCAGCGGCACCAGGGAGATGGTGGCTTCTGCCAGTTGCTGGAGGTAGTGGCCGTAGTCTGAGTAGGGGACGGTGCTGATGCGGGAGGCGAAGGGCTGGAGGCAGGAGGGGAGCTCGAGATGGCCGATCAGGGAGAGGCGTAGTTGCCGATGGTCGCTCATCAGTTCGGCGATGGCTGGGGCGAGCTGCTCAGCCCAGATCTGCTTGTGGGCGAGGGTGCCGGAACTGACCACCAGTCGAGGCGAGCGCTGGGGGGGCTGGTGAGCGAGACGTCTTGCAAGACCGAGCAGCTCGGGCAGGGGCAGGTTGGGCAGCACGGTGATGGGTTTGCTGGCCAGTACCTCACTGGTTTCACGGCATGCATCGGCCAGGGCAGTGGTGGAGGTGATCACGTGGTCGGACTGCTCCAGGGGCCAGCGCTGCAGGGGGGCATCGAGCTGGAGCCGGCGGTGGATGGAGCGGCTGATGGAGGCGCCGTAGGTGATGTAAGGGGCGGGGAAATGGGTGGAGAACACCAGGTCGTCCACGTCCGCCAGCACACGTTTGCCGAGGTGACGTGCGAAGGTGAGAGCGCGGATCACGCTGTAAGTGGCCGGGGTGCGGCAAAAGATCACGGCGTCGGCCCAGACCAGTTCTTGACTGAATCCCCAGGCATCGAGCTCTCCCCGGTCGATGCAGCGCACCTCGGCGCCACAGCGCTCGAGCTGCTGGCGTTTCTGTTCCACGCGGTAGAGCCAGCACTGGGGGAGGGCCAGTTCGCCGATCAGGAGCCAGCGCAGTGGTTGCTGGGTGGATCGGGGCAGGGCGGTGCAGCCGCTGTGTCCCTGATCACCACACCAGAGGGACTGGCTGATCTGGGTGAGCGTGGCAATGCTGCGTTCGCGTACGGCCATGCCCAGATTCTGGGGCAGCGCGAGTTCGATCAGCTGATCGATCAGGGTGGAGGAGAGGGTGTTGACATGCCAGCCCAACTGATCGAGCAGGCGTCGGCAGAAAGAACTGCGGGGACTGTGGGCCTGTTGGGCGGGGATGAGGGGGAGAAGGCGGGTGAGAGCGGCCTCGATGGTGATGAGCGATTGCTTGCTCACCTCCAGCAGGGCGAGGGCCTGATCAAAGGGCTTGAGGGAAGGTTCGAAGCCAGCGCGGCGTTGGTGGAGAAGGGTGATGGCCACGCCGAGGGCATCACCGCTGCGCAGTTGCAGGCGGAGTGCAGTGGCGTCAATGCTGGGCGAATTGGAATCAAGCAGGTGCTGGAGCGTGGTGGCCAGCTGCAGATCGCCGAACACCTCCTGGCAGAGTCGCACCAGGGTGGCAAGGAGGGACCGAGTGGGGGTGAGGTCTGGTGGCTCCTGCTGCAGCAGGAGAGTAGCGATCACCACATTGAACAGGGGGCGTAGCTGTGTATCCCAGCAGTGGCGCTCCTGTTGGGTGGGGCCGAAGTAACAGCGTTCGGCGAGCTGGTGAGAAAGTGCAAGAGAACGGGCGGGAGGATCGCCGGTTGATGGGGTGGTGGTTGTGGGGTGGATGCGGTCCTGATCCCAGCAGCGCTGAAGTTGATCGAGGGCGAGCAGTAGCAGCTCAGCGCGTTGGCAGCTCTCGGCTTCCACCCCCTGGAGCATGGCTGGATTGCTAACAGTTGCCTGCTGGGCCTGCTCCACGGCGCTGGTGTGCCAGCTGCCGGCCATGGCGCTGACGGCAGCCCACTCCACCATCCGGTAGCGGGCAAGTCCCACCAGCGCAGGATTGGTCTCCCTGCCTAGCCAATCCGTCACGCCGGTAAGGCTGTTGGCGGCCAGGGAACGCCGAAGCAGTTGCTCGATCACCACGCCACAGTCCTCGGGGCTGAGCCGCCAGTCACCTCGGCCAAGGCTGTACCTGTGATCGGTGCTCACGATCCGCCAGCGCTCCCCTTTCAGCTCTGGCAGGAGATCCAGTGGCAGGGCTTCGAGGTCGAGGGGAATCGCGAAACCGCATTCGCGCATGGCCAGGCCTCGGCTGGCCACGTCTGGACGGTCCTCTCGGGCGACGCCGGCACCGAGCCGAACGCCTGCCAGCCAGACCTCCAGCTCAATGGGCCTTCCACTCTCCGGCGAATGGCACCATCCCCTTAGCAGTCCTTGCTGATCCAGTCCGTCCACCCGGCCTGCCAGCCTGGGAAAGCTGATGGGGCAACTGTCCTTTGTGTTGGCCATGGTGGAGAGGTAGCTGATCAGAGGGGCCTGGAGCACGGCAGTCTGGGCTTGATGGTTCTGCGCGTTCCGCACTTCCCAGAGGGATGGGTTGAACGATGCAACAGGCTCGAGATAGCGAAATCGAGCGGTCCGCTCGCAATTGCGCAAATAATCGAGCAGGGGGTGATATGGGCCTGGGGCACTGACGTGGTCAAGTTGGCAGCGCTGGTTCAGGTAATGCTGGCTGTCGAAGCAGGGGTGGGGACTGATCAGTGCCTGAAAATGACGATCCAGTCTTGCAAATCTGGTGAGCAGAGATTCCTGCTCCTGGGGATGCTGATGCCAGTGCCGTAGTTGGCGGGCAACGTGATAGGCGATAAACAGCAGCCCATCGGGCTCCTGGCCTGCTGCAGCGAGGTCCAGGTGCCGCAGCACGCTGGGGGTGCCAGTGCAGATGCTGTAGCCACCCTCACCCAATGCTGCCGGCAATTGAGTCCTAGAAGCAACATCCAAAAGGGGGCAGAACACACTGGACGCCCTGGATGGGTCGTTGAGCGACTCAAGGATGCGAGTCAGACGAGGTCTGGTGTGGACAAAGAAGGGCTGGCGGCTGTTTGTCTCCTGGTTCGAGAGCTGATGCTCCGACAGCACCCAGAACCACCCTCCGCGGTTCAGGGCACGGAGTGACTGCAGGAGTTGCTGGCTGGATAGATGGGTAAGGCTATAAAGTTTGCAGAGCTGAGAGGCGATTTCGGATGGTTTATCCGTTGCGCTTTCAGTTGAAACGTCGGCGAAATTATCCTGATTCGTCGCTGGCCCTGCAGCGGAAAGAAGTAGTGTTCGGAGTTTTCGCCGAATTGGCATTAGATCTTTCCGGAGAGCTGGATCTGTGATCCAGGCGCATTGCCCGAAGGGTTTTGGGCGTTTTTAGGGCTCAGCCGTGAAGGCTGGATTTCTGTGCTTTCGGATGCTTTGCCATCAGCCGCTGTACATCTGCTGCATGATAGCTGCTGCGCGTGAGCGGACTGCTCACCACCTGCAGAAAGCCCAGCTCCTGTTCGCTGTGGCTGCGGAAGGCCTCAAACTGCTCGGGCGTCACGAAGCGATCCACCGGCAGGTGTTTCGGGCCCGGGGAGAGGTACTGGCCGATGGTCACGATGTCCACGGCGTGGCGGCGCAGGTCGGCCAGCACCGCGAGCACCTCGGTGTCCGTCTCCCCCAGTCCCACCATCAGCCCTGATTTGGTGTAGGTGCGGGGCCAGCCCTCCTGCACCCGTTGCAGCAGCTCCAGTGAGCGTTCATAGATCGCCTGCGGCCGGGCCCGGCGGTACAGGCGCGGCACCGTTTCGATGTTGTGGTTGAGCACGTCCGGCCCGGCGGCCATCACGGCGGCCAGGGCCTGCCAGTCGCCGCAGAAGTCCGGGATCAGCAGCTCGATCGTGGTGAGGGGCGAGCGCTGACGCACCGCCTCCACGCAGGCCACGAACTGACTGGCGCCGCCATCGGCCAGATCGTCGCGATTCACAGCCGTGATCACCACGTGGCTGAGACCCAGGCGCTGCACCGCCTCCCCCAGCCGTTCAGGTTCGGTGGGGTCGAGCGGCCGCACGCTCTTGTCGAAGTCGATGTCGCAGTAGGGGCAGGCCCGGGTGCAGCCCGGCCCCATGATCAGGAAGGTGGCGGTGCCGCCGGCGAAGCACTCGCCGATGTTCGGGCAGCTGGCCTCTTGGCACACCGTGTTGAGCTTCAGGTCCACCAGCAGGTCGGCCACGGCGCCGATCCGCTCGCGCTGTGGCGCCTTCACGCGCAGCCAGTCGGGTTTGAGCAAAACGAATCGGGGAGCCGATCACCCGGCCGCACACAGGCGTCAACTCTAGAAATCCGTTGGCACCGGTGGCCTCAGGGCCCGCTTTCACTCCCCGGGCAGGCCCGCAGGGCGATCCCGTAAAGTCGCCCCATCGGGATGTAGCGCAGCTTGGTAGCGCACTTCGTTCGGGACGAAGGGGCCGCAGGTTCGAATCCTGTCATCCCGATTTCTCAGGTGAGTTCCGCTCCCGGGTAGCCCCGCGGGGTCACCACCCAGCCGTCGGTGCTGCGGCTGGTGCTGTTGCCCACCAGCACCAGGGTGAGCATGTCCACCGCGGCGATCGGCAGATCCCCCAGGGTGTGGATGCTCACCCGCTCCTCCGCCCGGCCCAGCTGGCGGGCCAGCACCACTGGAGTGGACGGGGGCCTGCCCTGCAGTAGCAGCTCCCGGGCCCGGCCGAGTTGCCAGTCGCGGCCCAGGGAGCGCGGGTTGTAGAGCGCCACCACGAAGTCGCCGCTGGCGGCCGCCCGCAGCCGCTGTTCGATCACTGCCCACGGGGTGAGCCGGTCGCTGAGGCTGATCGTGCAGAAGTCGTGCATCAAGGGGGCGCCGGCCCGGGCCGCCGCCAGCTGCAGCGCCGACAGGCCCGGGTGCACCGTGAAGCCCGGGCGGCCATCGTCTGGTTGGGCCAGCCACAGCTCCAGGGCCAGGCCCGCCATGGCGTAGATGCCGCTGTCGCCCGACGACACCAGGGCCACGTTCAGCCCCTGGTTGGCCAGGTCGAGGGCCTGCTGGCAGCGCGCCCGCTCCTGGGTGAGCTGGCCGTCGCAGCGCAGTTGATCCGGCCGCCGCAGGGGCTCCAGCAGATCCAGATAGAGCCCGTAGCCCACCCACACGCTGGCCTCGGCCAGGGCCCGCCGGGCATCGGGGGTGAGCAGATCCAGCCGGCCCGGGCCGCTGCCCACCAGATGCAGCTGCCCCTGGCTGGGGGCCCATTGCTCCCTGGCCTGGGCGATGGCCAGGGTCGCCGCCCCCCGCTCCTCGCCGCGGTGGTGCTCCACCTGCTTGGGCCGCAGCAGCCGGGCCCCGGGTCCAGCGGCCAGTAGGGCCGCCGCCTCCGCCACGCTGGCGGTGCCCATCTCCGCTGCCACCGCCGCCGAGGGGGTGGGCACCGCCACGGCGTTCAGCTCGTGAGCGGTGAACCAGCGCAGGGGCCACTGCCGCCGGCGGGCCAGCTCCAGGAGGGCCGGTTCGTCGGCCTTGCGGTCGATGCTGGCCAGTCCGGCCACCGCCTCACTGGCCAGGCCGGCGGCCTGCAGCTGCTCCTCCACCAGCCGCTCCAGCAGGGCCAGGCTGGTGTGGCGTTCACAGCCGAGTCCCAGCCACAGGCAGGGGGGATGCCAGCGGCAGCCCTCTCCCCGGCGCGCCGTGACCAGCATCGCGGCAGGACTGCCAGCCTGCGGTTGCCAGTCCTCCAGCCCGGTGGCCGCCCCCAGCTGGCGCCAGCTGCGGTTGCCCGCCTCCTGTAGCACCGGCAGGGGATCCCGGCTGCGGGCGGCTCGCTGCATCAGCGTGTTCCAGTCGCCGCCGGGGCCCGGCCGCCAGCCCCAGCGCAGGCCGAAGGTGTCGAGGGCCAGCTGGCCCCGGCCGCTGCTGCTGCCGGTGGCCACCACGGCACAGCCCAGCAGCGCCGCCAACCGCTGGCAGAGGGCCTCGCCACCGGCCCGGTGGGCACCGAGCAGGGGGATGGCGAAGCGGCCCTCCGGATCGAGCACCACCACCGCCGGATCGAGGGTTTTGCCCTGCAGCAGGGGGGCGATCCGGCGCACCACCAGCCCGCAGGCCGCCACCAGCACGAAGGCCTCGGCCTGGGGCCAGTGCTCCTCGAGCTGCTCGGCCTGCAGGCAGCTATCCACCAGTCCGGCGGCCTGGAGCTGGGCCAGCAGCGGTTCGGCGGCGGCACTGAATCCCAGGGCCCACACCCCCTGGCGCTGGGGCTGCTGGCTGCCGTTCATGGCCGCAGCCGGGCGGCCAGGCCGCTGAGGGGGCCCGTCTGCCGCGGCTGGATCAGGGAGCCGTCCTCGCGCACCTGCTCCCTGGCGGAGCTGCCCAGGCTGGTGCTGGGCTGAACGCGTTCCTGCGCAGGCTCCACCTCGGCGCGTTCCGCCTGCTCTGGCTGGGGGGCCTCCTCGGGCTGGGGAGCCTCGGTCGCTGGCGTTCGTGCGGCAGCCTCTGGCTCCCCTGCCGGGCTGGGCTGCGCCGGCGGGGGCAGCTCAGGCTCGCTGAGGGGCGGATCGCTGCTGGACGGATCGCCGCTGAGGGGCGGATCGGTGAGAGGAGGAGTCTCGGTGGGCGGAGGTTCTGCGAGGGGTGGCTGGGGGGCTGGGCTGGGTGCTGGTTCGGGCTCGGGTGCCGCAGCGCTTGCCTGGGGTGTTGACTCTCCGAGCAGACGGGCCAGGTCTGCGGGGCTGATCCGCTCGTTGAGCCACACAGGCCGGCGTCCGCCCTGCTGGATCACCGCCTCCCGCACCAGGCTGTTGAAGGGCGGATTGAGCGGTTCACCCAGGCCATCCAGCAGTTCCAGCAGCAGGGCATTGCTGCCGGGCCTGACGCCCCGCAGCCAGAGGGGCGTGTTCTGGTCCACCAGAAAGCTGTCCCCATTCACGCTGATCCGCAGCCGCCAGCGGGCATCGCCCTCGCGCAGGCCCTGCAGGGGCGCATCCCGCAGCAGCCAGTCGATCAGCACCGGCTCGCTGCTGCTGAGGCCATCGGGGCTCACGGCCAGCAGCTGGGGGGAGCCGGCAGCGGGTTGGCTGAGGGGGTTGGCGGCCACCCGCTGCACCACCCGCTGGGCTGAGGCGCCCGGCAGTTTCACGGCCTCCCCCCAGGGCAGGGCTGCATAGGCCGTGATGCGGTGGCTGCCCGGTGCGAGTGGTGCCATGGCCAGCTCCAGCCGGCCGCTGCCGGCGTCGCCCTGGCTCCAGTCGCCGATCCGCAATTTGGGGCCATCGTCCACCTGCACCACCAGATGGGCACCCATCCCCAGTTCGGGGTCCGTGGCCAGGGGCCAGTCCTCGAGATCCAGGCCCAGTTGCCAGGGCCCGGCGGGAACCAGCGCGCCCTCAGCCGGCGAGGTGATCCGCAACCTGGGTCGCCGGTTGGCCAGCGCCGCGCTGATCTGCACCACCGCTCCGGGGGGAGGCACCTCCTGCAGGCGGCCCGCCGGAGCCACCACCGGCAAGGGACCACTGGGCGACACAGCGGCCTGCCGGTCACAGCCGCTGATCATCAGGAGCAGGGCGCTGAGGGCCAGGGCCAGCAGGCCGCTGATCCGGACCCGTTGGCCAGGCGATTCCTCGGCAGGCCATTGAGAGGCAGGCCAGCCGTTATCGGGTAATGCATGCCCACGATGTTGTTGCCGATGTCGTGCCTGTTCATCCAGGGGTTGCGCCAACGTCAAACCTGATCGCCACACTGGATCGCCCGCAGCCTGTGAGCGGCATTCTGCTGGCTCGGTTGGTCCGGGGCCCGCACTGGCCCTCCCCCGTAGCGGGACCAGTTGTGAGTGCGGAAAAGAGTATAAAACAATCCTCGAAGAAGCTGCTTTTGAAGTGTTGCTAACTGGCTGCCAGACCCCTGTCCTGGTCTGGCGATTCGGCGGATTGAACCTTTGTAACTGAGGCCCGAAAACGCTTGAATCTGGCCCCTATACTGCGCCGAGCGGTCCCCTATCTGGGGCCCAAAGCCCCAGCTGTGGCAGTCGGTTTCAGGGTTTCCATCCGCGGTTTCGCCGGTCTCGGCGCTTCCGTCCGGTTTCCCGAGCCTTCTCCCGGCTGGCGCCCATGTCCTGCCCCGGGTTCGCCCGGTCAGGCCATGGGGCCCACCGGCGGCGCTGTCGTGGTTGCTTCACAGCCGCGCCCGCTCCGCCCACAGGGGTGGACCACCACCTCGACCCCGTCCCTCGAGGAACGTCTCGATGACCATCAGCCCACCAGAGCGTGGGAAAACGGCGAAGGCCCAGGTCGACCGGGTGAACAACCCGGCCACCTTCGAACTGTTCGGCAAGCCCGGCCATTTCGATCGCAGCCTCGCCAAAGGTCCCAAAACCACCACCTGGATTTGGAACCTCCACGCCAACGCT
>JBBASN010000106.1:0-8789 GCA_040399225.1 Prochlorococcaceae cyanobacterium | reverse complement strand
GGCTTCCTTCACACCTCCCCCACCGGGGAGGTTTTTTATTTGCTTTCTTGTTGGCCCGATTTGTGTTGGCTATGGATTGCCGAACCGCAGGTGTGATGGGATGTGGTGAGTAGACAAGGGCTAGGGAGAAACATGCAGCCAGCGACCTGCGATCATCAAGCCCTGATGATTGGCCGAAGCAGCATGGCGGCGCCGCAGCAGCAGGCTGGAGCTCCGATCTCCGAGGCGGAAGCTCTGGCCCGTCTGCGCCAGAGCCACGAACCCTCCCAGCAGTACTACGCCGCCTGGTGGTTGGGGCGCATGCGCAGCCAGCATCCCGATGCCGTTCCCCTGCTGATCGCGGCCCTTCAGCAGCGGCGGCCCCGCGATCCCGGGGCAGGCGTGGAGGAAAATGCCGTGGCCCGCAATGCGGCCCGGGCCCTGGGCAAGCTGGGGTTGGCTGCCCAGCCAGCGATCAACGAGCTGCTCTCCGTGCTCGACGACCCCGACGACGGCCTGCGCGAAGCTGCCGCCCGGGCCCTGGGTGAGCTGGGGGCCGAGCAGGCCGTTCAGCCGATCTGCAGGCGCCTGGCCAGTGGGCTGGATGGGGCAGGAGCGCCGCGGGCCGGCACACCGCGGCTGATGGAGCCCTGCGAGGCTCTGTTGGAAGCCCTCGGAGAGATCGGCTGTGCCTCCGCCAGGGCAGCGGGCGTGCTGGCAGTGGTGGAACCGTTCGTTCACCACGACCGTCCCCTGATTCGCAGCGCCGCGGCCCGCACCCTGCTGCGGCTGAGCGGGGAGCCCCGCTGGGCCGATCTGCTGGTGGGCTTGCTCGACCATCCCCAGCTGCAGGTGCGCCGGGCGGCCCTGATGGACCTGGGTGCCGCCGGCTGGCGGCCGGCCCTGGAGCCGATTCGCCGCACTCTCGCCGAGAACAGCCTGAAATTGATCGCCCTCAAGGGACTGGTGGAACGCGGTAGCGGCGAACCGGGAGAGGAGGCCCTGCTGGCCTGCATGGACGCCTTGCTGTGAGGGACGCCATGACCGATCCGCAAGCACTCCAGCAGCTGATCGACCGACTGCGCCAGGCCAGCAGCAGCCAGGACTTGCTGCTGGCCACCCGCGAGCTGGCAGGTTGCGCTGCGGCCAGCGCCGCCCCTGTGCTGGTGGAGGTGCTCGGCTACAACAACCCTGGAGCCGCAGTGGCTGCCGTGGATGGATTGATTGCCCTGGGGGCGGAGGCCGTCCCTCCCCTGCTGCAACTCGACCCCGAAAACTACGGCGCCCGGGCCTGGGCGGTCAGGGCCCTGGCCGGCATCGGCGACGTGCGCGGGCTGGAGCTGCTGATCGATGCCCTCGGCAGCGATGTGGCAGCCAGCGTGCGCCGAGCCGCCGCCCGCGGACTTGGCAACCTGCGCCTGGGTGCCCTTGAGGCGGAACAGCGCCTGAGCGTGCAGAAACGTTGCCTGCAGGCCCTGCTGGCCGCCACTGGCGATGGCGAATGGGTGGTGCGGTACGCCGTGGCCGTTGGCCTGGAAGGTCTGGCCGAGGACCTGGCACCCACCACCGACGCCCTGGCCCAGGTGCGCCAGGGACTGGTTGCGCTCAGCGAAGCGGCCGAAGCCAACCCACCCGTGGTGATGCTGCGCGCCAGGCTGGCCCAGTCGCGCCTCCCCCTGCCATGACGCCTGACCGACGGGTGCTGTTTGTGTGCCTGGGCAACATCTGCCGCTCCCCAGCCGCGGAAGGGGTGTTTCGCCATCACCTCAGCCAGGCAGGCCTCAGCGACAGCGTGCTGGTGGATTCCGCCGGCACCGGCGGCTGGCACGTGGGCAAACAGGCCGATTCCCGCATGCGGGCCGCAGCGGCCCGCCGGGGTCTGGAGCTCACCAGCAGGGCCCGCCAGCTGGAGGCGAGCGACCTCGGCCGTTTCGACCACATCCTCACCATGGACGACGACAACCTGGCGGCGGTGCAGGAGCTGGCCCGGCGCGCCGCCGCAGCCGGCCTCAGCCAGCGGGCAACGGTGGACCCGATGGTGCGCTATTGCCGCCTGCACAGGGTGCGGGAGGTACCCGATCCGTACTACGGCGGCGAGCAGGGCTTCGAGCACGTGCTCGACCTGCTCGACGATGCCTGCGCTGGCCTGCTCGAAGCGCTCAGCCGGCGCTAGCGGGCGGGCTGGGCTCGGGCCAGGCCTCTTCGGGAATGCGCTGGCGGAACAGATCCACCAGGGCCTGGATCACCGCCTCGATGGCCAGGCCATCAGTGATCAACTCCTGGGCATCGGCCGCCATGCACAGGGGTGCCACCTCCCGGCTGGAATCACGCCGATCGCGATCGGCGATCTGGGATTCCAGCTCCTGAAGTGGCGGCACGGGGAAGCCACGCTGCTCCAGATCCAGGGCCCGGCGGCGGGCCCGTTCGGCCACGCTGGCGGTGAGAAACACCTTGAGGTCGGCATCCGGGAACACGGCCGTGCCGATGTCCCGCCCCTCGGCCACCAGCCCCCCCCGCTGGCCCATCGCCTGCTGCTGGGCCGTGAGCGCTGCGCGCACGCAGCTGTGGGCGGCCACCTGGGACACCTGCTCGGTGACCTCGGGGCTGCGGATCGCCTTGGTCACCTCATGACCATTGATCCGCACGCACTGCTGGCCATCGGCGGCCGTGGAGAGATCCAGATTCAGATCCTGCAGACAAGCGGCCACAGCGGCGCCGTTCCCTGGATCAGCTCCCTGGCGCTGCACCCACCAGGTGACAGCCCGGTACATGGCACCGGTGTCGAGAAATACCAGGCCGAGGCGCCGGGCAAAGGCCCGGGTCACGGTGCTCTTGCCGGCACCGGCCGGTCCATCGATGGCGACGAGTGGTGAACGGCTCATCAGGAAGGTGTGGTCGATCAGGCGGGCGGGGCCGCAGCGGATGGCCGCCGCCAGCAGGCACAGGCCCTGCGGTTCCGGCAGCGGCTCCAGGGTATGGGCGGCCACCAGCTGGGCATACTCCACCACACAGCCGGCCGCCTGCAGGTGCTGCTGCAGGCGCTGGGCCAGCTCGGCCCTGCCGCCGGCCTGGGTCGCCTCGGCCTTGATCGCCCGCAGGGCAGCGGGCAAGGCGGCTGCCTGGCTGCGCTGCGCCTCCGACAGATAGCGGTTGCGCGAGCTGCAGGCCAGGCCATCGCGCTCCCGCACCGTGCCACATCCCTCCACCAGCACCGGCAACCCCAGATCGGCCACCACCCGGCGCAGGATCACCAACTGCTGCCAGTCCTTCTCACCCAGCAGCAGCCGCTGGGGGCGCACCAGGGCCAGCAGGTGGGCAACCACCGTGGCCACGCCGTCGAAATGGCCTGGCCTGCCCGGTGCGCACAGGCTGAGCTGCAGGCAGGCGGGTGGCAGCACCCGGGTGATCTGATCGGGACCACCGGGCAGCATGTCGGCCTGGGCCGGGGCGAAGAGGGCATGGGCGCCGGCCGCAGCCGCCAGGGCCGCGTCGCCATCGAGATCGCGGGGATAACGCGCAATGTCCTCCCCCGGACCGAACTGCAGCGGATTCACGTACACGCTCACCAGCACGGCTGGCCGCTGGGCAGCGCGGGGCAGGCTGGCCCTGGCGATCAGCTGGCCATGGCCGCTGTGCAGGGCACCCATCGTGGGCACAAAGTGCAAGGGCCGATTCAGGCCACGTCGCCAGGCCAGCAGCTGGGAGCGGGTGCGGAGCAACTGGATGGCAGGAAGCACGTGGGAACAACGAAAAGCCCACCCGCCAGATTGGCGGATGGGCCTGCTTCAGAACGGGTGATGGACCGGCAATGGCCCTGGGGATGGTCGGCGCTGCGATCAGCGCAGCACTTCCAGACGCACCGGAGCAACTCCGCTGGAGACCAGGCCAACCTGCTGGGCGGCGCCGTGGCCCAGATCGATCACGCGGTTGCCCACGAAAGGACCGCGGTCGTTGATACGCACGACCGTGCTGCGACCGTTGTTGAGGTTGGTGACCCGCACCATGGTGCCGAAAGGCAGGCTGCGGTGGGCTGCGGTGAGGGTGCCGGGACGGAAGACCTCACCGCTGGCCGTGCGGTTGCCGAAGAAGCCGGGGCCATACCAGCTGGCGGTGCCTTCAATCACCCGGGAGACCTGCTTGGAGGGAGCCATCGCCACGGTTGAAGCCAGGCGGACCGGTGAAACGGTGGGTCGGAGCAGGTCGTCGTTGAAGGGCAGGGGCTCAACTTCCCTTATAGCCAGGGAACCGTGGACGGGCAACTGGCTGAAGGAAGGATCCGCGCTGCGGGCCTGAACCGGTGCGGTGGAGAAGGCAGAGCCGGCGATCAGGAGGGCGAAGGCACCCAGAGGAATGGAGAAACGCATAACAGGCGAAACTCGAGCAGCACCCGGGAGGCAGGGCATTCACCACCAGGAATGGAGGCGGAGCTCTGCGTGGGGATGCTTCCAGCTGCTTCGAACCTGATCGCTGGTGGAATCTGACCCGCAAGGGCTGAACCACGGCGATGGACCTTGGAAGAACCTGTAGAAAAGGAGGCGTGATGCTCGATTCCGATGTTCACGGCGCTGTTGGCAGTCTCGGGAAATCGAGAAGGTCAGAACGATCGTGACGCGAAGTTCCTCTAAGAATCCGGGGCTGAAACGCTGGTGGAGTTCCTGACAGAAATAACAACGCCGCAAACGTAGGCGCCCGGAGCACAGCCCGGAAGATGCTCACTCCCAGATCTTTGCGATCAGTTTTTGTGATTGAAGCCTCCGAGCCCTTTGCAGCACTGCCCAAGGGCACCACGAGCGCCCCAAGCCCAATCAGACAGAGCAATCAATCCCATAAGGCGAACTGATCGCCTGCTGTGCCAATCCCGCTCCCGTCCACCATTCCCCCGCCATGCATGCGCGGCGGCGAGGCCCCCGGGCCCGCGGCGTCGCAGGATCAGGGGGAGATGAGCGGATCACCCAGGGGCCAGGCATGGATTACCGGACGGCAGGCGTGGATGTACTGGCAGGCCGCGCCTTTGTGGAACGCATCCGCGGCAGTGTGGAGTCCACGCGGCGGCCGGAGGTGGTGGGGGGCCTGGGCGGCTTCGGCGGGCTCTGTCGGCTGCCGGCAGGGCTGAAGCAGCCGTTGCTCGTGGCCGGCAGCGACGGGGTGGGCACCAAGCTGGAACTTGCCCAGGCCCATGGCCGTCACCATGAGGTGGGCATCGATCTGGTGGCGATGTGCGTCAACGACGTGATCACCAGCGGCGCAGAGCCACTGTTCTTCCTGGATTACATCGCCACGGGCAAGCTCAGCCCGGAGGCGATGGCGGAGGTGGTGGAGGGCATCGCCGACGGCTGCCGCCAGAGCGGCTGTGCCCTGCTGGGGGGGGAAACAGCTGAGATGCCCGGGTTCTACGCCCCTGGTCGGTACGACCTGGCCGGCTTCTGCGTGGCCGTGGTGGAAGCCGAGGCGATCATCGATGGCCGGGCCGTGGCAGCGGGTGACCGCATCCTGGCGGTGGCAAGCAGCGGCGTGCACAGCAATGGCTTCAGCCTCGTGCGGCGCATCCTCACGGACAACGGCATCGATCCCACGGCAGCACTGCCCGGCGGCGAGGGCAGCCTGATCATCGATGCCCTGCTCAGGCCCACCCGGCTCTACGGCGCCCTGGTGAAAGCGCTCCTGCAGCAGGGCGTGCCCGTGCACGGGATGGCCCACATCACGGGCGGAGGGCTGCCGGAGAACCTGCCGCGCTGCCTGCCCGGCCACCTGCATGGCGCCATCGATCCGCACAGCTGGGAGCGTCCGCCCCTGTTCCGCTGGCTGCAGGACGCGGGCCAGATTCCCGAAGCCGACATCTGGAATACCTTCAACCTGGGTGTGGGCTTCTGCCTGGTGGTGCCTGCCTCGGCCGCACAGCAGGCCCTCCATGTCTGCAGCGAGGCGGGGTATCCCGCCTGGAGCCTGGGGGAGGTGCGCTCCGGCGCTCCGGCAGCGCACACACCGCTGGCCGGTGTGCCGATCTGAGAGAGGAGGCTGGTCGCCCCAGCCGTGCGCCCGGTCTGCGGCCTTTCATTGCAACGCGCCCCGCAGCGGCGAAGCACCCAGGGCCCATGCCTAGGGTGCCCCCAGGTACCGGATCGGGTCCAGCAGGCTGGCCGCTTCGGCACCAGGGACTGAGTTCCCCGGGAGCGACTGGCCGCCCAAACCTGCCAAGCCCCCGCAGACGCCCAATCACATCCGCGATCGTTGAGGTTCATCCGCATGGTCAATAGCCGTCTCCAGAATCCGTTCAGCGGGGGGCAGCGCGTCACCCGCCGCCGCAGTTCGGCCGGACCCGTTCCACCCGTCCGGCCCCAGCGCCCCCGGGAACCCCTCAACCGACCACAGCGCCCCACCTTCCTCACGCTGCGCGACCACGGCAAGGTGTACGTGGCGGATCTGCCCCGCCTCTCCGATGGTCAGCTGGCCCACGTGGCCAAGGAGGCCAGGGATGTGCTGGAGAGCCTCAGCCGGCGGCTCGCCGAACTCTCCAACCAGCTTCAGCTCAACCAGATGGAGCAGGACACCCGCATCCGGGCTGCCACCAAGCGGGATGTCACCGAGCGCTTCATCCGCGCCATCGAGGAGGAGCAGGAGCTCCGCCGCAACAATCCCCTGCTGCGGGCTGCCGCCGGGGAGTCCGTGGCCCGGGCCTTTCTGGAACTGGCCCGCCACCGGCTCAGTGGTGCCACGTTCGATTCGCTCCTGCAGGAAGCCCTGGCCGCCTGCGAACCCAGCGCCGCCACCCCGGAAACCGAGGAGCACAGCGCGCCTACCCCACCGAACCCACCCCACCCCCTGCCGGTGGTGCTGACGCCGGAGACCAGACCGGCCCAGGCCTGCTGAAGCCATCAGGCACTCTGGAAGGGATTGGCTGGCATGCGCAGGGCCGAGGCCCGGGCCAGACGGTCCAGCTCCAGGCGTTCAGACTCCGTGAGCCGCCAGCCCAGTGCCGCCCCAACCCCGTCCACCTGCTGGGGGGTGCGCAGCCCGGGAATCGGCATCGCCCCATGGGCCCGGCACCAGTTCAGGGCCACGGCGGCCAGGGATGCCCCGTGGGGGCGCGCGATCGCAGCCATGGCCTGCCGCAGGGGGACCAGGGCCGGTTGCAGGCGACGCGCCAGCAGCTGGCGAGGGCCCCCCAGGCCCGCCTCGGGGGCGGCTGCCTCCCCGCTGCGGGCCAGCAGCCCCAGGGCCAGGGGGCTGTAGGCGATCAGACGGATGCCCAGCTCCCGGCACACCTCCGCCACACCTCCCGGATCGAGGGGCTCCGGCGCCAGCAGGGACAACTGCACCTGGAGGCTGGCGATGGCCACGCCCCGTTCTGCCAGGCGCGCCTGCAGCCAACGCAGCCGCCCGGCCCCCATGTTGGACAGCCCCAGCTCAGCCACTAGGCCGGCCTCCACCAGGTCGGCCAGGCCATCGAGCAGGGCCAGCTCCTGCCAGGGGGCATAGCGGGCCGTACTCCAGTGCAGCTGCACGCGATCCAGCTGGCCCCCCAGGCGTTCCCGCGAGGCCAGGAAGGCCCGCTTCAGTCCCTGGCGGCCGATCCGCCAGGGGAAGGGGGCCAATTTGGTGGCCACGCACAGCTCCTGGCGCAAGCCGGCGGGGAGAGCGGCACAGAACGTGCCCAGTAGCTGTTCGCTGCGGCCATTGAACCTCCCGGTGCCGTAGGAATCAGCGGTATCAAAAAAGCGCAGGCCGCAGCCGATGGCGCGCTCGAAGGTGGCCCGCAGCAGGGCGTCCTGACCGGGGTCATAGCCCCAGAGGAAGCGGTTGCCCCAGGCCCAGGTGCCCACCCCGATGCCGGGATCGCTCAGCGCCGCGGGGTGGGGATCGGTCATCGTGGATGGGCAAGCCAGATTCAGCGCAATCAATATGGGTGACCCATCCCGGCCTGCGGAGCAGGCCGCGCCAGCCGGGACCTCCCCCGCAGCCAATCCGTTCCAGCCGGCCAGCGTCCTCTCGACGCCGGACCCCGTGCTGTGCCATCACTGCGGCCGCACGGCAAGCAACGGCATCAGCTGCCAGGGAAGCTGTGTGGCCGATTCGGGGTACTGAGCGCCATGGCGCAGCGGGCCATGGCAAGGCGAGGGCAGCCAGGGCAGCGGCTGGTCGTGGCCATCGCTCTGGGCAGCGTGCTCAGCTGGATGGGCTGCCAGAGCGCCGGGCACGCCGGCGGGTTCGGCCGCTGGCAGAGCCGGGTCCAGCAGTGCAGTTTTGAACGCGGTGCTGCAGGCGGCAGACCCGGCCATCAGGCGAGGCGCTGCCATCTGGTACGCCTGGAACAGAATCTGGAGGGCCTGCTGAGCGTGCGTTTTCTGGCCGACGGCTCAGGCCCCCAGGAACAGGCCGAGCACCTGCTGTTCGCAGGGGTGCTGGAGCGGGGGCAACGGCCGATGCACTGCCGCCCGGATGGACGCTGCCTGCCCCGCTGGCCCACCCGGCTGGTGGTGGCCACCGTTGCAGCCACCAGCTTCGACGGCCGCGGCCTGGCCACCACCGTGCCCCGCACCCTGCTGGCCAGAGGGAACTGTGAGCTGAAACGGGCCGAGGTGCGCTGCCAGGCCAGCAATGACGCGGGCGAATCCTGGACCGCCCAGGCCCGGCTCTGAGAGAGCACTCTCCCGCAGGGGCAAGGGCCTTCAGGCCCCACGCCTGATCAGAACTGCCGGGCCGGAGCTGCAGGAAAAGTGCCGGCAGCACGGTTAAGCGTGTCACCGATGGGGGGATCAGAGGCGGCACCCAGATTCGAACTGGGGGTAAAGGATTTGCAATCCTCTGCCTTA
>JBBASN010000105.1:2414-8936 GCA_040399225.1 Prochlorococcaceae cyanobacterium | reverse complement strand
TAGCGCAGGTTGTCGGCCAGGGTGGCGGTGAACAGGTAACCCTCCTGGGGCACCAGGGCCACCCGGCGGCGCAGCTGCTCCAGCTCGAGGCCGGTCACGTCCACCCCATCGAGGAACAGCTCCCCCTCGCCCAGCTCCACCATCCGCCCCAGGGCCCGGGCCAGGGTGGTCTTGCCGCAGCCTACCGGCCCCACCACCGCCACCAGTTCACCGGGTTCCACCCGGAAGCTCACATCCACCAGGGCCGGCCGGGCCGCCCCCGGGTAGCGCACCGTGAGGCCGCGGGCCTCAAGCCCGCCCCGGCCGGCGGGCGCCGGTGGCTGGGGCCGGGCCGGCGACTGAATCAGGGGGGTGCGCTCCAGCAGCTGTTCCACCCGCTCCAGGCTCACCTGGCCGGTCTGGAAAGTGTTGAGGGTGAAGCCCAGGAGCGCGGTGGGGAACACCAGCCGCTCCACGTAGAGGATCAGGGCCACCAGATCGCCGATGCTCAGCCGGCCGCTCTCCAGCTGGCCGCTGCCCAGGGCCAGCAGCAGCAGCAGGCTGATGGAGGAGATGCCCTCCAGCAGGGGAAAGAGCGTGCTGCGGGTGCGGGCCAGCCCCAGGGCCGCATCCCGATAGATGCGGTTGCGACCGGCGAAGGCCTGTCGCTCGGTGGCTTCCTGGCCGTAGATCTTGATGGCGCTGATGCCCGAGAGATCTTCCTGGATCAGATCACTGAGGTGGGCCAGGGCCTCCTGCTGGCGCCGCTGCTGGCGCATCATCCGGCCGCCGAACAGGCGCACCGTCACCAGCATCAGCGGGTAGAGGCCAAGGGCGGCGATGCTCAGCCAGGCGTCGATGCTGAGCATCGCCGGCAGGGTGAGGGCATAGGCCAGGGCGGTGTTGGTGAGGCTGAGCACGGCAAAGCCCAGCAGCCGGCGCACGTTCTCCACATCGCTGGTGGCCCGGCTGATCACCTCGCCGCTGCCGGTGGTCTGCACCCAGCCCGGTTCCTGCAGCAGCAGGTGGTCGAAGATCTTCTGCTTGAGGTCGGCCTCCACCTGCCGGCCCACGCCGAACACCAGCATCCGCGAGAGCAGCCGCACGCCGCCCATCGCCGTGGCCAGCGCCATGATCAACAGGGCCTGCAGGAGTATGTCCTGGAGGTCAAAGCCGTCCTGGAGATCGTCGATCACCCGCCGCACCAGCAGCGGAATGGCCACGCTCAGCAGGTTCACCACCACCAGCGCCGCCATGCCCAGCAACACGGTGCGCCGGTGGGGCCGCAGGTAGCGCCGGATCAGATCGGTGCGAATCGCAGCCACGCCGCCTGGCCGAAGATGGCCCCAACCTAAGGATCGCCCCCGCCGGCCGTGCCCCCCTCCACGCCTCCCCCAGGCTCGGCCGTGCCCGAGCAGAGCCATCCCCTCCACGCCCTCGACCGCGACGTGATCGACGGCCTGCTGGCGGTGCAGACCCCGGGCGACGCCCAGCTGGTGGACGCCGCCCGCCTGCTGATGCGCTACCAGGGCTTCCCCGGTGCCCACGATCTGCAGGAGGACCTCGCCAAGGTGCTGCGGCTGTGGGGCCTCAGCCGCGAGGAGCTCCACGGCCGCACCCGGGCGATCTGGGCCAGTGGCTTCCGGCCGGGCCCCGCAGACTCCGCCGCCCCGGGCCAGGAAGCGGTGGGATCCGGCTTCGACACCGCCGATCAGGACGCCTGATCCGGTTTGCTCGCCAAGCGCACCCGTTTCAGGGGATAGTGGTTGGGTCCCCATCACCCGGCCCGGTGTGCTCCGCACCCGGGCTTTTTTGTGCACGCCACTCCCACTGCCCCGCCACCGCCACCGACCTCGACACCGAGTTGAATTGGGCGTTACCCATGGTTTTCGGAGGCGTGGCGATGGCCATTGCTGATGCCCAGACCCCCAGCTGGCCCGCCCTGCTGGAGCGCCTGCTGGCCGGCGAGGCCCTCAGCGGCGAGCTGGCCGCCCGCCTGATGCAGGGCTGGCTGGACGAGGAGATTCCACCGGTGCTCACCGGTGCCCTGCTGGCGGCCCTGCGCGCCAAGGGCGTCAATGGCGAGGAGCTGGCGGCGATGGCCCGGGTGCTGCGCCAGGCCTGCCCCCAGCCCGCCGGCCGCCCCCCGCTCTCCCTGGTGGACACCTGCGGCACGGGAGGGGACGGTGCCGACAGCTTCAACATCTCCACCGCCGTGGCTTTTCTGGCCGCCGCCTGCGGTGCCCATGTGGCCAAGCACGGCAACCGCAGCGCCAGCGGCCGGGTGGGCTCGGCGGATGTGCTGGAGGGGCTGGGTCTGCAGCTGCAGGCCCCCCAGGAGCAGGTGGTGGCCGCTCTCTCCAGCGCCGGCGTCACTTTTCTGTTCGCTCCTGGCTGGCATCCCGCCCTGGTGGGCCTGGCGCCCCTGCGCCGCAGCCTGGGGGTGCGCACGGTGTTCAACCTGCTGGGGCCGCTTGTGAATCCGCTGCGGCCGGAGGCCCAGGTGCTCGGTGTGGCCCGGCCTGACCTGCTCGATCCCATGGCCGATGCCCTGGCCCGGCTTGGGTTGCGGCGGGCCGTGGTGGTGCACGGCTGCGGCGGCCTCGACGAGGCCTCCCTGGCAGGGCCCAGCCAGCTGCGCCTGGTGGAGGGGGGCTCGGTGAGCCAGGAGCTGCTCGACCCCACCAGCCTGGGCATTGCCCCGGCCCCCAACAGCGAGCTGGCCGGCGGCGATCTGGCGACCAACCAGGCCATCCTCGAAGCGGTGCTGCAGGGCCGGGGCAGCGGGCCCCAGGCCGCCGTGGTGGCCCTCAACGCCGCCCTGGTGCTCTGGGCCGCCGGCTTGGTCGACACCATCGCCACCGGTTACGGGCGGGCCGCCGCCACCCTGGCCGCCGGCGAGGCCTGGACGCGCCTGGAGCAGTTGCGCCATCTCCTCCACCCCCCCGCTGGGGGATGATCGAGCCGTGCCGCAGCCGTGATCGTGCCGCCCTCCACCGCAGCCACCGCCTCTGCCCTGCTGGTGCTGGCCGATGGCACCGTGCTGCGCGGGGAGTCCTTCGGAGCCCGGGGCACCGCCATCGGTGAGGTGGTGTTCAACACCGGCATGACCGGCTACCAGGAGGTGATGACCGATCCGAGCTACGCCGGCCAGCTCGTGACCTTCACCTACCCCGAACTCGGCAACACCGGCGTCAACGCCGATGACCAGGAGGCCCCGATCCCCCACGTGCGCGGCGTGATCGCCCGCCAGCTCGCCCCCACCGCCAGCAGCTGGCGGGCCGAGGAGCAGCTGGAGGGCTGGCTGGAGCGCCACGGGGTGGTGGGCATCCGCGGGGTGGACACCCGTGCCCTGGTGCGCCACCTGCGCGAGGGCGGGGCGATCAACGGCGTGATCAGCAGCGATGGCACCAGCCCCCAGGCCCTGCTGGAGCAGCTGCGCACGGCCCCCTCGATGGAGGGCCTCAACCTGGCCGCCGTGGTGAGCACCCGCGAGCCCTACACCTGGGAGCACGCCTGCAGCGCTGCCTTCGACGCCCGCCTGCAGCCCGCTCCAGAAGCCCCCTACCGCGTGGTGGCGATCGACTTCGGCATCAAGCGGGCCATCCTCGATCGGCTGGTGGCCCATGGTTGTCAGGTGACGGTGCTGCCGTCCTCCGCCAGCCTGGAGGAGGTGCTGGCCCTGCAGCCGGAGGGGGTGTTCCTCTCCAATGGCCCCGGCGACCCGGCGGCGGTGGGTGAGGGCATCGACCTGGCCCGCCAGCTGCTTGCCCAGCCCCAGCTGCCCCTGTTCGGCATCTGCCTGGGCCACCAGATCCTGGGCCTCGCCCTCGGGGGCATCACCTTCAAGCTGGGCTACGGCCACCGCGGCCTCAACCACCCCTGCGGCAGTCCCGGCCAGGTGGAGATCACCAGCCAGAACCACGGCTTCGCTCTGGCGGCCGATTCCCTTCCGCCGCGGGTGCGGGTCACCCACCTCAACCTCAACGACCGCACCGTGGCGGCCCTGGCCCTGGCGGATCAGCCGGTGTTCGGCGTGCAGTACCACCCGGAGGCCAGCCCCGGGCCCCACGACGCCGACCACCACTTCGCCCGCTTCACAGCCCTGATGGCCGAGCGCCGCGCCTGAGTGGTCCGATGCCTGGCCGGAGCCTTCGCTTTTGAGCGAATTTTACCGATCCTGGCCATTTCCCTCCCAGGTGCTGCAGCCCCGGCTGCGATCCCTACACTCCCCGCAGAACCGCAATGGGGGCCAGAGCCATCAACGACCTGCAGCGTCTCACGGTGTCCCTGCGCGGGGGATTCGAGCAGCAGGCCCGCTGCCAGCTCTACCGCTTCACGGGCCAGCTGGATGCCTACTCCGATAAGCAGTTCGGCGAGTTCATCGCCGCCCATCGCAGTGCCAGTCAGCCCCTGCTGATTGATCTCTCTCACATCGATTTCATTGACTCCTCCGGTCTGGGTGCCCTGGTGCAGCTGGCCAAGCAGTGCAACGGCGACGGCCAGCGCTTCCTGGTGGTGGGCAATGCCCGCGTGGTGCAGACCGTGAAGCTGGTGCGGCTCGAGGAGTTCCTCCATCTCCAGCCCGATCTCGACACCGCCCTTGCCAGCCTCGCCGCCTGAGCGCAGCGGTCGCGACACCGCCTGGCTGGCCGCCCTCATCCCTGCTCCCCCCAGCGGCGACCTGGGCCCCCTGCAGCTGGCCTGGCTGGGGGACGCCGTTTGGGAGCTGCACCAGCGGTTGCGGCGGTGCCGCACCCCCGCCCGCTCCCACGATCTTCATGGCCAGGTGGTGGCCGCCGTGCGGGCCGACGCCCAGGCGCGGGCCCTGGAGCGCCTGGATGGCCTGCTCAGCCAGGCCGAGCGCGACCTGGTGCGCCGCGGCCGCAACCGGGCCGGCCGGGGGCCCCGCCATGGCGACCCCGCCGCCTACGGCCTGGCCACCGGCTTCGAGGCCCTGCTTGGCTGGCTGTTCCTCCACGATCCCCCCCGGTTGGTCGAACTGCTAGATCACTTGGAGGAGATCGATCCATAACCAGCCGCTGCCATGAGCCCTCGATTTGAACGCCGCCCCGACAAGTGGGCTGGAGCCGGGGCTCGCAAGCCAGCGCGCCCGGGTTCCGCCAGCGGTTCGTTCCGCGACCGGGATAAATCCCGCGACCGTGACAAGGGTCGGGAGTGGGACGCCAGCCGTGAGCGCTCCTCCGACCGGGGCAGACCCCCTGAGCGCAGCGATCGATTCCGTTCCGCCGGCCGTGAACGGGGCAGCGAGCGCGAGCGCCCCGCCGGCCGGGAGTGGGACCGCAGCCGGGACAGCCAGGCGGGGGGCCGCCGGGACAGCCGCCGCGAGCCGGTGCGCGGGGTGGGCGAGCGCGGCGGCTATGGGCGATCGGCACCCCGCCGGGAGGACAGCCGGCCGCGCCGCCTGTTGCCCTCGCGCTTCAGCCGCCCGCCGGTGGTGGTGGAGGCACGCCCGCCGCAGGAGCCCCCCCAGGGGGTCCATGCCGATGAGAACGTCGCCAGCGACCTGATCTGGGGTCGCCATGCCGCCCAGGCGGCGCTGGAGAGCGGCCGGCCCGTGCATCGCATCTGGTGCACCGCCGAGATGCGCTTCAGTCCCGCCTTCCTGCAGTCGCTGCGGGAGGCCAAGGCCTCCGGAGTGCTGGTGGAGGAAGTCACCTGGGCCCGGCTCGGCCAGATTACCGGCGGCGCCGTGCACCAGGGCATCGTGCTCCAGGCCGCCGCCGCTGACACCCTCGACCTCTCCAGCCTGATCGAGGGCTGCCGCGACCTGGGGGAACCTCCCCTGCTGATGGCACTCGACGGCATCACCGATCCCCACAACCTGGGGGCGATCGCCCGCAGCGCCGAGGCCCTCGGCGCCCACGGTCTGGTGCTGCCCCAGCGCCGCAGCGCCGGGCTCACCGGCTCGGTGGCCAAGGTGGCCGCCGGAGCCCTGGAGCATCTGCCCGTGGCCCGGGTGGTGAATCTCAACCGTGCCCTCGACAGCCTCAAGCAGGAGGGCTATCGGGTGGTGGGCTTGGCTGCCGAGGGCAGCGTGAGCCTGGAGCAGGCCGATCTCGACGGCCCCCTGGTGATTGTCACCGGTTCCGAGGGCGACGGCCTTTCGATGCTCACCCGCAAGCACTGCGACCAGCTGATCAGCATTCCCCTGCGCGGCGCCACCCCCAGCCTCAACGCCTCGGTGGCCACGGCCCTGCTCCTCTATGAAGTGGCCAGGCGGGGCTGGATGAAGGGGCTGCGCGGCGGCGATCCGGCCCCCCGCATCGTGCGGCCCCAGCTGCCCAATGCGGCCGCCCCTGCCGCTGAATCGCCGGCGGCGGTCGAACAGGACCCCACGACCCCTGCTGAACCTGTTCAGGATCAGGTTCAGCAGGTCCCAGGGCAATCATCACCAACACATGAGCCGGAGTTTGCTGTTCAGCCTGCCCCTCAGCCGTCTGCCGAGGAACAGCCCGGGCAAGACTTGAGTGGACCAGCGCCCGAGGCTGAATCCCCGCCCGTAGATGTGCTCACGCCCGT
>JBBASN010000105.1:0-2314 GCA_040399225.1 Prochlorococcaceae cyanobacterium | reverse complement strand
CGTGGATGAGCTCACGCCCCCGCCAGGCATCGGCTTCGGTTTCGAGCTGCCCCAGCCCGCCGGTTTCAACGCGGACGTGCAGCTGTGATGCGATTCCATGCTCAGCCAGCCCAGGGCGGGCAGAATGGACAGGTGATCACTCCCGCTGCATGAATCCACTGCTCTGGCCCGTTCGCCGCTGCGCCAACGGACTGGGCCTGGCCTGGTGGGCGCGGGTGCGCACCCAGGATCCCGCAGTCACCTACTGGTTCGGCCCATTTGTGCGGCGCAGCACCCTGGAGAGCGCCCTGCCAGCCTTCCTCAGTGACATCCAGGCCGAGTCCCCCATCGGGCTTGAGCACGCGTTGCTCCGCACCCGCCGCGCCGAGCCCCTCACCGAGGTGGATTGAGCGGGCCGGGCCCTGTGGGCCCTGGCTGATAGCGTCGCCTTCACCTGGTGAGTGGCTGGATGGGCATCGCCGAATGGCGCGGCAAGCTGGAGCGCGGTGAGGTTTCAGCCCGCGAGCTCACCGACCAGCACCTGGCCCGTATCGAGGCCGTGGACGACACGGTGCACGCCTTCCTGGAGGTCACCGCCGAGCGGGCCCGCGCTGACGCCGATCGCATCGATGCCGCCCGCGCCGCCGGCGAGCAGCTGCCGCTCCTGGCCGGCATTCCCCTGGCGATCAAGGACAACCTCTGCACCCAGGGCATCCGCACCACCTGCTCCAGCCGCATGCTGGAGACCTTTGTTCCCCCCTACGAGAGCACAGTCACCGAGCGCCTCTGGCAGGCCGGTGCGGTGTTGTTGGGCAAGACCAACCTCGATGAGTTCGCCATGGGCAGCTCCACCGAGACGTCCGCCTTCGGCCCCAGCCGCAACCCCTGGGATCCCGAGCGGGTGCCGGGTGGCAGTTCCGGCGGCAGCTCCGCCGCCGTGGCGGCTGGAGAGTGCGTCGCCTCCCTGGGCTCCGACACCGGCGGCTCGATCCGCCAGCCCGCCAGTTTCTGCGGCGTGGTGGGGCTCAAGCCCACCTACGGCCGGGTGAGTCGCTGGGGCCTGGTGGCTTTCGCCAGCTCCCTCGACCAGGTTGGCCCCTTCACCACCTCGGTGGCCGATGCGGCCGAGCTGCTGCAGGTGATCGCCGGCGCCGACCCCCGCGATTCCACCTGTCTCACCGCGCCGGTGCCCGACTACCGCGCCGCCCTTGAGCAGCCGGTGGCCGGCCTGCGGGTGGGCATCGTGCGCGAGTGTCTGGAGGCCGAGGGGCTTGATCCTGCCGTCAAGGCCTCGGTGCTGGCTGCCGCCGACCAACTGCAGGCCCTGGGTTGCGAGCTGGTGGAGGTGAGCTGCCCGCGCTTCAACGACGGCATCGCCACGTATTACGTGATCGCCCCTTCGGAAGCGTCCGCCAACCTGGCCCGCTACGACGGCGTGAAATACGGCTACCGGGCCGAGGGGGCCGGCAGCCTGGCGGAGATGACCGCCCGCAGCCGGGCCGAGGGCTTCGGCGACGAGGTGCAGCGCCGCATCCTGATCGGCACCTACGCCCTCTCCGCCGGCTACGTGGACGCCTTCTACAAGAAGGCCCAGCAGGTGCGCACCCTGATCCGGCGCGACTTCGACCGGGCCTTCGAAACCGTGGATGTGTTGCTGACGCCCACGTCCCCTACCACCGCCTTCCGTTTCGGTGCCCACACCGATGATCCCCTGGCCATGTACCTGGCCGACCTGCTCACCATCCCGGCCAACATGGCGGGTCTGCCGGCGATCTCCGTGCCCTGCGGCTTCGATGCCCAGGGCCTGCCGATCGGCCTGCAGCTGATCACCGGCGTGCTGCAGGAGGAGCGGCTGCTGCAGGTGGCCCACCACTACGAGCAGGCGGCCCGGGTGATGGCCGCCAGGCCGGCGGCGGCTCTGGTGCCCTGAACCGAGCGAGCACCAGATCTGGGGGCCTCCACCTAAGGTGAAGCCGCCCCAGCCGCTACCGGTGGCCTTCGTTCCCCTCCACAACCACAGCGACTACAGCCTCCTCGACGGGGCCAGCCAGCTGCCGGCGATGGTGGAACGGGCCGTTGAGCTGGGCATGCCGGCCCTGGCCCTCACCGACCACGGGGTGATGTACGGGGCGATCGAGCTGCTCAAGCTGTGCAGCAAGGCGGGCATCAAGCCGATCATCGGCAACGAGATGTATGTCATCAACGGTTCCCTTGATGACCCCAATCCGCCCAAGAAGGAGCGGCGCTATCACCTGGTGGTGCTGGCCAAGAACGCGGTGGGCTACCGCAACCTGGTGAAGCTCACCAGCATCAGCCACCTGCGCGGCATGCGCGG
>JBBASN010000104.1:0-8952 GCA_040399225.1 Prochlorococcaceae cyanobacterium | reverse complement strand
CACCGCCGGCTACAACCTCTGGGCCCACCTCACCTTCCAGTGGATCTTCGACATCCACGAGGACGACATCCACTGGTGCACCGCCGATGTGGGCTGGATCACCGGCCACAGCTACATCGTTTACGGGCCGCTCTCCAATGGCGCCACGACCGTGATGTATGAGGGGGCGCCGCGACCATCTAAGCCTGGAGCCTTCTGGGAGGTAATCCAGAAGCACCGCTGCACGATCTTCTACACCGCGTCCACGGCAATCCGGGCCTTCATGAAGAGCGGTCGCGCCGTCCCCGACCAGTACGACATGAGCTCGCTGCGCATCCTGGGCACGGTGGGCGAGCCAATCAATCCCGAGGCCTGGATGTGGTACCGGGATGTGATCGGCGGTGACCGCTGCCCGGTGGTGGACACCTGGTGGCAGACCGAGACCGGCGGCGTGATGATCAGCCCCCTGCCCTGTGCTACCCCCACCAAGCCCGGCTCCTGCACCCTGCCTCTTCCGGGCATCGCCGCCGACGTCGTCGATCACGATGGCGTGTCCCAGCCGGCGGATGCCGGTGGCTACCTGGCGGTACGACGCCCCTGGCCGGGGATGATGCGCACGGTGCACGGCGACCCCGACCGCTTCCGTCGCAGCTACTGGGAGGAGGTGCGGCCGGCGGATGGCTCCCACCTCTATTTCGCCGGCGACGGCGCCCGCCGGGATGCGGACGGCTACTTCTGGGTGATGGGCCGGGTCGATGACGTGATCAATGTGAGCGGCCATCGCCTGGGCACGATGGAGATCGAGAGCGCCCTGGTGAGCCATCCCGCCGTGGCCGAGGCCGCCGTGGTGGGCCGCCCCGACGATCTCAAGGGCGAGGGCATCGTGGCCTTCGTGACCCTGGAGACAGGCCGCAGCGGCGATGACGCCCTGATGGCGGAACTGCGCAGCCACGTGGGCAAGGAGATCGGGCCGATCGCCCGGCCCGATCTGATCAAGTTCAGCGACGCCCTGCCCAAGACCCGCAGCGGCAAGATCATGCGCCGCATCCTGCGCTCCCTGGCCTCGGGCCAGGCGGTGAGCGGCGACACCTCCACCCTTGAGGATCGCTCCGTGCTCGACCAGCTGCGGGTGTGAGCGTCAGCCCAGGCTGGCGGCCGAGGGCTGTACCAGCAGATAGATCAGCCAGATGCTGCCCACCAGGGGAATCAGGCCGATGAAGATCCAGGCCCAGTGCTTGCCGGCATCGCGCAGGCGGCGCACGGTGACCGCCAGGCTGGGCACGATCGTGGCGACGGCCCAGATGGAGTAGATCCAGCCGAAGAAGTCGGAGAAGGCACTGAGAATCAGCAGCACCACGCTGATGATCAGGTTCGCCAGGGCATACCACCAGTAGTCGCCGCGTTTGGAGCGGCCGGTGTAGTCGAAGCTGCGTTGCCAGGCGGCGGTGAACGCCGCAATCAGGTTGTCCATGGTGAACATGTCATCCCGTGCAGGGTGCGCTGCTGGGCTGCTCCCGTCAACCTCAGGTGTGGGTTTCGTCGCGACCCAACCGCCGTTGCTGCTGCTATTCGTCGAACCACTGCCGCCCCGCCTCCTGGATGGGCATGGGTCGGCCATAGAGGTAGCCCTGGCCGAAATCGCATCCGAACTCCAGCAGCCTGGCCTCCTGCTCCGGCGTCTCGACCCCCTCCGCCACCACCTTCACCCCCAGGCCGGCCGCCAGGGAGATGATCGCCCGGGCGATCGCCTCATCCTCGCCATCCCTCGGACTGGGGCCCAGGTCGGCCACGAAGGACCGATCGATCTTGAGCAGGCCCACCGGGAAGCGCTTCAGGTAAAGCAGGGAGGAGTAGCCAGTGCCGAAATCGTCGATCGCCAGCTGCAGATTCAGGCGCTGCAGTCCGGCGATCGTGATGGCCGTCGACTGGATGTCCTCCACCAGGGACGTCTCGGTGATCTCCAGATAGAGCTGGGCAGGGTCGATGCCGCTGCGGCCCAGGATCGGCTCGATCCGCTCCACCAGGTCACTGGCCCCCAGGGTGCGGGCCGAGACGTTCACCGACAGGCGCAGGCCACCCCAGCCCGGTTGCCGCTGCCAGCGGCCCAGGGCCGCGCAGGCCATCCCCATCACCTGCAGGTCGATCTCCTGGATTAGGCCGCAGTCTTCGGCAGCGTCGATGAATGACGCTGGCTCCAGCAGACCCCGCTGCGGGTGCTGCCAGCGGGCCAGGGCCTCGAATCCCACCAGTTTGCGTTCCTCCAGCTGCACGATCGGCTGCAGAAAGCAACCGAACTGGCCATCGCCTCCCGCCAGCCGCAGCGACTCCTCCAGGGCCAGCCTTTCCCTGGCCTGCTGGCGCATGGCCGGTTCAAACAGCGCAAAGCGGCCCCGGCCCAGACTCTTGGCGCGGTACATCGCCATGTCGGCGTTCTCGATCACCGCGGAAGGAGGCTCGCCGGCGTCGGCCATGCAGATGCCGATGGAGGCCGAGTGGCTCAGCTCCACGCCGGCCACCCGCACGGGTTCACGGATCGCGCCGATCACCCGCCTGGCCAGCTCCGCTGCCGCATCGCCGCCGGCGACGCGGGTAACCAGGATGAACTCGTCCCCGGAGAGTCGCCCCACCAGATCGTCCTGGCGCAACGAGCGCAGCAGGATCCGGCTGATGTGCACCAGCAGTTCATCGCCGGCACCATGGCCGTGGGCATCGTTGACCCACTTGAAGCGGTCGATGTCGATGAACAGCACGGCGGTGCTGTGGTCCCGATCGGGTGGCTGATGCAGCCAGCGGGCCAGACGCTCCAGCACCAGCACCCGGTTAGGCAGGCCGGTGAGGGGGTCATGGGTGGCTTCATGGGACGCCTCCAGCCGGGCCTGCCGCTCCGCGGAGATGGCCTCCAACAGCCGCAGGCTGAGTTCAATGCTGCGGGCCATGGCCCGCAGGAGCGAGCGCTCCTCCAGGTCGAAGGGATCGCCGAGCCGGCCCACCACCAGTTGGTTGGGGCCACCGAGGGGGGCCCAGCTGGTGTGCAGGCATCCGGCCTGGATGGTCAGCTGTCCCGGCCTGGAGGCCGCCTGCTGCAGGAGCAGCTGCTGCTCCGCCGCGCCGAGCCCGATCGACCAGGTGATGCCCTTCTCGCCAAGAATGGCTGCCACCTCGGCTTCCACCGACTCCGCCACCCGGTTCACCACATTGCGCAGGTTCTCCGGATCGTCGGTGGAGAAGGCCGACAGGATCTCGGAGAGCAGATGGAGGGACCAGGACGGTTCCATCAGGCGATGGCCAGGGTCACCAGGGTCTGGTTGTGAAAGCCCCCGGCCCCGCGGGTGCGGGCGATCTCCCCGTAGGTGTAGAAGCCTGCTGTGGGCACCTGCCCGGCACAGCGGGCGACCAGTTCGGCCTCCTCCTGCAGGTGCTGCTCACCGAAGATGGAGCGGCGGGACACGCAGTCGAACAGCAGCAGCCCCACCGGCGGCGCATCCCCCAGGGCCTGCACAGCGGCGGTGGCGGACTCGCCGGCCGCCGCCAGCACGGAGGCATAGTCGCCCCGGCTGAGGAAGGCCAGGGCGCCCTGGGGCACCTCCGCCACCAGCAAGAGGGCGCCGTTCTCCCTGTCACAGCCGGTGATGTGGCGCATCTCGATGCGATCCCGGCGGCGGATGCCGATCGGATGCACCGCGGCGAAATCGGCGAAGGCCTGGGTGTCCTGCCGCACGCTGGCTGGGGGGTTGAAGAAGTCGAGGTACACCTCCAGGGCAGGCCTGTCATCGAGGCTGCTGAGCAGGGTGCCGCGGCTCTCGGTGACCAGCATGGGCTCACTGCTGGGGGTCCAGCCGTGGCTGACGCCCACCCCCAGCGGCCGATCGGAGCTGATGGCGGCGGCCACCACCGCGCCACTGAACACCTCCTGGCCGTGCAGCTGCCGGGTCTGGCGCATGGCCAGGCCGTCGCCCGCGCAGCCTCCGATCAGGGGCACGTCGATGCCGGTGGCGTCATAGGCCCCCCGCACCACTTCCATCTGATCGCCGCCCAGTCCATCGGAGAGCAGGATCATCGCCGTGTGCGCGCGGCGCTCCAGGGTCTCCAGGCAGCTGGCTGCCCGCTGGGCCGCCTCGCGCAGCTCGGGGCCCGTGCCCAGGCCGTGGCCCGTCTGCACGCGCACGCCCGTGCCGCCCAGGGCCCACAGCACCAGGGCATCACTGAGGGCCCGGCCGCCGGCGATTTCCCCGGCGGTGGTGCAGCCGATCACCTCTGTCTGGGGCAGCTGAAGCGCCAACTCGCGGGCCACTGCCTCAAGGTCGTGGTGCGGGGCGGCGAGCACCACCAGCAGACGCGGAGTCCAGGTGAGGGCCAACCCCTTCAGGGCTTCTGCCAGAGCAGCGGAACTGCCCGCGAGGTTGGAGGCTGCAACGCGGACCCAGCTCTGCGGTTCCGTCATGGCGGGGGTGTCCCGTTCGAGATCCCGAGGCACACCCGGGAGGGCACTCCATCCTCTCCTGCAGGCTGTCCTCAGGCCCAGCGCGTGATCGCCCCGGCGATCCGCTCCACCGCCCGTTGCCGCCGGGGATCATCCGCCCACGCCCCCAGCACCTGGCGGCGCAGTCCGCCGCTGGCGGGCGTGAGGTGGTCGCCGGGGAGCTCCAGAAGCTCGGAGTTGTCTCCGGCGCGGGCCTGGAGCACACCGAGCAGCCTGCTGCTTTGATCGATGCCGTCCCGATCAAAGCGAACGAGCAGGTTGCGGCTCTGGCGGTAACTGCCGGCCACCTGCCGCAGGGTCTCCTCCGGGGACGGGCTGAATTCACTGCGGAAGTTCAGCTGCTGGCCCAGCTCCGCCAGCAGGGGCACCGAGCGCTCGGCGGAGAAGTTGTTGAAGCTGAGGGCCACCAGGCCGTTGCAGCCCCGGCCTCCATCGGGTGCCAGCAGGTGCAGCTTGCAGCCCAGGCTGTGGCCCAGCCGCAGGCTGGTGGGGCCGGCGCTGCGGAAGGCGCGCCAGGCTTCATTCGCCTGGGCCTGGTGGTCGAACCCCGGCACATAGCTCCAGGCCAGCACCCGCCAGCCCTGCTGGGCCAGGGCCTCCAGCAGGCGGCGGTAGCTCAGCTGGGGGGCGGCCGCCAGGTAGCTCCCTCCGATGAAGGCGATCGACCGGTCCTGCCGCTGCTCGCCGTTGGGCCCCGGTTCGAGAACCCACAGGGAGCCGCACTGCTGCCAGCGGGCCATGGCGCTCAGCCCTGCTGCAGCTGTTGCAGCGCTGCCAGGGCCTCGCGGCGGTGGGCCGGACCGTCGAGCAGGTTGTTGAACACGTGGCGGATCACCCCCTGGCCATCGATCACGTAGGTGACCCGGCCGGGTAGCAGGCCGAGCACGCTGGGAACGCCGAAGGCCCTGCGCAGGCCGTTGCCCCGGTCCACCAGCAGGGGGAAGGGCAGGCTGTGGCGCTTGGCGAAGCGCTGGTGGCTGGCGGCATCGTCGCCGCTCACACCCCACACCTCGGCGCCCAGGGCCTCCAGCTCGGCATAGCTGTCACGGAAGGCGCAGGCCTCCATCGTGCAGCCGGGGGTGTGGTCCTTGGGATAGAAGAACAGCACCAGGGCGCGGCCCTCGAGCTGGTCGCTGCGCCGTTGTTGGCCGTGCTGATCGGGCAGGTCGATCAGGGGGGCGGTGTCGCCGGCGCTGAGGCCCATGCAGCCAGGGGATGAACGTGAAGCAACCCTAGGAATCGGCTTGCCAGGCCTGGGAGGATGGGAGCTGAGGTCTCCCGCCCAGTCCGTGACGGCCAACTCCGCCGAGCCCAGCGTCCCCTGGCAGCAGCCCGACCTGTTCGGGCTGCCGGCTCCTGCCGCTTCGCCAGCTCCGCCGAAGACGCCTGTGGACCCGGCTGTTTCCAACGACTCAGCAGCGGCAGCGGAGAGGCTCAGGCCCGCGGCCAGCTCCCCCTCCCTGCCGCCGATTCAATCCGCAAGCCAGCCCCAGGCGCAGCTCTCTGGCTACAGCTCCGCAGCGCCGAATACCCTGCTGATCCTCGACACCGAGACCACAGCCCTCTCGCCCGCGGAAGGCCAGTGCATCGAGGTGGGGGCGATCCTGTTCCATGTGGCCCGGCGGGCGGTGTTGGCCCAGGTGTCCTTCCTGCTGCCCGCCGCCAGCAACGCGGCGGCCCACGTGAACGGCATCGACGCGGCGATCACCCAGCTGCCCCAGCCCTGGCAGGCGGGACTGCAGTGCTTTGAGGCGATGCTGGCTGCAGCCGATGCGGTGCTCGCCCACAACGTCGCCTTCGATCGCCAGTGGTTCGGCCACGGCCCTCTGCCGGCGATCAACCCGCCCTGGATCTGTTCGATGGAGGACATCCGCTGGCCGGCGGAACGCCATCTACGCGCCAGTCCCACGGTGCGCGATCTCGCCCTGGCCTACGGCGTGCCGGTGTGGGCTGCCCACCGGGCCCTCACCGACTGCATCTACCTGGCCCAGGTGCTGGAGCGCTGCGCCGACCTCGAGCAGCTGCTGGTCGCGGCCCTGGAGCCGCGGCGCCTGTTCCGCGCCTGCCTCTCCTACAGCGAGCGCCAGCAGGCCAAGGAGGCCGGCTTCCGATGGAATGAACCGGTGCGGGGGGCCTGGAGTCGCCGCCTCAGCGAGCGGGAGGCGGCGGCCCTGTCCTTCACCGTGCAGCCGCTGGAGGCGGCTTGACCGCGCTTGGTTGATTGGCTGGGCGCCCGTTTGGATTTGCTTCGGTTTGCTGAAGTTCCCCCAGCTGTCTCCGGCCACCCCGCTTCCAGCCCTCCAAGCTGGCGGAAGCGTCTGGAGGGGATCCTGGCCCACCACATTGCCGATCCCCCACCCCCAGGAGATCCCCTGCACCAGAGCCTCTCCAGTTGGCAGGTGAGCCGCACCTGGGCCCGGCTGATCCGAGAGGCGGAAGGTCTCTGGAGGGTTGATGTGCGCGCCATGCACCGGATTGCAGCCCAGGAGCTCGGTGCACTGCTCAGCGAGGTGCCGCCCCGGTTGCGACGCCGGGTGAACCGCTGGCTGGAACGCTTTGGCGTGATAACCCGCCTCAACCCCTGAGTGCTGAAGAGGTACTGATCACCTCAGCCCGCAGGGTGCACTGCGAGCTCAGGTGAGAGCTGAGGTTCAAGGATCGGAGCGGCGGGATTTGAACCCACGACCCCCACTACCCCAAAGTGGTGCGCTACCAAGCTGCGCTACGCCCCGGTTTTGCCGTTGGCTTGCGCCGGCGATGGCAAACTATCACAGAGCTTTGTGCCTGGCCTGGCCCCGCTGCAAGCGGCGCAGCAGCCGGGCACTGAGCTGGTCCCGCCGCAGGCGGCCGTAGCCCGGCAACCTCAGGCTTCTCGCCAGCAAGCGCAATTGGGCCAGGCTCATGCTGGCCAGCCGCAGCTCCGGCAGCCGCTGCCAGGCCTGGCTGCTGGGCGGCAGCAGATCGCCGGCCCGCGCTCCCGCCAGGCCCTGCAGGGCGCCGCTGGCCAGCCATTCCGGCACCAGCACCACCAGCACCGCCAGCAGCCCGTAGAGCTCCACCAGCCCGCGGGGCAGCGGGTGGAGCCGGCGAGGCTCCAGATCGCCGCCACTAGCGCTGGGATCCCCCCCGACCTTGCTCACAGCAGCTGCTCACCCGGCCTCAGGGCAGGGGTAGGGGCAGGGGCGGGCGCCTCCCGCCACTGCAGTTGCTGCTGGGGCCCCGGCTGGAGCTTCACCGTCCAGAACACCAGGGCGAAGCAGAGGCCGATGGTGGCGACCAGGCCGATCAACACCACCCGGTCGGGCAAGGGAGTCATGCTGGCAACCGCGACAAGGTGGGGGGCACGATCACTAGACCTGCTCCGTGCGCGTGCAGTCGATCCGGCTGGGGCGCTGCTCAATGGTGAGCAGGTCCCCCCGCAGGATCAGCGTCATCTGCTCATTGCGGTAGCGGATGCCATTGAGCTGGCGATCATCGCGGAAGCCGGTGCTGCGGTAGCTGCCGGCGATCAGGGATGCCTGGGCGTCGTTGCGCTCCACCACCACCCGTCCGAGCCGCGGGCACACAAACGTCTCGCGGCTGTCGTATTGCTCCCACCAGGGGGAGCTCTGCGCCAGCAGGCTCAGGGCCAGCAGGAGCGGAGCGGTCGCCAACGGTCAGATCGCAATGGGGCCATTGTCGCCCCGCAGCACGCAGTGGCTGATGGTCCAGTCGTAGTGCTGCCACACCCGCGGGTCGAGCTGATAGCTGGCGCCGGCGAAGTTGCCCAGCCGCTGACCGCTGGGCTGGGCGGAGCAGTAGGGCCGGCTGCCCGGTTTGGCCAGGTATTGCTGGTGGTAAGGCTCCGCGTACCAGAGGGTGCGCCCGCTGGCGATCTCGGTGGTGATCGGGCCGTAGCCCGCGCCACTGAGCAGCTGCTGATAGGCCTCCCGACTGGCCAGCGCCAGCTCCAGCTGCTGGGGATCGCTCACATAGATCGCTGAGCGGTACTGGGAGCCGCGGTCGTTGCCCTGGCGGTCGCCCTGGGTGGGGTCGTGGCACTCCCAGAACAGCTTGAGCAGGTCACTGAAGTGAATGCGCTCCTGGTCCCACACCACCCGCACCACCTCGGCATGGCCGGTGGCTCCCGAGCACACCTGCTGATAGCTGGGGTTATCCCGCTGGCCGCCGGCGTAGCCCACGGCGGTGGTCACCACCCCCGGCAGCCGCCAGAAGCCCTTCTCCGCTCCCCAGAAGCAGCCGCAGCCAAACAGCACCTCCCCCTGGCCAGCCCCGGCGGCCTGATGGATCGGCGTGCCCAGCACCGTGTGCAACTCCTGGCCGGCTGCGGTGGTGGCAGCCGCCTTGTCCTGGCCCTGGAACAGTCCGAACACCGATGCCGTGCAGATGGCGCGAGCCTAGTCAGGCCGGCCCGCCACGGGGATCGAGGGCGATGTGGTTCAGCAGGGTGGTGGTGAAGGCGAACAGCAGGAACGGCAGGGACAGCACCAGGA
>JBBASN010000103.1:0-9207 GCA_040399225.1 Prochlorococcaceae cyanobacterium | reverse complement strand
CCACCCTGGAGACGTTCGGCTTCCTGCCGCCCTTCACCCAGGACGAGATCTACGACCAAATTGCCTACATCATCGCCCAGGGTTGGAGCCCCCTGATCGAGCACGTACATCCCAGCCGTTCCATGGCGACCTACTGGTCGTACTGGAAGCTGCCCTTCTTCGGTGAGAAGGATCTGAGCGTGATCGTGAACGAGCTCGAGGCCTGTCACCGGGCCTACCCCGACCACCACGTGCGCCTGGTGGGCTACGACGCCTACACCCAGAGCCAGGGTGCTTGCTTCGTGGTGTTCGAAGGCCGCTGAGCTTCGGCCTCCAGCACGGTTCTGCGATCACCAGCGGTGATCATTCGGGGTCCTGACCTGCATCAGGACCCCCCCTACCAACACGATTCCATTCGACGGGCGGACATGGCCAGCACATCCAGTCGGGAAGCAGCGCTAGAGCGTCGCAGGGCCCTGACCACAGGCGGCAAGAAGGCCGCAGGTCGCTTCACCTCTGGTGCCAGCCGCGTACGTACGGCTGAGGATGCCCGTCCCACCCGCACGGAGGCGCCCCCGGCACGACCGGCCGCGCCCGTCACCCCTCCCCCTGCCACGCCAACGCGTCCAGTTGCGTCTGCCCCGGCAGCCTCCGGATTCAGCAGCTCCGCCGCCTCTCGCCACAGTGGTGGCCGGCGGGTGAGTAATCCCAGCCGCGACCTGGTGCTGGCCCGGCGGGAAGCCCTGAGCCGCAGTGGCAAGCGCGCCAGCACCAGCAAGGACCGCAGCCGCGCCGAGGTGGTGCGTCCCGCCGCTGAGCCAACCCGCGTCCAGGCCAAGTGCAACTGCCAGGAGCGCAAGAGCGAGGCGCCTTCAGCGACTGCCTCCGCTGCACGCCCTGCCTCCCTGAGTCTCTCCAGCCCCTCCCGCACCAGCGGCAACGGCGAGCGTCGACCCACCCGCAAGGCCAGCGCCCAGCACAACCCCAGCCGGGCCCTGGTTCTCGCCCGTCGTGAAGCCCTCTCCAAGCGCGGCAAGTCGGCGGCCATGCCCAGCTCCAGCACGGCGGCCTCCGTGGCCCGCCAGGGCAACCCCGACATCAGCACCCGGGAGCTGGCCCAGAAGGTGCGTGAGCTCAAGAGCAAGGTGGGTAGCGCCGGCCATGCCCGCAATGGCGGCACCCGGCCCACCGGCCCCAACCGCCACGGTGCCCTCCAGGCCATGGCCGCCGATGCCCACTGGAAGGTGGGCGTGAGCCAGACCACCTCTGGCCAGGTGGTCACCGGGACCCAGGCCAACCGCTCGCCGAAGACCACCGGTAACGAGGCGGCCACCTGCCGGCCGATCACCGGCACCGAGTATCTCGGGGCTGAGGTGTTCCAGACCTTCTGCCAGGCCGATGCCCCCACCCGCCAGCCCGCCAAGGTGCGGGTGACGGCCACCAGCCATGGCAACCGGGTCACCGGCAACGAGGTGGGACGCTCCGAGAAGGTGACCGGCGATGAGCCCGGCACCTGCAAGCTGGTGACCGGCACCGAATACGTGTCCGCCAACCAGGCCAGTAGCTATTGCGGCGTGGTGCCCGCCACCCCCCGCAAGGTGGGGGCCAGCCAGACCGCGGCCGGCCAGCCCGTTTCCGGTGTGATGGTGGGCCGCTCGGAGAAAGTCACCGGTGACGAGCCCGGTTCAGGCCTGCAGCTCACCGGCGACCAGTACCTGGGGACCGAACCGCCTGCGCCGGGGCGGGCTCCCACCAAGGTGGCCACGCTGCACACCCTCCGCGGCACCGGCATCACCGGCACCCACGTGGGCCGCAGTGGCCAGGTCACCGGCGATGAGCCCGGCTCCTGTCGGATCATCACCGGCGACGAGTACATCGGCACCCAGCAGTACGAGCAGTTCTGCGGTGCCCGGCCCGCGCCTGAGCCCGCCAAGGTGGGCTTCAGCGTCACCAACCGCGCCCAGGTGGTGAGCGGCACCCGCACCGGCCGCAGCGGCAAGGTGACCGGCGATGAGGCCGGCACCTGCAAGGCCGTGACCGGCACCCCCTACGCCGGACTCGAACAGGCCTCCGACCACTGCCCCACCCCCCAGGTGCGCAGTATCCGTGAGCGCACCCCCGTGCGCGGCGCCAGCCGCATGAGTGGCATCCAGCCCGGCATCGGCGGCGTGATGACCGGCGCCGAGCGCGGCGCCTGTGAGGACGTGTCCGGCACGCCCTATGTGGGCGCCGACCAGCAGATCCAGGCCTGCGGTGCGGCTGCCGTCGGCGATGCCGATTTCCCCCAGCCCCTGGAGGGCAGCAAGCCCTGGCAGCAGTTCAGCGTGCAGTCGCCGGCCCGGGTCGTCCAGCAGGCGCGCGAGCGCAGTGGTGGCGTGACCGGCACCAGCTACGAGCAGGGCAGCCGCATCACCGGCCCTTTTGACATGGCCGGTGGCAAGGTCACCGGCACCGAGCAGTTCCGCTTTGATCGTCGCGGTGCCCAGCTCTCCCGTGGGCCTGTGCAGGCCGCTCCCGTCTCCGTGGATGAAGATGCCAGGCCCGTGAGCCGGGTCACCGGCGAGGGCATTTCCGCTGGCCTGAAGATCACCGGCGACGACTGGGATCGCGGTCAGCGGGTCACCGGCACCGAGGGAGCGTCGGCCCGACGCCGCAACCCAACCCGTCCCGGTTCGATGACGGCCATGCCGGGGTCAGCCATGCCTGCTGTCCAGACCAAGCGCAATGAATCGGTGCCCGAGCCCGTGAGCCGGGTCACCGGCTCCAGTGGCAACACCCAGGCCGGATCCCTGATCACCGTCTCCGGCGGAGCCCGGGGCTGATTCGGCATGCCCCGTCGTCCGGCCTCAGCAGAACCACCCCAGGCGCCGACGGCCCCCCGCCGTCGCCCGGGGCTCCCTTCCCCCGAACGGGCTGGTGCCCCGGACAGTCCGGCGATCCTGCGCGGCACCCGTGCCCGGGCAGCCATGCAGCAGGCGCGCAGCCTCACACCCACGGCAGCGGTCCTGCCCATCCGCCAGCCCAGGCCGCGACGCGCAGAGCTGGGCTCCTCCGCGGTGGTGCGCATTCCCCCCAGGGGCCCCGCAGCCAGCCATCCGCTCAGCGATGTGGCCACCAATGCCGCCCTGGAGGCCTACAACCAGTCGGTGAAGCACCGCTTCGACCGCATCGTGCCGGTGCTCAAGCGCATCTCGGCCCTGCAGCACGACGATGATTTCGTGGAGCAGGCCCAGCGCCTGGCCCGCGCGGAGCTGGGCTACGACCTGCCCCTGCCGATCCTGGAGACGGCCTGGGTGAACCAGCTGGACATGCGCACCCTGTTCGCCTGGTGTGTGTTCGAGGCCTATGAGCAGACCAGCATCGAGTTCTTCAGCACCGATCCCCTGGCCGGCAGGCCCGGATCCAGCGCGGCCCAGGAGTTCGAGAGTTTCCTGCTCTCCTGCGGCTTCCACCTGCTCGATGTCACCCCCTGCGCCGATGGCCGCCTGGCCCACGCCATCGCCTTTGCCCTGCGCATCCCCTACAGCTCCGTGCGCCGCCGTCCCCATGCCGGGGCCCTGTTCGATGTGGAGAACACGGTGAACCGCTGGGTGCGCACCGAGCACCAGCGCTACCGCGAAGGGGTGCCCAATTCCGCCCACGCGGATACCCGCTACCTGAAGGTGGTGATGTACCACTTCAGTTCCCTCGATCCCACCCACCAGGGCTGTGCGGCCCATGGCAGTGACGATGCGCTGGCCGCCAGCTGCGGCCTGGAGCGGCTGCGCCAGTTCCAGCAGGCCGTGGAGAACAGCTTCTGCTGCGGCGCGTCGGTGGACCTGCTGCTGCTGGGGTTGGACACCGACACCGACGCCATCCGCGTGCATGTGCCAGGCCTGGATGGCAGCACCCGCCTGGACAGCTGGCTGGATGCCCAGGAGGTGTATGCCGCCACCCAGCACCTCTCGGTCGAGGAGGGTCGCCGCACGATCGCGTCCATGGTGCAGGCTGCCGCCCCGTCAGCTCCGGATCCAGGCCTGGTGAAGCTGGTGAGCCGACTGCTTGAGCACAACATCTCCCAGATCGACTTCGTGCGCGAGCGCCATCAGGGCCACTACGGCGAAGAGGGCCATGCCGAGCGCTTCATCGGCGTGGGCATCGGCTTCAAGGAGATCCACCTGCGCAACCTCACCTATTTCGCCCACCTCGACACCCTGGAGGAGGGAGCGCCCGATCTCGATGTGGGCGTGAAGATCTTCAAGGGGCTGAATGTGTCGCGCGGCCTGCCGATCCCGGTGGTGCTGCGCTTCGATTACCACGGCCAGGTGCCTGGTGCGCGGGAGCGGGCCCTGCGCCATGCCGAACGGGTGCTGGAGGCCATCCGCAACCGCTACAGCGATCTCTGCCAGCAGGGCCTGCTGCATGCCCTGATCAGCCTGCGCGACCGCGACACCCACGTGCCGGCTGAAACAGTAGCTTCGACGATCACCTTTGCCACCGAAGGAGGCCACTGAGATGTTGATCTGCAAGGTGGTGAAGCCCCTGGTGTCCACCAACCGCATCCCCGATTTCGAGCACAAGCACCTGCAGGTGGTGCTCGACGGCAGCACCCAGAAGGTGGCCGTGGATGCCGTGGGTGCCATCCCCGGTGACTGGGTGATCTGCGTGGGCAGTTCGGCAGCGCGTGAAGCAGCCGGCAGCAAGTCTTACCCCAGTGATCTGACGATCGTGGGAATCATCGACCACTGGGATCCCGATGCGGCGAAGGACGATGCGGCCCGGATTGCCGCGGGGGGCCAGTGATGGAAATCATGCAGGTGGTGGGGTCCCTGGTGTGCACCCAGCGCGTCGGCGGACTCGACCACTCCAACCTGCGGGTGCTGCGCACCTCCAAGGGCAAGCTCAACGTGGCTGTCGATCCGGTCGGGGCCTCCCCCGGCAACTGGGTGTTCACCGCCAGTGGCTCGGCGGCCCGTTGGGCCTGCCCCAACCCGGACGTCTACACCGACCTGACGATCGGCGGGATCATCGATTTCTGGGAGCCCGATGGCTGACTGACCTCCCAGCCCATTCAGCTCCACCGCCTCCCTCCCTTTCCTGAACGCCATGGCCAGCTCCAGCTCTTCCGCCGGCTCCACCCCCAGCCCCGCCACCCCTGCCAGCAGCAGCGCTGCTGCTACCCCCGCAGCGGCCAGTGCCGCCAAGCCCGTCACCGCCACCCCCGTGGCCAGCAGCGCTGCAGCCAGCAAGGCCCTGCTGGCCAGCAGCAGCGCCAGCAGCCGCGGTGCCAGCCGCAGCAGCCGCAGTACCACCACCACCCGCCGCTCCAGTGCCGTCACCCCGAGCCGCCGGCCCGCGGCCACCGCGGCCAGTAGCCGGGCCCGCAGCAGCAGTGTTGCCAGCGGCTCCTCCCGCCGCGGCGGAGCCGTTACCAAGGCTGCCGCCACCATGCCGGACCGTCCTCGCCATGGCATCGCCCTGGGCATGATCGAAACCCGCGGTCTGGTGCCCGCCATCGAGGCGGCAGATGCCATGACCAAGGCGGCCGAGGTCACCATGGTGGCCCGCGAATTCGTGGGCGGTGGCTACGTGACCGTACTGGTGCGTGGCGAGACCGGTGCCGTGAACGCCGCGGTGCGTGCCGGCGCCGATGCCTGTGAGCGGGTGGGCGACGGCCTGGTGGCGGCCCACATCATCGCCCGCCCCCACAGTGAAGTGGAACCCGCCCTGCTGAACAGCGGCGTGCGCCGCCGTCTCTGATGCCCATGGACGCCGTGCATCCGCGCGTCCTGGGCTATCTGGGCCGGGCCCTCAGCCTGGAACTCACGGCCGTGCAGCAGTACCTGACCCAGGCCACCCTCACGGAGGCCTGGGGTGACGGTGATTCCGCCCATCGTTTCCGCCAGGAGATGCTGGAGGAGATGGGCCATGCCGAGACCCTGGTGCGGCACATGCTCAGCCTGGAGGTGGCCCCGGCAGCCTCCCAGTTGCGTCCCGCTGCCCATGGCCCCGATCTGGCCAGCCTGCTGCGTCACGACCTGGCCCTGGAGGACGACCTGGTGAATCTCTATGCCGAGGCCAGCCGTTTCTGCCTGCTCCATGGCGACACTGGCAACGAGCAACTGTTCCAGCGCCTTCTCGACGACGAACAGCACCATGCCGAGGAGCTCGCCGCCTGGCTGGGCAGCCTGAACCGAGCGGCCGTCACGTCGCCCGATCGGGCCCGCTTCTGAGCTGGCGTCCCCATCGCCCTCATACTCCTCCGGCTCCACCTCCAGCTCCACCCCAGCCCGCTGGAGCCCAGGCCAGTCAACCCTTTCCAGCACCCCTACTTCACCCTTTCCAGCACCCCCCTGACGTCTCCGCCGACGGTTTCCTCCTCCTCGCCCGCACGTCGTCCCCGCCCAGTCGTTGTTCTCTCCGGTGCCTTTGGCCGCTCCCCTGCCCCTGTCACTCCAGCTGGCCTGGCTCCTGCCGGTGTACGGCTTCAGCGGCATGGTGCTGGTGCTTCCCTGGGCTGCAGGCTGGTTCCCCCGCAACGGCCAGCGGCCCGCGGCCTATCTCACGATCCTGTTCACCGTGCTGGCGGTGCTGCATGGCAGCCTGGCGCTCTGGGATGTGTGGCAGGGCGGTCCCCATCATCTGAGCGTGGGCTGGTTCCGCGCCGCTGACCTCGACCTGCGCATCGGTTTCGACCTCTCGCTCACCAGCCTGGCGGCCCTGCAGCTGGTGACCGTGATGAGCCTGATCGCCCAGGTGTTCGCCCTGGGCTATTTCGACAAGGAGTGGTCGCTGGCGCGCTTCTACGGCCTGCTGGGTTTCTTTGAGGGGGCGCTCTGCGGCGTGGTGCTGAGCAGCAACCTCTTCTTCTGCTATTTCCTGCTGGAGATGCTCACGCTCTCCACCTATCTGCTGGTTGGCTTCTGGTATGCCCAGCCCCTGGTGGTGACAGCCGCGCGCGATGCCTTCTTCACCAAGCGGGTGGGCGATGTGCTGCTGCTGATGAGTGTGGTGGCCCTGGCCTCCTGGTCGGGCTCGATGGAGTTCACCGACCTCTACAGCTGGGCCGCTGCCGCCCGCGACCAGCAGCTGATCTCCCCGCTGGCCGGAACCCTGCTGGGGCTGGGCCTGATTGCCGGGCCCATGGGCAAGTGCGCCCAGTTTCCCATGCACCTCTGGCTGGATGAGGCGATGGAGGGTCCCAATCCGGCCTCAATCCTGCGCAACTCGGTGGTGGTCACCGCCGGGGCGCTGGTGCTGATGAAGCTGATGCCCCTGCTGCAGCTGTCGCTGGTGGCCACCGACGTGCTGCTGGCGGTGGGCAGCATCAGCGCCGTGGCCGGTGCCCTGGTGGCCCTGGCCCAGGTGGACCTGAAGCGGGCTTTTTCTTACTCCACCACCTCCTATCTGGGCCTGGTGTTCGTGGCCATCGCCCTGCAGCAGCCCGGCATCGCCCTGTTGCTGCTGCTCAGCCATGGCCTGGCCAAGGCACTGCTGTTCATGAGCGTGGGCAGTGTGATCGCCAACACCAACTGTCAGGACCTCACCGAGCTGAGCGGCATCGGCCGGCGCATGCCGGCCACCCTCAGCGCCTACCTGGTGGCGGCGGCTGGCCTGGTGGGACTGCTGCCCCTGGGCTGCTACTGGTGCTTTGGCCAGGCTGTGCACGCCCTGTTCAACAGCTCGCCGGTGTTTGCCGGCGTGTTTCTGCTCACCAACCTGCTCACGGCCGCCAACCTCACCCGGGTGTTCCGCGGGGTGTTCCTGGGGGCTCCGCTGCCCAAGACCCGCCGCTGCCCCGAGTCGAACTGGCTGATGGTGCTGCCGATGGTGAGCCTCACGGTGATCGTGCTGCTAACCCCCCTGCTGATGCAGCGCATCGATCCGATCCCCGGCATCAACGCCTTCCCCCTCGCCGTGGCCCTCGGGGTGAGCGTGAGCGGAGCCCTGGGGCTGCTGCTCGGCGTGTGGATGCCCCTCGACCAGCTGCGCTCCCGCTCCCGGGTGAAGACCATCCGCGGCCTGCAGGACCTGCTGGCCTTCGACTTCTACACCGACCGCATCTACCGGGCCACGATCGTGGCCCTGGTGGCCAACCTGGCTCGCCTCACCAACTGGCTGGATCAGCGGCTGGTGAACGGGCTGGTGAACGGCATCGGCCGGGCTTCGCTGCAGAGTGCCGAGAGCCTCAAGCTGGGGGTGAGCGGCCAGATGCAGACCTACGTTCTCACCGTGATCGTCGCGATCGTGCTCGCGCTCACCGCCCTGAGCTGGTTCAGCGGCGCGGAGGTGCTGCCATGAACGCAGCCCCCCTCGTCTCCCTGCCCCTGCTTTCGCTGCTGATCGCCGTGCCCCTGCTTGGGGCCTTGCTGATGCTGGTCTGGCCGGGGGAGCCCAGTCCGAACCGCCTGCGGGGTGGCGCGATTGTGAGCCTGGTGCTGCAGCTGCTGGTGAGCGGGCTGGTGCTGCTGCTGTTCGATCCCGACCAGGCCGGTCTGCAGTTGCGGGAGCGCCAGGCCTGGCTGCCGGGCATCGGCCTGAACTACTGGCTGGGGGTGGATGGCCTGTCGCTGCCCCTGGTGCTGATCAATGGCGCCCTCACCCTGGTGTCGGTGGTGTGCACCCGGGAGCTCAGCCGCCGCCCGCGCCTCTATTTCGCCCTGCTGCTGCTGATCAGCGCCGCGGTGAACGGCGCCTTCCTGGCCGACAACCTGCTGCTGTTCTTCCTGTTCTATGAGCTGGAGCTGATCCCCCTGTGGCTGCTGATCTCGATCTGGGGCGGCGCCAACCGGGCCTATGCCGCCACCAAGTTCCTGATCTTCACTGCCGTGTCCGGCATGTTGATCCTGGGCGCCTTCCTGGGGCTGGCCCTGTTCACCGGCACGGTGGACTTCAGCCTCACCCCGGTGACCAGCGAGCGCCTGGCCATGGGCAGCCAGCTGCTGCTGCTGGGGGCCCTGCTGGTGGGCTTCGGCATCAAGATGCCGCTGGTGCCCTTCCACACCTGGCTGCCCGATGCCCACACCCAGGCCTCCACGCCGGTGTCAGTGCTGCTGGCCGGGGTGCTGCTCAAGCTGGGCACCTACGGCCTGCTGCGCTTCGGTCTGGGCCTGTTCCCAGAGGCCTGGGCGCGGCTGGCGCCGGCCCTGGCCATCTGGGCTGCCGTGTCGGTGCTGTTCGGCTCCCTGGCGGCCATCGCCCAGCGGGACATGAAGCGGATGGTGGCCTACAGCTCGGTGGGCCACATGG
>JBBASN010000102.1:0-9209 GCA_040399225.1 Prochlorococcaceae cyanobacterium | reverse complement strand
GCCCAGGTGATGGTGCCCCTGTTCCTCTCGATCGGCGAGAAGATCAAGATCGACACCCGCACCGACAGCTATCTGGGCCGGGAGAACTAATCGCCATGCAGCTCGACCACAGCCAGCTCGAGAAGCTCCTGGCCCTGCTCGGGGACAGCGACATTCAGGAGTTCAAGCTCGAGGGCGACGACTTTCGTCTGGAAGTGCGCCGCAACCTGCCGGTGCCTGCGGCCGCTCCCGTGGTGACGGCACAGCTGCCCGCCGCGATGCCCTCCCTGGCCGCTGCGGCCCCGGCCCCCCTGGCCGAGGTGCCCTCGGCGCCCCCCCCGGTGGCCGCGGCCAGCCGCGGCGATCTGGTGGAGATCACCGCGCCGATGGTGGCCACCTTCTATCGCTCTCCGGCCCCGGGCGACCCGGTCTTCGTGGAGCCCGGCACCCGGATCAGCGTGGGCCAGACGGTGTGCATCCTGGAGGCCATGAAGCTGATGAACGAGCTGGAGGCCGAGGTGAGCGGCGAGGTGGTGGAGATCCTGGTGGAGAACGGCACCCCAGTGGAATTCGGCCAGGTGCTGATGCGGGTGCGGCCCGTCTGAATCTCCAGCGATCAGCCCAGCTCCCAGGCGGTTTCGATGGCGGCCACCATGCTCTCGGCCCGGGCCACCCCCTGGCCGGCGATGGCGAAGCCCGTGCCGTGGTCCGGGGAGGTGCGCAGGAAGGGCAGGCCCAGGGTGGTGTTCACGGCCGCGTCGAAGGCCAGCAGCTTCACCGGGATCAGGCCCTGGTCGTGATACAGAGCCAGATAGCCGTCTGGCCCCCCTGCTCCGCCCTGCCAGGCGGCCCCGGCGTCGAGCCAGCAGGTGTCGGGGGGCCTGGGGCCTTCCAGCAACACCTGCGGGTGGGCGTCTCTCCAGGCGTCGAGGGCCGGCTCCAGCCATTCCAGCTCCTCGCGGCCCAGGCTGCCGGCCTCGCCGGCATGGGGGTTGAGGGCGGCCACCACCAGCCGCGGTGAGGCCTGAAAACGTCTGCAGAAGGCCAGCAGCAGCTCCAGTTTGCGCGCCACCAGCTCCGGGCTCAGCTGCCGTGGCACCTCCGCCAGGGGGATGTGGGTGGTGGCCAGCAGGGTGTTCAGCCGCCAGTGCCCCGTGGGCGAGCGGGCCGTGAACAGCATCGTGGCCTCCGGTGCCCCTGCCAGCTCGGCCAGCCGTTCCGTCTGGCCTGGGTAGCCATGGCCGGCGCGATGCCAGCTGGCCTTGGCGATCGGCGCGGTGACCAGGGCCCCGCAGTCTCCCCGTTTCACCAGCTCGGTGGCGGCACTGAGCCAGCGAAAGCTGGCCGCACCGGCCACCGCACCACTGCGGCCTGGAGGCACCGGTTCCTCCAGGGGCAGATCCAGCATCTCCAGCTCAGCCGGATCCCGCAGCGGGGCGGTGGTGTGACAACGCAGCTGGGCATAGCACTGTTCCAGCCAGTGCCGACAGCCCACCAGCACGGGCTGCAGCTCCGCGGGCCTGGGCCTGGCCAGGGCCTTGAGCACCACTTCGGCGCCGATCCCCGCCGGGTCGCCCAGGCTGATGGCGAGCCTCGGGTTGATCGTGTTGGATGGGCCCTGGCTGCCTGTGGTGAGTCCCATGCTGCGCTGGTTGCTGCTGGTGGGGATGGTGCTGGGTCTGGCGACGGGTGTGCGCCGTGGCTGGATCGAGGTGCGCTGGGGCCGACTTCTCCAGGATCTCGGCGTTCCCTTCGTGGCCGATCCTGGCTCGCCGGAGTGTCCGCCCGCTCAGCCTGGCTCCCCGGCTCCCTCCTCTTCGGCCAGGGAGGCGCGGAACCCCTCCCTGTAGCTGGGATAGAGCAGGCGGTAGCCGAGCTGCCGGCAGAGCAAGCGATTGCTCGCCCGGCGGTTTTCGATCCAGAAGCTGCGGGCCATCGGGCTGAGGGTGGCCTCGATGTCCCGGTAGCGCTGCACCTCCGGCAGGGGGATCCCGAGCAGATGGGCCGCAAATCCCAGGGATTCCGTCGAGGGGCAGGGGCAGTCGTCGCAGACGTTGAGCACCGCTGGGCGCTGCGCCTCCGGCAGGGCGATGCTGTGGAGCAGGCCGCCCACGATGTCGTCCACGTGCACACGGGAGAACACCTGGCCGGGCTTGTGCACCAGCCGGCTGTTGCCCTGGCGCAGGCTCTCGAACGGACAGCGGCTGGGGCCATAGATCGCCGGCAGGCGGAACACCTGCACCGGCAGCCCCGTGGCCTGCCAGGCCCGCTCGGCCGCCAGGCGCTGCTGGCTGCGGCCGGGGCGAGGGTTGGGGGGGGTGGTCTCATCCACCCAGGCGCCGCCGCTGTCTCCGTAGACCCCGGTGGTGGAGAGGTAGCCAAGCCACTGCAGCGGCTGGCGGCGCAGCATGGGCTCCAGCAGGGGGAGCAGCGGATCGCCGCCCGGGCCATCGGGACCAGCCGTCACCAGCACGTGGCTGATCCCCTCCAGCGCACCGGCTTCGCCGGCACTGCCGGTGGCGCTGTCCAGCCGCAGCCAGCCCAGCCCCGGTTCGGGCCGGCGGGGCTTGCGGCTGGTGAGCAGCACGTCAAACCCCTGCCGGGCCATGGCCCGGCCGAAGCGCAGGCCCGTGAAACCGCCTCCCAGCACCAGCAGCCGACCGGCGGACTTGACATCTGCTGCGACTATGAGTACACCTGTATCATCCACGGTTGTTCGTCATGGCTGGTCTGATGCTCGCAGCTGGCTCACGCGTCACGGGTTCGCGCGCAGTTCGCTCGCTCACGGCCCCCTCAATGGTCTTGTCCCCCGTACTGCGGACCTGCCCCGCCGCTGGCGCTTTCCGCCTGGCAGAGCCCCAGAGGCTGGCTGCCCGTCGCCTGCGCCGGAGTGGGGGTCTGGTCACTGCCCTGGTGTGCGGCGGGGTGCTGGCGGCTGCCCTGTGGATGGCCCCGGAATCACCCCAGGATCAGGCGGCCATCTGCCAGCGCCACAACGGCGTGGCGGCCTGCCGGGTGTGGTGAGCAGCGGCTTCCACCTCCAGGGGGCTGGCCGGCTGGCTGGCCGGTGCCACCAGTTCCAGCAGCTTGAGGGCCAGCCGCAGATCCCCCTCCGTCCAGGCCCGGATGGCCATCGCCCGGCGCGGGTCGTAGAAGCTCTGCTGGCGATACCAGAAAAAGGCGTCGCAATCGCTCTTGTGGCCATTGCAGGCCAGGCAGGCCGGCACGCAGTTTTCGGTCACGCTCGGCCCGCCCTGGCATTTGGGGAGCACGTGATCGATCGATTCGGACCGTTGGCCGCAGTAGATGCAGCTGTGGTTGGTGAGCTGGTGCAGGGATTGGCGCCAGCGGCGCAATCGGAACTTGGGACAGAGATCTTCCAGAAAAACCCCATCTGAGGTTCGTCCATCTCTGGCCTGCATGCGCCTTGCTCGGCTGGTGCCAGTGTGGCGGCATCTCCGCTGGTGACACTGTGTCGGCGGCTGCTGTTCCGCCGATGCGCTGCCTGATGCGGCTGGGGCCCACCGGCCGCATCGAGGTGATCAGTCCCTACGACGCCGTCACCCAGGCCCAGTTGCGCAGCGTGCGTCCCCGGGGGCACTGGAACGGTGCCTCCCGCCACTGGGACTTTCCGCTGGAGGCGGCACCGGCCTTGCTGCGGCAGCTGGCGGGTCGCTTTCCGCTGGATCCTGAGCTGGAGGAATGGCTGGCCTGGATGGGGCAGCCGCTGCCGCCGCTGCCGCCCCACCGGCAGCTGGTGAGGGCTGCCCAGCTGGACCAGCCCCTGGAGGATGGCCGGAGCCTCTTTGTCCACCAGCGGGCTGCGGTGCGCTGGTTGCTGGCCCGCCGGGGGGCGGTGCTGGCGGATGCCATGGGTCTGGGCAAGACCCTCTCGGCCCTGGTGGCCGCCCGGGCCATGGTTCGCCTGGCGGACTGCCGCATCGTGGTGCTGGCGCCCGTCGGCCTCCATGGCCACTGGCGCAGCGAGGCCCTGGCCCTGGGGCTGCGGCTGGAGCTGCACAGCTGGGCCCGCCTCCCTGAGCACCTCCCCCCCGCAGGCACGGTGTTGATCGCCGACGAGGCCCACTTCGCCCAGAACCAGCACACCCGTCGCTGTCAGGGGTTGCTGCGACTGGCGCGCCACCCGCGGCTGCGGGCGATCTGGCTGCTCACCGGCACACCGATGAAGAACGGTCGGCCGTTGCAGCTCTTTCCCCTGCTGGCGGCCATCGGCCATCCCCTCGCCCAGGACCAGCGCCGCTACGAGGAACTGTTCTGCCAGGGCCATTGGCGTGAGCGGGGTGGTCGCCGGCTGTGGCAGGCCAGTGGTGCCAGCCAGCTTCCCGAATTGCAGCGCCTGATCCGACCCCTGGTGCTGCATCGGCGCAAGCAGGATTGCCTGGACCTGCCGCCCAAGCAGCGACTCCTGCACACCGTGGCGCTCGATCCCGACCAGGCCCAGGGATTCGACCACCGGGTCGAGCGCAAGGTGCTCGACTACCGCCGCCGGGTGGCCCTGGGGGAGGTGCGCCGGGACGCCGAGGTGCTGGCGGTGTTCACGGCCCTGCGCCAGATCAGCTCCAGTTACAAACTGCCGGCCGCCGAGGCCCTGCTGCGGCCGCTGCTGGCCGCGGGTGAGCCGGTGGTGCTGTTCACCGCCTTTCTGGCCAGCGCCCGGCAGCTGGTGGAGCGGCTGGGCGGGGGCACGCTGCTCAATGGGGCCGTGCCGGTGGCCGAGCGCCAGCGGCTGGTGGATCGCTTCCAGGCCGGAGGCAGCGATCTGCTGGTGGCCACCTACGGCACCGGCGGCCTGGGGTTCACGCTGCACCGGGCCCAGCACGTGCTGCTGCTGGAGCGTCCCTGGACTCCGGGCGATGCCGAGCAGGCCGAAGATCGCTGTCACCGCATCGGCATGGCCAGCGGGCTCACCAGCCATTGGCTCCAGTTGGGCGTGGCCGATCAGCTGGTGGATTCCCTGATCGCCAGCAAGGCGGAGCGGATTGCCCTGGCCCTGCACCGGGGCGAGCAGGAGTTGCGGCGGCGGTCACTGCCGGCCATGGTGCGCGAGCTGCTGGAGCGCTGGTGACCTCAGGGTCTGGCTGGAGTGGTCCGCTTGCTGTCCTCTGCGCACAGCTGGGCTCGCACCCGCAGGTCGCTGCGCAGCTGTCCGTCCAGGGCGTCAGCTGGGATCGCAGCGGCCAGTTTGATCGCCTTGCGCAGATCAGCGCAGGCTGCCCGGTCATCGCCAGCCAGGCTGTGGAGCAGATAGCGGTCGTTGAGGGGAGCTGGATCCTTCGGGAACGCCGCCACCACGGCATGACAGGCCTGCAGACGCTCGCTGAGGTTGGCCAGCTTCAGCTCCCGCAGGCAGTCATCGCGGCGAATGGCCTGCTTTGGTAGCGGTGCCTCTGCGCAACCGGCGCAGACGAGCGCCACAACCAGTAGCGGCCAACAGCTCGACCGGGCCAGCCGCCGCCAGGTATCAGGTGCCGTAGCGCTCATTGCGGGTCAGGCCTCCGGTCGACCTGGGCGCTTCACCACTGCCCTCAGGCTGCTTGAACAGATCTCCCAGGTAACGGCCGCAATCCGGGAATTCCGTGGGGTTGTCCACCACGGTTTCCGTGATCAGCACTGCCGCGTGCTGGGGAGAGGTCTTGAACGGCCCATCGCCCTGACGCTTGATCACGGCATAGGCAGCATCCCAGCTCACTGGGTGGGTGTTGCCGTTGTTGCGCATGAAGCAATAGATCTGGGCCCCCTTGGTGCCGATTGTCGTCTGCCGGGTCTGGGCTTCGACCCCGGCCGGCACCAGCGGGCCTGCCACCAGGGCCAGGGCCAGCGCCTTGCCCAGCTGCCGGCGCCACGGGCGGGCAGCTCCGGAGGGATGGGGACGGTTGAACGACGCTGTCAGGCGTTGGCCCATGGCTTCAGGATCTGGAAGCAAGGCCCAAGCTATCGATCGGGCCGGGCCTCGTCGAGTGCGGAGGTCGCTCACCCCGGAGGACCGGCCTGGGGTACCACCAACCGAACCACCAGGGGCAGCACGATCAGCACGGTGATCAGACGGATGGCGTGCAGAGCGGCCACGGACGCTCCCACGCCAAATTCCGCACCCACCAGGCTCATGCCACTGATCCCCCCCGGGGCCGCACCGAGCAGGGCCACCACCGGATCGAGTCCCAGCAGGCGGCTGCAGAGCAGGGCGATTCCCAGGCCGGCGATCACCAGCGTGAGGGTGATCAGCAGGGCGGGCTTCCAGAGATGACGCAATTCCTCGAGGGCGGTGGCCGTGAGGCTGGTGCCGATCACCGTGCCGATGGCGATTTCCAGCACGGTGCGGGTGCCAGGGGGCCAGCTCACCGGCTCCAGGCGGCCACTCAGGCTCAGGGCCCCAGCTGCCAGCAGGGCACCCGCGAGGGGAGCTGCGGGAATGCCGGTGCGCAGGGCGAGCAGTCCGCCGCCGATGCCCGCCAGGAGCATGATCGGCAAAGTCCAGAGTGTGGTCATTCGTCCATTCTCTCCGTGATCCGGCGGCGATCCAGCTGCGCTGCAGTTGCGATCAGGGGGAAGTCAGTGCAGCGCTGCGCTTGGCTGGGGTCGGAATCTGTGTTGTCATCGGCATCATGTCTCACCTGTCATGGCAGCAGAATCCGTTTCCTTTCGGATCACTCGCAACACCGAGGATCTGGCCCAGACCACCCATGCCCTCTCCCAGCGGGTCGTGAAGCTGGAACAGCGTCTGCAGGCGTTGGAAGTGCAACTGGCCCAGTGGTCTGATCAGGGCAACCACCAGGAGTCCGAACAGCTCGACAGCCTGGAGAATGTGGAGCGACTTCTCCATGATTGCCGCAGTCTGCTGGGCTTTGAGGACCAGCCGGCCCACCCAGCTGCCGAGGTCGACGAGGACCATCTCCTGGGAGGTGATCAACCCCTGGCCGCCTGATCGTTGCAAACCCTGCCCCTGGTCAGCGGTGGCAGAATGGAAAGAAAGTCGGCCATGGCATTCCCCACCATCTCCACTTCGGCTTCCGCCCACGGGTCCACCCCTGGCAGCAGCTCAGGGTTGCGCCGCCCAGCCATCACCCCCTGTGCTCCCCCCGAGCCAAGTTGCTCTTCATTGCGCAGCAGCGAAAACGACCACCAGCTGGAAAAGCTGGAGTTTGCCCTCGCTGTGGCCATCACCCGCGGGGATGGCACCAGGATCCAGACGTTGCGAGACCAGATCGCCGCCCTCGGCGGCAACTGCGAGGAGCCCGGCACCTGAGGGAAGTCCATCGTCCCCTGATCAATCGCCAGGCTGATCCTGGGCCCGTTCCCAGGCTGATTCCAGGCTCCACCTTGGCGCACTTGTCTGCTGCAACTGTGGCGCGTGGGTGCCTCAGAGCCGATGGGTCAGCCAACCAAGCCGACACCTTGAAGGACAATTGATCGCGATTGCAGGCGCTATCGAGTCTCTATAGTTATCCAATGACCGCCACTTTCAGCATCCCTACAAGTACCCCCGTAGCCAAGGCCCTGCCGGCAGTGACGCCAGCAGACCGAGATCTCCGTCCCCGTCTCCAGGCCGAACTGACCCTCTGGGGCTCCCGAGCTGTCAGTGCAGCTGCTGCCGGCGATCTTGATCAGGCCGCCAGGGCCATTCTGGCTGCCCTGGACTGTGAACGCCGCCTGGCAGGTTTTGGTCCCCAGGTGATGCAGCTGATCAAGCCCCGGCACTGACCGGAGCCGTAAGCCGTATTCCCATTCAGCTTGATGACTGGAGAAAGAACTCGATACGCCAGCGACCGGATTCTCTTGCCCAGGGCCAATGATCGGCCTGGAGCTCCCAGCAATTTGTGCGCAGAACTCCCACGGAGATCGGTAAGCCCACCTGCGAGGCGATGGCCACGATCTCCTCAGGATTCGCCGCTGATCTGACCCGGCTCGCTGTCTCAGGATTGGTGATGAGATGACGGCTCAACGCCGTGAGTTGACGAAGCTGTTCCGGAGTGCTTTCTGACTGAAGCATTGCAGATGATTGCTCTTCCAATCTGGGCACGATGCTCTAAAGGGGAGGTTCAATTTAGTGTTCGGAGGGCTGCTATCTGAAGCGGTTCGCATTCTCCTTGCTGATTGTACACCATGCAGAGCAAAACCCCCTCAGTAGAACTGCTTAGCCACTTTTCATGGTTTTCGTTTTAAGCAGAATACAGCGGTTGATTTTCTGTCTCTGCCAACCGGGCATCAGCGAGGCGACCCAGCTCCAGGTCATCGACCAGGTCCATCAGCTCCTCGTAGGCCTTGGCAGGCACGCAATAGAAGGCTTGCTCGTTGTGGTTAAGCACTGCGACGGCCATCCCCTTGCCCGCCGCCACGGTGGCAGTGGGGTTCTTCTTGTGGTCCGTGATGCTGACGGCGATCTCGGTCAACACGCGATGCGCCATGAACAACCCAGCCCAGCACTCCGGTCCAGTCTGAATCGCGGCAAAGGACCCTGAGCAATCCTCAGGGCTGGGCCAGATTCGGCCCGGGCAAGAACACCAGGCGTTGGGGCTGGACCCAGGGCGACGCTTCAGGTGAAGCCAGGGACTCAGAAGTGGCCGGCAATGCACTCAGGATTGCGAATGGGATCTGCGCGCGACTCTTTGCCTTGAAGCCTGATCCTGGAAAGAAGAGTTGGCCTTCGATCACAAGCGCCGCAAGGGATCGATCCCAACCGTGGTTCAGAAGAAGGGGCTGAGGTTATTTCGAACCGGTTTCGCCATCTTCAGGCCAATAGGAGGAATTCCAATGACCATTGGAATCGAGGAGGCCGGCAGAGATCAGGAATTGCCGAGCCCAGCCTGGCTCCTTGATCTTTTCATTCACCCAGGCCAGGTTCTCAGACGTGAGGCGCGTCTGTTGTGCTGAGCCATCTGGCAGGCCCTGACCTGGTGGATGTTGGCGGGGAGGGAAGCAGGGCCATGGGACAGCTGGCCTCATGGGCCCTGAACCGTAGATCTGTGGGGGTGGTGTTGGGGTGGCGGGCGAACCATTCGCCATGAAGCCGCATCAAGAATGGCCCGCTCGCCGCGACCTGTCATGGCCGACCGGCTCTTCCAGTGCTCACTGGCTTCTGACCGGTCGGCTTCAGGATGCGAGCAGGCGTTGCTCGGCCTTGGCGAAGGCATCGTCCACCACGTCATCCCCGCACCAACGGCTGTAGGCCGCCAGGTGGGTCTGCACGCTGTGCCCCATCGCCGCGGCCACCA
>JBBASN010000101.1:3312-9241 GCA_040399225.1 Prochlorococcaceae cyanobacterium | reverse complement strand
CTGATCCGCAGCCTGCCCAAGGTGGTGATCGCCCTGGTGGCGGGCTATGCGATCGGCGGCGGCCAGGTGCTGCATCTACTCTGCGATCTCTCCCTGGCGGCCGACAACGCCCGCTTCGGGCAGACCGGCCCACGGGTGGGCAGCTTCGATGGCGGCTTCGGCGCCGGCTACCTGGCCCGGGTGGTGGGCCAGCGCAAGGCCCGGGAGATCTGGTTTCTCTGCCGCCAGTACGGGGCGGAGGAGGCCCTGGCCATGGGGCTGGTGAATGCGGTGGTCCCGCTGGAGCAGCTGCAGGAGGAAGGGGTGCGCTGGGCCCGGGAGGTGCTCCAGCACAGCCCCACGGCGATCCGCTGCCTGAAGGCGGCCTTCAACGCCGAAACCGATGGCCTGGCGGGGATCCAGGAACTGGCGGGCCAGGCCACCCATCTCTTCTACCGGACGGCCGAGGGCCAGGAGGGCCGCAATGCCTTTTTGGAGAAGCGCCCGCCGGACTTCTCCGCCGAGCCCTGGCTACCGTGAGGTCTCGATGTGTTGCTTGGCCGTTCCGGCGGATGGTTCCCTCCAGGAGGCTTCCGGTGCTGTTGGGTGGGCTGGTTGCTGGACTGGCGGCGGCCCTGGTGTCCCCTGGTCCAGGCTTTGCCGCACTTACCACAGCTGCACTCACCACAACTGAGGATTCAGCTCCCCATCCTCAGGCCGCTGCCCTCGGCGAGGTGCTCAGCGTGCGTGCCCCATTCCGCTCCGATCAAGCCGCCCCTGAGCCGGTGGCTGTGTTGCAGGAGCAGGTGCCGGCCCAGCGGGAGCTGGTGCTCGACCGCCGCCGCCGGCTGCTACGAGTGCTGGAGAACGGCCAGGAGCTGCGCAGCTTCCCGGTGGCCGTCGGCCGACCCGGCTGGGAGACGCCGGTAGGGCGCTTTGCCGTGATCGAGCGGGTGGCCGACCCCAGCTGGGAACACCCCGCCACCGGCGAGACGGTGCCGCCGGGGCCGGCCAACCCCCTGGGCAGCCGCTGGATCGGCTTCCACCGCGACTGCCTGGGCCGCTCCGGCTTCAACGGCCGGGAGCACCTGGTGGTGGAGGGCTGTGTGAGTTCCGGCTTCCATGGCACTCCCAACCGTGACAGCGTCGGCCAGGCCGTATCCCACGGCTGTGTGCGCCTGTTCGATGAGCACGTGCAGGAGCTGTTCGAGCTGGTGCGGCTGGGCACTCCCGTCACCGTTCTGCCCTGAAGCCGGCGGGAACGGGAGGAGACCACCCTTACAGTTGCGCCCACCTGATGAGTGGTGGGATGCGCATCCTGTTCGCAGCGGCTGAATGCGCCCCCCTGGTGAAGGTGGGCGGCATGGGCGATGTGGTGGGGTCCCTGCCCCCCGCCCTGGCCCGGCTCGGCCATGATGTGCGCGTGATCCTGCCGGGCTACGGCCGGCTCTGGTCACGGCTGTCGATCCCCTCGGAACCGGTGTGGCGGGGCCACACGATGGGCAACGACTTTGCGGTGTTTGAAGCCACCCATCCCACCACCGGTCTGCCCCTGTACCTGGTGGGCCATCCCGTGTTCGACGCCGAGCGGATCTACGGCGGCGACGACGAGGACTGGCGCTTCACCTTCTTCGCCAGTGCCACCGCTGAGTTCTGCTGGCACCACTGGAAGCCCCAGGTGCTGCACTGCCACGACTGGCACACCGGCATGTTGCCGGTGTGGATGCACCAGGACCCGGAGATCAGCACCGTGTTCACCATCCACAACCTCAAGTACCAGGGCCCCTGGCGCTGGAAGCTCGACCGCATCACCTGGTGCCCCTGGTACATGCAGGGGGACCACACGATGGCGGCGGCCCTGCTCTATGCCGATCGGGTGAATGCGGTGTCGCCCACCTATGCCCAGGAGATCCGCACCGCCGAATACGGCGAGAAGCTGGAGGGGCTGCTCAATTTCATCAGCGGCAAGCTGCGCGGCATCCTCAACGGCATCGATGTGGATGACTGGAATCCGGCCAGCGATGCCGCCCTGCCCGCCCGGTTCACGGCCGAGGACCTGGCTCCGCGGGCGCAGAACAAGCGCCAGCTGCAGGAGCGTTTCGGGCTGACGGTGAACCCCCGAAGCTATCTGATGGGCATGGTGAGCCGGCTGGTGGACCAGAAGGGGGTGGATCTGCTGCTGCAGGTGGCCGACCGCGTGTTGGCCTATACCGACAGCCAGATCGTGGTGCTGGGCACCGGCGACCGGGCCTATGAGGCCGGCCTCTGGCAGATGGCCGCTCACCATCCCGGCCGTTTCGCCGTGTTCCTCACCTACGACGATGCCCTCTCCCGGCTGATCTATGGGGGCAGTGACGCCTTCCTGATGCCCAGCCGCTTCGAACCTTGCGGCATCAGTCAGATGCTGGCGATGCGCTATGGCTCAATCCCGGTGGCGCGCATGGTGGGCGGCCTGGTGGACACGGTGCCCCCCAATGATCCGGCCGCCGGGCGGGGCACTGGCTACGGCTTTGACCGCTACGAGCCAATCGACTTCTACACCGCGATCGTGCGCTCCTGGGAGGCCTACCGCAATCCCACGGCCTGGGCCGAGCTGCAGAAGCGGGCGATGGCGGTGGACTTCAGCTGGGAGCGTTCGGCGCTGGAATACGACGCCATGTACCGCGATGTGTGCGGCGTGAAGGAGCCCACGCCGGAGGCGGCGGCGGTGGAGCAGTTCTCCCAAGGCCAGGATGCCGACCCCAGCCGCCGGGGGCTGGCGGGGCTGCTCAAGCGGCGCTGATCGTCCCTGGTGGCTGAGCTGCGGGATCGGCCGGACGGCGAGGATCTTCCCGCCCCGTACGTGAATCCCTGGGGCCTGTTGCGCCGTGACCTGCTTGCGGTGCTGGCCTCCATGCGGCTGGGGATGTGGCAGCTGTGGCGGCGCAACCGCCAGGGTGATCTGCCCCGGCCGGCGTTCTGGCCCCAGGCGCTGGCGGCCTGGTTCTGGCCGTTGCTGCTGGCCTTGCTGCTCAGCCTGCTGGTGGCGGCCGGTTGGGGGCTGGGGAGCCTGGGCAGTCCATCCCCAGGTGAGAGGGTCCATGAGGCTCCCACCGCCGAGGTGTCCTCGGCTGTTGAGCGCCCCGTTGATGGACCGCTCGCTGAGCAATCCCCGGCGGAGCACCCCTTGATTGAGCAGCCATCGGCGGAGCAGCCCATCGCTGAGCCCCCATCCGCTGAGGAATACCCGGCTGAAGAACCCCCAGAGAACGCTGAACTCCCTGAGCCCGACCCCCTGCTGGAGGTCTTCGCCAACGAGCCGGGGGCCGGGCTGCTGGGGGCGGCGCGCCTGCGGGAACCGGATGGGGATCTGGAGCTGGTGCTGGATCCGACTGGCTGGCAGGCGCTGCCGGCGGCCGAGCGCCAGGAGCTGGCGGAGCAGTGGCAGCTGCGGGCTGAATCCCTGGGCGCGGGGCGCCTGTGGCTGCTGGATTCCCAGGGAACGCCGCTGGCGCGCAGCGCCCGGGTGGGCTCAGGCATGATCCTGCTCGCTCCTCCGTCGCCTGCGCATGCCCCTTGATCTCGCCTGCCTGCAGCAGCTCTGGGGTTGGCCCCTGCTGGGGGATGCCAGCGAGAGCCCCTCGCCGCAGCTGAGCGCGATCAGCACCGATAGCCGTTCACTGGCGCCCGGCAGTCTGTTCGTGCCGCTGGTGGGCGAGCGCTTTGACGGCCACCGCTTTCTGGCCGATGCCGTGGTGGCCGGCTGTCGGGCGCTGCTGCTGCAGACCGATGGCCTGGACCCCGCCGCCCTGGAGAGCCTCTCCCAGCAGGCTGCTGGGCAGGGCTGTGCGATCTGGGTGGTGGACGACACCCTGCTGGCCTACCAGCAGCTGGCGCAGCGGTGGCGGCGGCAGCTGGGGCTGCCGGTGGTGGCGGTGACGGGTTCGGCGGGCAAGACCACCACCCGCGAGCTGGTGCGCGCCGCCCTGGGATCCCTGGGCCCGGTGCTGGCTTCGAGTGGCAATGAGAACAACGACGTGGGCGTGCCCCTCACCCTGCTCAAGGCCACCCCGGAGCATCGCGCCCTGGTGATCGAGATGGGCATGCGCGGGCTGGGAGAGATCGAGCGGCTGAGCGTCTGCGCTGAGCCGGACGTCGCGGTGATCACCAACATCGGCACCGCCCACATCGGCCGCCTGGGCAGCCGCGAGGCCATAGGCCGGGCCAAGTGTGAGATCACCACCGCTCTCAAGGGGGATGGCCTGCTGGTGATCCCGGGCGGCGATCCCCTGCTGGAGGCGGCGGTGGCCGCGGTGTGGCAGGGGCGCGTCTGCCGCATCGCCCTGCATGGCGAGCCGGGCCAGGAGCAGGCCGATCTGGTGGGCCGCTACGACGGCGCGGCCAGCGTGCTGGAGCTGGAGGGCGAGCGGCTGCAGCTGCCCCTCGCTGGACGCCACAACGCCCGCAACCTGCTGCTGGCTGTCGCCGTGGCGCGGGAGCTGGGGGTGGCGCTGGCGGCGCTGCAGGAGCTTGAGGTGGCCGGATCGGAGGGCCGCAACCGGCGGTTGCATCTGGGTGGGCTCACGGTGCTGGATGAGACCTACAACGCCTCGCCGGAGGCGGTGCTGGCGGCCCTGGACCTGCTGGCCAGTCAGGACGGCCGGCGCTTCGCCGTGCTGGGCACGATGCTGGAGCTGGGCGAGCAGAGCGAGGCGCTGCACCGCCAAGTGGCCGAACGGGCACGCCAGCGGGGGCTCGATGGCCTGGTGGTTGTGGCCTCTGGAGCCGAGGCGGCGGCGATGGCCGAGGCGGCAGCCGGCCTGCCCTGCCTGGCGGTGGTGGAGAGCCCCGAGCAGGCGGCTGGCCCACTGGCCGAGTGGCTGGCCCCCGGCGACGTGCTGTTGCTCAAGGCCAGCCGCGGCGTGGCTCTTGAGCGCTTGCTGCCGCTGCTCGAGGGGTTGCTCTAGGCCGGGCCCCGCCAGTCCTCGCGCACCAGCTGGCGGGCGCGGCCCAGTGCCAGGGCGCCGCTGGGCACATCCTTGGTGAGGGTGGAGCCGGCCCCTACGGTCACGTTTTCGCCGATGGTGATCGGCGCCACCAGCACCGAGTTGGCGCCCGTTTTGCTGCCGGCGCCGATCACGGTGCGGTGCTTGTTGACGCCGTCGTAGTTGGCGGTGATCGTGCCGGCGCCCACGTTCACGTTTTCTCCCAGGTCGGCGTCGCCGATGTAGCTGAGGTGGTTCACCTTGCAGCCCGGAGCCAGGGTGCTCTTCTTCACCTCCACGAAGTTGCCCACCCGGCAGCCCTCGCCCAGCTGGGCGGCGGGACGCAGGTGGGCATAGGGACCGATGGCGCAGTCGGCCGCCACCGCCGCCTCGCGCACCACAGACTGCACGATCTCCACCCGCTCGCCGATCTGCGTCTGCTCGATCAGGCAGCCCGGGCCGATACGGCAGCCCTCGCCGATGGTCACGGCACCGCGGAAGTGGCACTGGGGCTCCACCACCACGTCGCGGCCGAAGCGGGTTCCGTCGCTGAGGGTGCAGCTGGCCGGATCGGTGAAGGTCACCCCCTCTCGCATCCAGTGCTCCCGCAGCCGCTGCTGCAGCACCCCTTCGCACTGGGCCAGCTGCAGGCGGTCGTTGATGCCGTTGATCTCATCGGCATCGGCCACCTCCAGGTGCATGGCAGGACTGAGCATGGCCACAGTGTCGGTGAGGTACAGCTCGCCCTGGTCGTTGTTGCTGTTGAGCTGGGGCAGCACCTCGGCCAGCCGCGGCCAGTTGAAGCAGTAGATGCCGGCGTTGATGAGGTTGTTGGTGCGCTGGGCGTGGCTGCAGTCGCGGTGCTCCACGATCCGCTCCACCCGCCCCTGGCCATCGGCGAACACGCGGCCGTAGCCGGTGGGGTCGTCCAGGCGGGCGGTGAGCAGGGTCACGGCGGCGCCGCTGGCCCGGTGCTGCTCCAACAG
>JBBASN010000101.1:0-3212 GCA_040399225.1 Prochlorococcaceae cyanobacterium | reverse complement strand
CTGGCGGGCCGCCAGGATCTCCGCGGCGCTGGCCTGGCCGCCGGGGTCGCGGTAGGGCTCGGCCGCCCGGGTGCCCAGGTGCTCCCGTTCCATGGCGCTCAGGGGCTTCAGGGGGCTGCCTCCTGCAGCGCCCGCGTCCAGCAGGGCAGAGGGGCTGGCGACGGTGCCGAAACTCCAGAGCTCGCCGTTGTCGGCTGCCTGCTCGGGCGGCGCCTGGATGGAGGCCAGCTCCAGTCCGGCCTGCATCAGGCTGCGGCGCACGGCGGCGGCGCAGCAGTAGGTGAGCAGCCGGCCCCGGGGCTCAAGCAGGCGGGCCAGCTGGTCGAGGAACTCATCGCTCCAGAGCTCCGGACAGCGCTGGGGGGAGAAGGCGTCCAGGAGCACCAGATCACAGTGGCCGGCCAGTCGCCGCTCGCCCAGCAGCTCCGGCAGTCGCTGGCGGGCATCCCCCCACAGCAGCCCGCTCTCGCCGCCCGCGGCCAGGATCCCTTCCAGCCAGCGAACGGTGTGCTGCCGCCACTGGCTGCGAAAGGCGGGGGTGGCGAGGGCCTGGCGCAGGGGCTGGGGGTCGCACTCCAGCCCCCAGATCTCCAGCTCCAGGCCCCAGTCTTCGGCGGCCTCCCGCAGGGCGGCGCTGTTGGTGCCCAGGCCGAAGCCCACATCCACCACCCGCAGCCGCCGGCCGCGGGGTAAGCGCTCCAGCTGGGCTGGGTGCACAAACTTCGCCCGCGCCTCGCTCAGGGCACCGATGCCCCCATGGAAGCCCTCGCCGAAGTGGTCGCTCCAGAGGCTGAAGCTGCCGTCGGCGCCAAGGTGGGGCCGCAGGGGCCCAGCCTCAGCCACGCAGGCGCTGCAGGTCATCCCAGAAGCCGGGATAGGACACGGCCGCCGCCTCCGGGCGCGCCAGGCTGGTGCTGCCCTCTGCCACCAGGGCCGCCACCGCCAGGCTCATGGCCACCCGGTGGTCGGTCTCGCTGTCCACGGCGGCGCCCCGCAGGGTCGTGATGCCGGTGACAGCCATGCCGTCCTCGAATTCCTCGATGCGGGCTCCCATGGCACCCAGCTGGCGCGCCATCACCGCCAGCCGGTCGGTTTCCTTCACCCGCAGCTCGCCGGCGTCGGTGATGCGGCTGACGCCCTCGGCGCAGCAGGCGGCCACCGCCAGCACCGGGATCTCATCCACCAGCCGCGGGATCAGCTCGCCGCCGATCGCAAAGGCCTGCAGGGGCCCATGGCACACGCGCAGGTCGCCCACCGGCTCGCCGGCCACATCGCGCGGGTTGAGCACCTCGATCCGGGCGCCCATCTGGGCCAGCACATCGAGGATGCCGGTGCGGCTGGGGTTGAGGCCCACGTTCTCCACCGTGAGCTCGGCGCCGGGCGTGATGGCCCCGGCCACCAGCCAGAAGGCGGCGGAGCTGATGTCGCCAGGCACCACCACGTTCTGGCCGCGCAGGCTGGCGCCGGGCACCACGGTGACCTCGGTGTGGCCCGGGCCCCCCACCGTGAGCTCGGCACCGAAGGCCCGCAGCATGCGCTCGCTGTGGTCGCGGCTCTGGGCCGGCTCGATCACGGTGGTGGGGCCCGTGGCGGTGAGGCCCGCCAGCAGGATGGCGCTCTTCACCTGGGCCGAGGCCACCGGCGTGTGGATCGTGGTGCCCCGCAGGGCCGAACCGAGCACCGCCAGGGGGGCGAAGTTGCCGTCCTTGCGGCCGTGGATCACGGCACCCATCTGGCCCAGGGGCGCCCCCACCCGCCGCATCGGCCGCCCCCGCAGGGAGGCGTCGCCGCTGAGCACGAAGTGGCGGCCCGTGCGGCCGGCCAGCAGCCCCAGCATCAACCGCATAGTGGTGCCGGAGTTGCCGCAGTCGAGCACGTCGGCCGGTTCCTGCAAGCCATCGAGCCCCACCCCCTGCACGCTCACCGCTTCACCGGCGCGAATCGCCGACACCTCCACCCCCATGGCCCGCAGGCAGGCGGCGGTGGAGAGGGGGTCTTCGGCGGGCAGCAGGCCTTCGATCCGGGAGATGCCCTCGGCGATGGCGCCGAACAGCAGGGCGCGGTGGGAGATCGATTTATCTCCCGGCACTCGCACCGTGCCGCGCAGGCTGCCGCCGCCCGCCAGTTCCAGGGCAGCCCTGGCGGGATCGTTGGCAGTGGCGGCGTTGGACTCAGCCACGGGCAGGCAGGGCGCTGGTGGGGCGATCCTATGGACCGTGCATGGCGGTACCGATGACCTGGCTGCTTTCTCTGCTGTTCGGCCTGCTGCTGGCGACACCTGCCTGGGCCATCGGGCCGGGCCCCCTGCAGCGCCAGGCCTACCTGTGCGACGGCGATCCGCTGCTGGCCGAGGTGTATGCGGGCGCTGTGGACGCCGCCGACATCCCCAACACCACCGCCGGCACCGTGCCGGGGGCCTATGTGGTGCTGCAGTGGCGTGGCGTCAGCCTGCAGCTGCCGCGCACCAACAACGCCGGAGCCCCCAGCTACACCGACGGCCGCTGGTGGTGGAGCCCGGCGGATCCGCAGGCGCCGGAGTTCAGGCAGCGCCGCGCCAGCGTCACCACTTATGCCTGCGTGCCTGACCCAGGCTGAGCCGATCGCTCGGGATCGAGGAAGGGCTTGAGGAAGCTGAGCGGTCGGGCCATGGTTTCCGAGAAGCCGAGGATCCCCCGGTCTCGGTGCTCGTACAGCAGGCGGTTGTCGCCATCGAGCAGGAAGGTGCCGCCGCGCTGGGTGAGGTGGGCATCGCTGGGCACATAGGTGCGCCAGCGGCCCAGCACCTCCACCATGTTGCCCAGGCGCACGCTGGCCAGTTCGAACGGACGCTGGTAGCCGCTGCCCAGCAGCGCGAACAGGGGGGATTGCAGCCGCTGCGGCGCCTGGCGGTCGCCGCTGTAGCCGCGCAGCACTTCAGCCAGGGTGCCGGGGGAGCCGATGCCCGCGCACATCAGCAGCAGGGAAGGCCAGGGTCCGCCCGCCTGCAGACCGGCGTAGAGCCCCAGGGCCCGGTGCAGCTCGGGGCCCCGATCCACCGCCAGGCAGGGCCGGGGCAGGCCGGTGTAGGCACAGAAGCGCTCGGCGCCAGCGTCGTTGCCGATGGCGATCACTAGCAGGCCGATCCCGGCGGCTTCCAGTCGCGGCAGTGCGGCCGCCAGGGCCTGGGCGTACTCCAGGCTGTCGAAGTCGCCCAGCTGGCCCATCACCACCAC
>JBBASN010000100.1:0-9243 GCA_040399225.1 Prochlorococcaceae cyanobacterium | reverse complement strand
AGCACCGGCAGGGTGCCCGGCAGGCCGCACACCACCGGATCGATGTGGGTGTTGGGATCGTCGCCGAAGGTGGTGGAGGCGCAGGTGAAGATCTTGCTGGCGGTGCCCAGCTGCACGTGGGTCTCCAGGCCGATCACGGCCTCCCATGCCACGCTCCCTGGCCCGTTCGCCGCCCCATCCGCCACCATGAGCCCATCGCCTGCCGATCAGGCCCGATCCTATGGAACTGGTTGCGGCGCTTCACGCGTTTGTGTGGGGGCTCCTGGCCGACTGGGTGTGCTTCGTGGCGGTGTTCCTCTGCCTGGGGCTCAATTTCGGGCCCTGGCGGCTGATTCCCTATGGGCTGCGCCAGCTCTGGCGGAGCCTGCGCCATCCCGGAATGCCTCCCGGCGACGGCGAACTGGACAGCGGCACGGCCTTCCTGGTGACCCTGGGCAGCACCGTGGGCATCGGCAACATCACCGGCGTGGCGCTGGCGGTGAGTCTCGGTGGGCCAGGGGTGCTGGCCTGGCTGTGGGCCGTGTCACTGGTGGGCATGGCTCTCAAATTCGCGGAGACGGCCCTGGCTGTTCGCTTCCGCAGGCCCCAGGCCGATGGCAGCGTGCTGGCCGGCCCGATGCTCACGATCCGGCGGGGCCTGCACCGCCGCTGGCGCGCCCTGGCGGGCATGTTCGCGGCGATGACCGTGCTCTCGGCCTTCGGCTCCTCGAACGGTCTGCAGATCGGCCAGCTGGCGGCCGTGATGGCCCAGGACCTGGGCAGTCCGCCGCTGCTCACCGGCCTGGTGACGGCCCTGGCCACGGCGGCGGTGATCAGTGGCGGCCTGCGGCGGGTGGGCCGGGTGGCGACACTGCTGGTGCCGCTGATGGTGCTGGGCTACGGGCTGGCCATGGCCGCGCTGCTGCTGGCCCATGGCCCCGACCTGCGCCCCGCGCTGGAGCAGGTGCTGGCGGGCGCCCTCGCCCCCCGGGCCATCGCCGCTGGGGGCGTGGCCGTGACGATCAGCGCCGCCGTGCGCCTGGCGGTGTTCTCCAACGAGGCCGGCACGGGCAGCGCCGCCATCGTGCAGGCCGCGGCCAGACCCGCCGATCCCCTGCGCCAGGGCTCGATCGCCATGCTCGGCAACCTGGTGGACACGGCCCTGTGCAGCGCCACCGGCCTGCTGCTGATCGCCAGCGGAGCCAGTGGCGCTGGCGCTGGGATCGCCCCCCTGGCCATGGTGGACGCGGCGATGGGCTGGGCCCGGCCGGGGTCGCAGTGGATCAGCCACCTGGCGATCGTGCTGTTCAGCTTCACCACCATCCTCAGCGCCGCTGTGGTTGCGGAGCGCTGCGTGCTGTTTCTGGCGGGCGCCCGCTGGCGCCTGGCCTTCCGCTGCTGCTGGTGCGCAGCCCTGGTGCTGCTGGCGCCCTACGGCGGCAGCGGCCTGTGGCTGATCGCCGAGCTGCTGGAGGCCCTGGTGGTGCTGCCCAACCTGCTCAGCCTGCTGCTGCTCTCCCCCCTGCTGTTCCAGTGGTTCGCCGAGGCGGTGCCGCAGATGGGCAGGACCTCGGCTGCCCCTGCACCGGCCAGCCCATCTCCCAGCTCCTCTCTCCCCGGCCCCAGCCCATGACCCCCAGCGAACCCGCGGCCGCCGCCCTGCAGCTGAGCTTGCCTGGGGTGCTGGCGGTGATCGCCGTGATCTATCTGGCCACCCTGGTGGCCAGCCGGTTGGCGCTGCACCTGAGGGTGCCGGCGATCCTCGGCATCCTGGTGCTGGGAGTGGCACTCCAGCCCGGCACGGGCCTGCTGTCGGTGACCGCGGTGGATGCCCTGAACACGGTGACCCTGAGCATGCTGCTGTTCGTGGCCGGGCTCAACTCCGACACCCAGCACATCCGCGGCTTCCTGGGCTACGGCGTGCTGCTGGCGGTGGGGGGCGTGGCCGTGTCGTCGCTGGTGCTGGGCGGCCTGATCTGGGCGGTGTTCCAGGGGCTGGGTAACCCGATCCCGCACACGCTGGCCCTGCTGGTGGCGGCATGCCTGGGCTCCACCGACGCCGGCGCCACCCTCAGCGTGCTGCGTGGCGTGCAGGAGCGCATCCCGGTGCGGGTGCGCTCCCTGGTGGAGTTCGAGTCGTCGGTGAACGATCCCGCCGCCATCCTCTTCCTGTTTCTGATCGTCGGCCTCACCGGCCAGGGGGGCAGTGAGGGGGCGGCGCTGCTGGATCAGCTGCAGGGCTTCATCAAGAGCGTGGGCAGCGGCATCCTCGTGGGCCTGATCCTCACCTATCTGGCCCAGTTCGTGCTCAACCAGCTGATCACCAGCAAGGACCAGATCCTGGTGGTGGGCATCGCCATCGCCCTGGCCTCCTACGGCTTCGCCAGCCTGCTGGGGGGCTCGGGCTTCATCGCCGCCTACGTGACGGGGCTGTTCCTGGCCAACAACATCTACGACAACAAACTGATCACCCCGGAGCTGCTCGAACACAGCCTGGAGCCGTTCAATACCACGATGCAGATTACGGTGTTCCTGCTGTTCGGCGTGCTGATCGAGGCCCGCAGCATTCCCGGCGCCGTGCTGCCCGGCGTGCTGGTGGCCCTGGCGCTGATGCTGGTGGCCCGACCCCTGAGCGTGCTGGCCTGCCAGCCCTGGTCACCGTTCGACTGGCGGGGCGGTGCGCTGATCGCCTGGTGCGGCCTGCGCGGGGCTGTGCCGATCGCCCTGGGCTACAGCGTCACCCAGGCCCTGCCCTCCCTGCCAGGCATTGCCCCCGCCGAGCTGCCGCGGCTGGAGGAGCTGGTGGAGGGCCTGATCTTCGTGGTGGTGTTCCTCAACCTCAGCATCCAGGGCCTGAGCCTGCCCTGGCTGTGCCAGCGGTTGGAGCGCTAGACCGGCCTGCGAACAGCCAGTGCAGCGATGCCGGCAACGGCCAGCCCCCCCGTATTGATTCTCGGCGGCGGCCTGATCGGCCTGGCGATCGCCCACCAGTGCGCCCGCCGCGGCCAGGCGGTGATGGTGCTCAGCCGCCGGCGCAGCGAGGCCGCCGGCTTTGTGGCGGCCGGCATGCTCGCCCCCCACGCCGAGGGCCTCAGCGGGGAACAGCTGGCCCTGGGCCAGGCCAGCCTGGCCCGGATCCCCGCCTGGGTGGAACAGATCGAAGCCGACAGCGGGCTGACCTGCGGCCTGAGGCCCTGCGGCATCGTGGTGCCTTTCGCCACGGCGGCCGAGCGGGACGCCTACCCCACCGCCGCCTGGGGGGAAGCGCTCGATCGGTCCGGCCTGGAACGGGAGGTGGCGGGCATCGGCCCCCGCTGGCAGGCCGGATTGCTGTTTGCCCAGGACGGCCAGATCGACAACCGCCGGCGGCTGATGCGGGCCCTGGAGCGGGCTTGCGCGGGCCTGGGGGTGACCTTTGAAGAGGGCACGGAGGTGCTGGCCCTGGAGCGCTCGGCCGCCGGGGCCCTAGAGGGGGTGCGGCTGCGCCGGGCCGATGGCGAGGAGCTCAGCCTGGCGGCCGGGCGGGCGGTGCTGGCCTGCGGCGCCTGGAGCGCCCGGCTGCTGCCCCAGCTGCCGGTGTTCCCGGTGAAGGGCCAGATGCTCTCGCTGCAGGGACCGCGCCAGGCCCTGCGGCGCGTGATCTTCGGACCGGGCACCTATCTGGTGAGCCGGGAGGACGGGCTGCTGGTGGTGGGTGCCACCAGCGAAGCGGAGGCGGGCTTCAATGAGGGCCTCACCCCCGCCGGTCAGCGCCAGCTGGAGGCGGGGATCGCCGCCCTGCTGCCCGAGGCCTGCCAGTGGCCGCCGATGGAACGCTGGTGGGGGTTCCGCCCCTGCACCCCAGACGAGGGACCCCTGCTGGGCGAAGGGCCGATCCCGGGGCTGTGGCTGGCCACCGGCCACCACCGCAACGGCGTGCTGCTGGCGGCGATCACCGCTGAGCTGGTGGCTGGCGCCCTGGCCGGCAGGGTGGATGCGGAGGCGGACCGCTGGCTGGCGGCCTTCAGCTGGAAGCGCTTTCGGGGCTGATCGGCAATTCCCGCAACCCATACACGGCGATCGGGTGGGGCCATCCCTTCAGCAGGTGCTCGCCGAGAGGCTCCACATCGAACTGGTCTGGCAGCAGGGCCAACACCTCGCCACTGATCAGCACCGGGCAGTGGGGGTAGCGGCGGCTCAGGTGCTCGAGCCGGCTGGCCAGGTTCACCGCCGCTCCCACCACGGTGAACTCCAGGCGCTGGGAGGAGCCCAGGTTGCCGGCGATCACCTCCCCCAGATGGATGCCGATGCCCTGGCGCAGGGTGGGCTGCCCCTGGGCCGCCAGATCGCCGTTCAACCGTTCCAGGGCGGCCTGCATCGCCAGGGCGGCCCGCACCGCCGCCAGGGCCTCCGCCGCGTCACCGCGGCTGCGGGGCACGCCGAACTCGGCCATCAGGGCGTCGCCGATGAATTTGTCCAGCAGACCGCCCTCCGCGATCACCGCTGCGGCGATGGCCTCGAAGTAGCGATTGAGCAGGGCGAACAGCACCGGCGGGGCCAGCTGCTCACTGAGGGGAGTGAAGCCCACCAGGTCGGCGAACAGCACCACACAGCGGGCCCGGGTACCCCCCAGCTGGGTGCCGAGCGGACCGGGCTCCCGCAGGATGTCCGCCAGCAGAGCGGGGGAGATCCGCCGGGCCAGCACCTGGTGCAGGTAGGCGCGCTCCCGACTCTCCCGCAGCCATTGGCCAAACGCCCGCCCGCCGCCGCCCGCCAGGGGGGCCACCAGCAGGGCGGTGACCGGCAGCCACCAGCCCGCCAGCCAGGCCAGCCCGCCACCGGCCAGCCCCAGCACGCTCAGTGCCAGGGCCAGCGCAGCCGTGCCGCTGGCCTGGGCCGGCCGGGCCAGCACCACCAGGGCGAGAGCCCCCCAGCCCAGCAACAGCGCCACCGTGGCCGGCAGGGGCACAGGCCTGAACCCGCGGCCCTCCAGCACGGTGGCCAGCGCGGCCGCCTGCAGGTCCACGCTGCTGAGGGGGCCGAAGGGCGATGGCCGCCGGTCGGCGAGCCGAGAGGGGGTGCGGCCCAGCAGCACGATCCGCTCCCGCCAGAACCCCGGGGGCTGCTGCAGCACCTTCCAGGCGGACACCACCGGCACGCTGCCGGCCGGACCGGGAAAATCAATGCCCAGGTTGGCGAGAGGCGGCTGCCGACGGGCGGCGGCGTAGGCCAGGGCAGGTGGGTGGGGAAGCGGAAAGCCAGCCAGCGCCTGCTCCACCCAGCCGCGACCGGGGATCGCCTCCATCGCACCGCCCGGGCCCTCCATCAGCACATCGAGGCCCACCGCACCCAGCCCGTACACCGGACGCCGCAGCTGCAACAGGTCGAGACCGGAGGTGGAATCCCGTTCGAGGCCGTAGCCAACCGGGAGCACCAGCCGCTCCCGCCAGGGCCGCAGCCGCTCCAGGAAAGCCCGATCGTCCGCCGCGCCGAAGCGGCTGGGCTGGGGGTAGAGCAGGGTGAACACCACCTGGCGCGCACCCCGCTCCAGCACCAGGGCCGCCAGCTCCGCCTGCAGTGCCCTCGGCCAGGGCCAGGAGGCGTCCATCTGCCGCCACAGGGGCGAAGCGGCAATCTGCTCGGGGGGAAGACGATCCGCCACCCCCAGCGAGGCCTCGTCCACATCGAGGATCACCAGCTCAGGCGGTGGCTGCCGTGGACCGCGCAGCCGAAAGGCGAGTGCATGCCAGTGGGCATCTGCGCCCTCCAGCAGCGGTGCTGCCGCCAGAGCTCCCACCAGCGCCGTTCCCCAGAACAAGCCCCAGCGCCACAGGTGGCCTGATGCCATCAGTGCGTGAAGCCCAGCTCCTTCTCGATCACGGGCAACGTGTCCATCGGTGCGTTGAACCCATTCAGAAGGATGCTCCTGGCCCGGCGCTGATCGAGTTCGGCTCGGCTGAGGCGGGTCGGCCCCTCCCACACCTCACCACCGTCAGCTCTGGCACGGTGGCTCCCCTGCTCGCCGCTGCGCAGCACGAAGCGCTGGCCGGAGTCTGTGGTCACCGCCACGGTGCCCTCCCAGCTGAACACCTTCACATCGTTCTCCGTGGCCTCGATGAACACGGTGGTGCCCTCGATCGAGGCGGTGCCCACCCGGGTCTTCACCCGCAATGGCGGACCGCCACCGCTGCCGGGATTCACCCAGGCGATGATCTGGCCCCGGCGCAGATCGAGGACACCGACGGACAGCCGAAGCAGCGCATCGCCGCCCAGGCGGAAACTGCGGCCATCCGCCAGGCGCACCTGCAACCGGCCGGGCTTCTGAGTGCGCAGCAGCGTGTTGAGCTGCAGCAACTGCCCCACCCGGGCATCGCTCTCAGCCCGTCCCGGTGGCTGCACAAAGGCTGGACGCGAGGGCACATCCACCACCTTTGGCAGGGAATCGGCCGGTTTGGCACGCACCGTGGCGGCGGTCGCTGCGGCAACAACCACAGCCAAGGCCATCAAGCCGCGCCTGGCCATTGCAGAACGCACGGGTTGGAGTGTCACGGTCTGGGGGCGCACAGAGACGCCCCCAAAGGTGGCAACTCAGCCCTCCACGCGCCACACCTGATCGGCGGGGGTCCAGTCGCTCAGCTCGGAGGGCTGGAACCACAGGCCGATCTCAAATTCGGCGGTTTCGGGGGCGTCGGAGCCGTGGATCACGTTGCGGCCAATGTTCACAGCCAGATCACCGCGGATGGTGCCGGGTTCGGCCTGTCTGCAGATCTTCAGGCGGCGGGCTGTGGTGTTTCTGCCACCCTTTCGGCCAGCTGCACCATCAGTTCGCGGCCAAAGTGGCTGGAGCGCCGCAACAGCTCCTCGAAGGCATCGGCCGGCAGCAGGAACAACCGGGCCCCCTGCAGCCCGATGTCCACGCTGGAGCTGCGCGGGCGGCCCCTGATCACCCCCATCTCCCCCACGGTCTGGCCGACCCCGAGTTCCACGGTGTGGCCCTGGGACGTCTGCACCAGCAGCTGACCCTCGAGCACGAGGGCCAGGAAGTCGCTGGCGTCGCCCCGCTCCATCAGCCGCTCCCCGGGCCTGCTCTCCAGCAGGTGGCCGTGGCAGGCCAGCCAGAGGACATCGCTTGGAAGCAGGTCAGCGAACAGGGGGGCAGCGGCGATCACCAGAAATTCCTGCCACTGCTCCGGATGAAGTTCGCCACGACGCTGGCTGTCTAGGAAGGCCGAGGAGGCCAGGCCGCTGCGGGGATCCTGCAGGAGGCGGGCCAGTCGCTGAGGATCACGCTCGCGGGCCAGCATCAGCACCCAGCCGGCCGTGTCGGGATCGGGATCCCGCCACAGCAGATCCAGCGCCTGATCGAGATCACCGGCCGGGGTGACCGTCGCGGGCAGCAGAGCGAAACCGGCGGCACTCAGGCGGGCGTTCAGCTCCGGCCGCAGCCCCTCGGAGCGCTGAATCATGGCCTGATGGAGCGGCCGCAGCAGCGGATCCCCCTGGGCCAGCTCCGCCAGGCACGCGGTGAGGGAGGCCTCCTGCAACCAGTTGTCCTGCAGGCCCTGCAGCCGCCGCTGCTCGATCTCCCCCCGAGGACCGAAACCCCGGAGCAGCGTCTGCCAGGCCCCGTCGTCCAGTCCGATCCTCGCCCGCAGCCGCTCCAGCTGTTCGCCGACGGCGGAAGGCAGCGCCGTGGCCTCCAGCACGTCGATGCCGCTGAGCTGCAGGAGTTCGCGGATCGACTCCGTCGCTGCTTCGTGGCGCAGAACATCGATCTGGCGCTGGCGCTGATCGTGCTCGAGCAGCTCGGGCTGCTCCCGGGCCAGATCGCGCACCACGGCGTGGTGGTCGGCCTCCTCGAGCTGCAGCGCCTGACGCAGCTCCTGCAGTTCCAGCAGGGCCGAGGCCCGCGTCAGGCGGCCGCCGCGCAGCATCTCGGCCATCACCTCCCGGTAGGTGGCCCGCCCCTGGCGGCGTCCCAGGGCCGGCATGGCCTTCACCAGGGTGAACACCTCCTGGGGCGAGAGCGCGTCGAGGCGGCGGCCATCGAGGGCGGCCTCCAGGCCGGGCAGGTCGCGCAGCTGGCGGCGCAGGCTTTCGCTGGTGCTCTCGCGGCGGTAGGTGGCCTGGTCGCGCCCCCAGCTGCGGTATACGGCAATGCTGGTGACCAGCAGCACGAGGGAGCGCAGCAGCTGCCCACCGCCCGGGCCCAGGCCCCCCTGCAACGGATCAACGAACCAGAAGAATCCATTGATCGCCACGAACGTGGCGATCAGGCGAGCGTGCTGGGTCGCCCGCTCGCTCGCTTCACCGAGGCCCTGCCGCAGATGGAGACGATGCAGGAGGGAGGCGAGTTGCCGGAACAGAAGGGCGGAGAGCGCCGCGGCGGCCGAGAGCAGAAGCGGGACCTCCAGCAGGCGCGGCAGGGGCTGACCCGGCCAGAGCGATTGCCAGATCCGCTGGGGCTGATCGGCATCGAAGGCCCAGGCACCGGAGCGCAGGTAGCCCAGCGATTGGTCGGCGAGGGAGATGCCAGGGCCCGTCTGCTCCATCAGCAGGAAAAAGGCAAGGATCAGGCCCGGATAGGAGAACCAGATCCAGCTCAGGCTGCGCTTGACGCGGAGGTTCTGCCAAAAGGAGCGCTCAGCGTCAATGTCGATGCAGGGCACCTGGCAGGCCACGCAGGCACTCTGCTCACGGCCGTCAGCGGCGACGGTGCGGCACATCGACTGGGTGACCTTGGCACTGGTTCCCACGTGGGCGGTGCTGCCCAGCGGCCCGCGCAGGCCCGTGAGCACGGTCTGCACGGGACCCATCGGGCAGACGTACTGGCACCAGGCCTTGCCAGCCCAGGCCCAACCCACCAGCAGCGCCGCCGCCAGGGTGAGCAGCAGCAGGATCGCCAGACCCAGAGGACTGCCATTCACCGCCAGCAGTCGCAGGCAAAGACCTGCAATCAGCAGGCTCCACTAAAGTGCCAGGTGGTGGCGGCCCAGCCAGGAATCCTTGTCGACCATCACCACCTCGAGGCGCCCCTTGCGGCCGGGGCGAGAGCGCTGCCGGCCCAGGGCCCGGGCCAGCTGCGACACGAAGGCCAGCGGACAGATGCGCCGCCAGAGCTCATGGCTGATGGCTCCGATCAGCAGCAGCCCAACCGGCACCACTGTTCCCCAGAAGAGCCGGTTGCCGGGGAGACGCTGCCCCGGCCCGAACGGCGCCAGAGCGGGCAGCAACAGCGATGTGATCAGCAGCAGCCAACCGATCAGCAGCGCCCAGCGCACGAGC